>NZ_JBHVJX010000026.1:0-107717 GCF_042798755.1 Streptomyces sp. NPDC057743
CCCACCTCGGGGTGGGTTGGGGGGGGTGGGGGGGGGGTGCCTTACGTAAAGCGAAGCAGTCTGGCACCCCCACCCCGGAGGACCGTCACCGCACCCAAAAGCCCCGCGCAGCGGCAACAAGCCCGCGCCGCCAGGCGCAAACAACAGCAACCCGCGCGGCGGGAAAGCCAACAACGTGGGGCACAGCCGGCCGCAGGCAACGGTGGGAAAGCCAACAACGTGGGAGGCACGCCAAGCGCAGCGGAAAGGCGCAACCGACAGGAAAAGGAGACGGCCGGCCCCATGGGGCCGGCCGTCAAACGTTCGGCGTCCGGGACGCCGTTAACTCACTTCGCCGGTGCCGGCGAGGACTCCGCCGCCTCCGCATCCGCCGCCGGCGGATCCAGCGGCGTCTTGACGGAGTCCAGCAGCAGCTGGGCGACGTCGACGACCTGGACGGATTCCTTGGCCTTGCCGTCGTTCTTCTTGCCGTTGACCGAGTCGGTCAGCATGACCAGGCAGAACGGGCAGGCGGTGGAGACGATGTCGGGGTCCAACGACAGGGCCTCATCGACGCGTTCGTCGTTGATGCGCTTGCCGATCCGCTCTTCCATCCACATCCGGGCGCCGCCGGCGCCACAGCAGAAGCCGCGCTCCTTGTGGCGGTGCATCTCCTCGTTCCGCAGGCCCGGGACCTTGCCGATGATCTCGCGCGGCGGCGTGTAGATCTTGTTGTGGCGGCCCAGGTAGCACGGGTCGTGGTAGGTGATCAGGCCCTCGACCGGGGTGACCGGGATCAGCTTGCCCTCGTCGACGAGGTGCTGGAGCAGCTGGGTGTGGTGGATGACCTCGTAGTCGCCGCCGAGCTGCGGGTACTCGTTGCCGAGGGTGTTCAGGCAGTGCGGGCAGGTGGCGACGATCTTCTTGGACGCCTTGGGCTTCTTCGTGGACTCGTCGTCGCTGTCCTCGCCGAAGGCCATGTTCAGGGCCTCGACGTTCTGCTGGCCGAGCTGCTGGAAGAGGAACTCGTTGCCCATGCGGCGGGCGGAGTCACCGGTGCACGCCTCGTCGCCACCCATGATCGCGAACTTCACGCCCGCGATGTGCAGGAGTTCCGCGAACGCCTTGGTCGTCTTCTTGGCGCGGTCCTCCAGGGCGCCGGCGCAGCCGACCCAGTAGAGGTAGTCGACCTCGGTGAGGTCCTCGATGTCCTTGCCGACGACCGGGACCTCGAAGTCGACCTCCTTGGTCCAGGCCAGCCGCTGCTTCTTGGCCAGGCCCCAGGGGTTGCCCTTCTTCTCCAGGTTCTTGAGCATCGTGCCCGCCTCGGACGGGAACGAGGACTCGATCATGACCTGGTAGCGGCGCATGTCGACGATGTGGTCGATGTGCTCGATGTCCACCGGGCACTGCTCGACGCAGGCGCCGCAGGTGGTGCAGGACCACAGCACGTCGGGGTCGATGACCCCGCCCGCGGCGAAGCCGCTGTCGGACGCGGCCTCCAGGGTGCCGATCAGCGGGCGCTCGGCCTCGGCGAGGGCGCTGGCCGGGACGTCCTTGAGCTGCTCCGCGGTCGCCTTCTCGTGGCCCTCGGCGTCCTTGCCGCCGCCGGCGAGCAGGTACGGGGCCTTGGCGTGCGCGTGGTCGCGCAGCGACATGATCAGGAGCTTGGGGGAGAGCGGCTTGCCGGTGTTCCACGCGGGGCACTGCGACTGGCAGCGGCCGCACTCGGTGCAGGTGGAGAAGTCCAGCAGGCCCTTCCACGAGAAGTGCTCGATCTGCGAGACGCCGAACTGGTCGTCCTCGCCCGGGTCTTCGAAGTCGATCGGCTTGCCGGCCGAGACCATCGGCTGGAGCGCGCCGAGCGCCGTGCCGCCGTCCGCCTCGCGCTTGAACCAGATGTTGGGGAAGGCCAGGAAGCGGTGCCAGGCCACGCCCATGTCGGTCTTCAGGGCGACCGTGATCATCCAGATGAAGGAGGTCGCGATCTTCAGGCCGGCGAAGAAGTAGGTGAGGTTCTGCAGCGTGCCCAGGCTCAGCCCCTTGAAGGCCGCGACCAGGGGGTACGTGACGAAGTACGCCGCCTCGTAGTGGTCGACGCCGTGCTGGGCGCCCTCCAGGGCGTGCAGCGAGACGATGCAGATGCCGACGATGAGGATGACGGCCTCGACGAAGTACGCCTGGCCCGTATTGGAGCCGGCGAAGCGGGACTTGCGGCCCGCGCCGCCCGGCCGGTTGAGCTGCCGGATGGCGATCAGGACGAGGATGCCCACGGTCGTCAGGGTGCCCATGCCCTCGACCCACAGCTCCCAGGGGAGCCAGTTGCCGATCACCGGCAGGATCCAGTCGGCCTTGAAGAGCTGCCCGATGGCGTTGACGATCGTCAGCAGCAGGGACAGGAAGCCCACCGCCACGAACCAGTGGGCCACGCCCACGACGCCCCAGCGGTTCATCCGGGTGTGGCCGACGAACTCCTTGGCCACGGTGACCGTGCGTTGCACGGGCTCGTCGGTGCGGGTGCCGGCGGGCACGGGCTGGCCGAGTCGGACCTGGCGGAAGATCTGCAGGATGGCACGGCCGAACAGCGCGACGCCGACCGCGATTAGGACCAGCGACACGATGATCGCGGCGAGTTGCATGGGAGGCTCCTCGAACCTGCGAGAGCGGGCGGAATCTAGAAATCTAAAAGCGCTCCGCTGATCAAAAGCGGCCGGGCCGCCGGGATCTGAGCGGAACTACTAAGCGGTAACTTTTCGGGTCTGCGCTGAGGTTACCCAGTATTCCGGGCCCCATGAAGCCGCCCGGCCGGTGATCTGTGTCGCGCGCGCAACCGTCGAGCCGGCGCCGGCGTCCTCCCGAAGGGTCTGGTGAGGATAAGCGCCCCATAAAAGTTGAGCGCCTCCGACTCAGGTCTGTTGACAGGTTCGATCGGGTGCTGCACTCTTGAGCCTGTTCCACTCAAGTCAGCTGGAGGAATCGAAATGGCACGTGCGGTCGGCATCGACCTGGGCACGACTAACTCCGTCGTCAGTGTTCTCGAAGGCGGTGAGCCCACCGTCATCACCAACGCCGAGGGCGCCAGGACCACGCCGTCCGTCGTCGCCTTCGCCAAGAACGGCGAGGTGCTGGTCGGCGAGGTCGCCAAGCGTCAGGCGGTGACCAACGTCGAGCGGACGATCCGGTCGGTCAAGCGCCACATGGGCACTGACTGGAAGATCAACATCGACGAGAAGGACTTCAACCCGCAGCAGATCTCTGCGTTCATCCTGCAGAAGCTGAAGCGGGACGCGGAGTCCTACCTCGGCGAGAAGGTCACCGACGCGGTCATCACCGTCCCGGCGTACTTCAACGACTCCGAGCGCCAGGCCACCAAGGAGGCCGGTGAGATCGCGGGCCTCAACGTCCTGCGCATCGTCAACGAGCCCACCGCCGCCGCCCTGGCCTATGGCCTGGAGAAGGAAGACCAGACCATTCTCGTCTTCGACCTCGGCGGTGGCACCTTCGACGTGTCGCTGCTGGAGATCGGTGACGGCGTCGTCGAGGTCAAGGCCACCAACGGTGACAACCACCTCGGTGGTGACGACTGGGACCAGCGCATCGTCGACTACCTGGTCAAGCAGTTCAACAACGGCCACGGCGTCGACCTGGCCAAGGACAAGATGGCGCTCCAGCGCCTGCGCGAGGCCGCCGAGAAGGCGAAGATCGAGCTGTCCTCGTCCAGCGAGACGACGATCAACCTGCCCTACATCACCGCCTCCGCCGAGGGCCCGCTGCACCTGGACGAGAAGCTCACGCGCTCGCAGTTCCAGCAGCTCACCTCGGACCTGCTCGACCGCTGCAAGACCCCGTTCCACAACGTGATCAAGGACGCCGGCATCTCGCTGTCCGAGATCGACCACGTGGTCCTGGTCGGCGGTTCGACCCGGATGCCCGCCGTCGCCGAGCTCGTCAAGGAGCTGACCGGCGGCAAGGAGGCCAACAAGGGCGTCAACCCGGACGAGGTCGTCGCCATGGGCGCCAGCCTCCAGGCCGGTGTGCTCAAGGGTGAGGTCAAGGACGTCCTGCTGCTGGACGTCACCCCGCTGTCCCTCGGTATCGAGACCAAGGGCGGCATCATGACCAAGCTGATCGAGCGCAACACCACGATCCCGACGAAGCGTTCGGAGATCTTCACGACGGCCGAGGACAACCAGCCGTCCGTGCAGATCCAGGTCTACCAGGGCGAGCGCGAGATCGCGGCGTACAACAAGAAGCTCGGGATGTTCGAGCTGACCGGCCTGCCGCCGGCGCCGCGCGGCGTCCCGCAGATCGAGGTCTCCTTCGACATCGACGCCAACGGCATCATGCACGTGACCGCCAAGGACCTGGGCACGGGCAAGGAGCAGAAGATGACCGTCACCGGCGGCTCCTCGCTGCCGAAGGACGAGGTCGACCGCATGCGTGAGGAGGCCGAGCGCTACGCGGAGGAGGACCACCAGCGCCGCGAGGCCGCCGAGACCCGCAACCAGGGCGAGCAACTGGTCTACCAGACCGAGAAGTTCCTCAAGGACAACGAGGACAAGGTGCCCGCCGAGGTCAAGACCGAGGTCGAGACCGCCGTCGGCGAGCTCAAGGAGAAGCTCAAGGGCGGGTCCGCCGAGGGCGACAACACAGCCGAGATCAAGACCGCGTCCGAGAAGGTCGCCGCGGTCTCCCAGAAGCTGGGTCAGGCCATGTACGCCGACGCGCAGGCGGCCCAGGGTGCGGCCGGTGCCGAGGGCGCCCAGGCCGGCGGCCAGCAGCAGGCCAAGGCCGAGGACGACGTCGTGGACGCCGAGATCGTCGACGACGAGAAGCCGAAGAAGGACGGTGCGGCGTGACGGAGGAGACCCCGGGCTTCGAGGAGAAGCCCGACGTCCCTTCCGATGCCGCCCCCGAAGACGCGGCACGGGCCGAGTCCGCCGACAAGGCGGGCTCGGCCCCGGCCGGGGACGTCCAGGACGTGGGCATGCAGGCCCAGTTGGACCAGGTGCGCACCGCGCTCAACGAGCGCACCACCGACCTCCAGCGCCTCCAGGCGGAGTACCAGAACTACCGCCGCCGGGTGGAGCGGGACCGCGTGACGGTCAAGGAGATCGCGGTCGCCAACCTGCTCTCCGAGCTGCTGCCGGTGCTCGACGACATCGGTCGGGCCCGGGAGCACGGCGAACTGGTCGGCGGCTTCAAGTCGGTCGGCGAGTCGCTGGAGACCGTGGTCGCCAAGCTCGGCCTGCAGCAGTTCGGCAAGGAGGGCGAGCCCTTCGACCCGACGATCCACGAAGCGCTGATGCACTCCTACGCGCCCGACGTCACGGAGACGACATGCGTCGCCATCCTGCAGCCCGGGTATCGCATCGGTGAGCGCACGATCCGCCCCGCGCGGGTCGCGGTCGCCGAGCCGCAGCCGGGTGCGCAGGGCGCCAAGTCGGCCTCCGACGAGGAGTCCAAGGGTGCCAAGGGCGGTAAGGGAGCCGAGGGTGCCGAGGCCGCGGACAAGGAGAACGGTGGCCCGGACGAGGGCTGATGTGCGGGCCGGGGCGAGAGCCGTCCGGAAGGAGGGACGTCGGGGATGAGCACCAAGGACTTCGTGGAGAAGGACTACTACAAGGTCCTCGGCGTCCCCAAGGACGCCACCGAAGCGGAGATCAAGAAGGCGTACCGCAAGCTGGCCCGGGAGAACCACCCCGACGCCAACAAGGGCGACGCCAAGGCCGAGGAGCGCTTCAAGGAGATCTCCGAGGCCAATGACGTGCTCGGCGACGCCAAGCGCCGCAAGGAGTACGACGAGGCCCGGGCGCTGTTCGGCAACGGCGGCTTCAGGCCCGGCCCCGGCGGGGGCGGGAGCTTCAACTTCGACCTCGGCGACCTCTTCGGAGGCGCCGGGGGCGCGGGCGGCTCCGGCTCCGGTGCCGGCGGCTTCGGCGGCGGTCTCGGGGACGTCTTCGGCGGCCTGTTCAACCGCGGCGGCACCGGCACCCGCACGCAGCCGCGCCGCGGCCAGGACATCGAGTCCGAGGTGACGCTCAGCTTCACCGAGGCGGTCGACGGGGCCACGGTCCCGCTGCGGATGTCCAGCCAGGCGCCCTGCAAGGCGTGTTCGGGCACCGGCGACAAGAACGGCACGCCGCGGGTCTGCCCGACCTGCGTCGGCACCGGCCAGATCAGCCGGGGCGCGGGCGGCGGCTTCTCGCTCACCGACCCGTGCGCCGACTGCAAGGGCCGCGGCCTGATCGCGCAGGAGCCCTGCGAGGTCTGCAAGGGCAGCGGCCGGGCGTCCAGCGCCCGCACGATGCAGGTCCGCATCCCCGCGGGCGTCTCCGACGGGCAGCGCATCCGGCTGCGCGGCAAGGGCGCTCCGGGCGAGCACGGCGGCCCGGCCGGTGATCTCTACGTGGTCGTCCACGTCGAGGCCCACCCGGTCTTCGGCCGCAAGGGCGACAACCTCACCGTCACGGTGCCGGTCACCTTCCCGGAGGCCGCGCTCGGTGGCGAGATCAAGGTGCCGACGCTCGGCGGCCCGCCGGTCACGCTCAAGCTGCCGGCCGGCACGCCCAACGGACGCACCATGCGGGCCCGCGGCAAGGGCGCGACCCGTAAGGACGGCACCCGCGGTGATCTGCTGGTCACCATAGAGGTGGTCGTTCCCAAGGACCTCGGCGACAAGGCGAAGGAAGCGCTGGAGTCCTATCGCGAGGCGACCGCGGGCCCGGACCCGCGGGCGGAGCTGTTCCAGGCCGCGAAGGGAGCATGAGATGGACAGCCGGGGCGGGCAGCGTCGTAACCCGTATGAACTGACCGAAGAATCGCCGGTGTACGTCATCTCCGTCGCGGCCCAGCTCTCCGGCCTGCACCCGCAGACCCTGCGGCAGTACGACCGCCTGGGCCTGGTCTCGCCCGACCGCACGGCCGGGCGGGGCCGCCGCTACTCCGCCCGCGACATCGAACTGCTGCGCACCGTCCAGCAGTTGTCGCAGGAGGAGGGCATCAACCTCGCCGGCATCAAGCGCATCATCGAGCTGGAGAACCAGGTCGCGGCGCTCCAGCAGCGGGTCGCCGAGCTCCAGGGCGCCCTGGAGGGCGCGGCCAGCACGATGCGGCAGCGGGAGGCGGCGGTGCACGCCTCGTACCGCCGGGACCTGGTGCCGTATCAGGACGTGCAGCAGACCAGTGCGTTGGTCGTCTGGCGGCCCAAGCGGTCGTCGGAGTGATGCTGCGCTCGACGCGCTGAAGGGCCGGGGTGGTCGCACCACCCCGGCCCTTCGTGCGTTCCCGCCGGGCGATGGATCCCCGCCCAACTCCCTTACAGTCAGCAGCCGTTGTAGCCCGCGGTGGGCATCGACAGCCGGCGGTGCACCCGCGACTTCATCGCCAGGGTGTAGACCGGCTCGTCCAGGTCGGCGGTCTCCAGCCGGATGCCGGCCGCCGCGCAGCGTGCGGTGAACTCGTCGGCGCCGTTGATGGCGTACTCCAGCGCCCGGCGGTTGGGCGCGACGAACATGTCGACCAGGCCCTTTTCGACGTCGTGCCACAGCGCGCTGTGGTCGGCGCGCAGCTGGTGCAGGCTGAGCTGACAGGTCAGGCGGTAGTCACGGGCTGCCGCCCACTGTTTGCACATGGCGTGCTGGCTGCGGTCATCGACCAGGAACGGATCCTCGTCCAGCTCGGACAGCGGCATCAGACAGGCGATCGCCGTCACTCGGACCGAGTTCATCGTGCCCTCCGGGGCGTGGCGACTGTGGGGGCGACGATACCCCCGCGAAGGGCCCGGGGTGGAGGGACGGCGCCGGGCGGCGACGCGTATCCGCAGGCGTGGCAGATCTTCCAGCCGTCCTGATTCACGGCCAACTGCCCGCCGCAGCGCGGGCAGTTCTCGGCGTGCGGGCGGGGGCGCCTGGTGCGTTGGTGCGGCAGTGGGCGCGGAACGGTCGTCGTGGTGCGTAGTGCCGACGCCATGCGGCCTCCAACTGCCGTCATTTCCGCCCGGGACGGGTCCGATCCCGCTCACGGATGTGCGGAGGTGTTCGGTTCCTGCCGTTCCTGACTACCAGTTGGGGGCCCGGGAGCGGATTTGAACGGTCCGGTTCCGGCCAGGTCCGGACCTGGTGGGTGGGCGGGGCTGGCCGGTACCCGTACCGGTCAGGCGAGTTGGCGGGGATACGGCCGATACCGGGGGGTGGTGCGCGGGCGCGCCGGGTGGCGGGGCGTGTGCCGGCGGGGGCGCTCAGCCCCGCCCGAGGGCCCGGGTCACCGCGATCTCGATCAGCACGCGGTCCGGGTTGGGCGACGGGGTCCGGCCGTACCGCTCGGCGTACCGGCGCTCGGCGTCGGCCACCGCCTCCGCGTCGGTCCGCACCCGCGCGATGCCCTCCAGGGTCGCCCAACGGCCGCGGTCCACCTGGCACACCGCCACCCGCGCCCCGTCGGCGCCGGCGGCGAGGACGTTCTTGACCTTGGTGCTGTCCTTGCGGGTGATGACCCGCGCGATCCGCTGCCCGGCGTCGTAGGTGACGCCGACCGGGACGACGTGCGGGGTGCCGTTGGCCCGCGGCGTCGTGAGGGTCGACATGAAGTACTCGTCCCAGAAGGCGAGGTACTCGGGGGGCAGTGCGCTCAGGTCGTGGGCCATGGGGCCAGGGTAGTTGGGGGCCAGAGCGCGGCCCCCGGCCGGTCACAGGAAGTCGGCCGTCTCCAGGTCGAAGGAGAAGGGGGCGGGGAGGGGGAGGGGTTTGCCGAAGGGGACGGTGATGTTGCCCATGTAGTCCCCATCGGAAGGCTCGCTGAACAGCGTGACCATGGACTTCTCACGATCGATGAGGAGGTAGAGCGGGATGTTGGCACGGGCGTAGGCGTCGCGCTTGATGACGCGGTCCCGGTAAGGCTTGCTTGAGGTCACCTCGACGACGAGGGCGACAGCGTCGCTGGGAATCCAGTGGCCCGGCAGACGAAAGAGGTCTGCGTCAATGGGCACGAAGGTGGCATCCGGGATCACGTAATTCTTGGGATACAGGCCGCCAGGTGACAGCACGATCCCCTTGTTGCCGGATACGTCCATGTCAGTGCGGGACTTGCTCAGAACCTGCTTGACGATCCTGCTGAAGAACCGCTCGTGATTGTTGTCCGGCGGCGGCGTCACGACGATCTCCCCCTCGATCAGCTCCGCCTTGAAGCCCTCGGGGGTCTCCAAGGCGAAGAAGCCGTCCAGGAGGGTCTTTTCGTTCGTCGCTACGGGCTCGTGTGCCATAGCCGTCATGCTGCACCTCCTTGTGTTCGATGGCCAGTGTCACCGGCCGCCGCCTGCGGAAAGAGGCCGATGGTCGGATCTTCACTCGTAAGCGTGATCGATTGCCTTGAGTGGAATAGACTCAACTTATCGCACGTTGAGCAAGGCAGGATTGGATAGAGGAAGCGCGCGGAGCGCCGGACGCACGAGGAGGATCAGGCAGACGTGGACGCCGAGCTGACCAACAAGAGCCGGGAGGCGCTGAGCGCCGCCAACGAGCGGGCGGTCACCGCCGGGCACGCGGACATGACGTCCGCGCACCTCCTGCTCGCCCTGCTCGCCGGGCAGGACAACGAGAACATCATGGATCTGCTGGCGGCCGTCGAGGCGGACGCCGCCCAGCTCCGTTCCGGCGCCGAGCGGCAGCTCGCCGGGCTGCCCAGCGTCCAGGGCTCGACCGTGGCCCCGCCGCAGCCGGACCGCGAGCTGCTCGCCGTCATCGCGGACGCCGCCCAGCGCGCCAAGGAGCTGGGCGACGCCTATATCTCCACCGAGCATCTGCTCATCGGCATCGCCGCCAAGGGCGGCCGCACCGGTGAGCTGCTGGAGCAGCAGGGCGCCACGGCCAAGAAGCTGCTGGCCGCCTTCGAGGCCAGCCGCGGCGGCCAGCGGGTGACCAACGCCGATCCGGAGGGCACCTACAAGGCGCTGGAGAAGTTCGGTACGGACTTCACCGCGGCGGCCCGGGAGGGCAAGTTGGACCCGGTGATCGGCCGGGACCAGGAGATCCGGCGGGTGGTGCAGGTGCTCTCCCGTCGTACGAAGAACAACCCGGTGTTGATCGGTGAGCCGGGTGTGGGCAAGACCGCGGTGGTCGAGGGGTTGGCGCAGCGGATCGTCAAGGGCGATGTGCCGGAGTCGTTGCGCAACAAGCGGCTGGTGGCGCTCGATCTGGGGGCGATGGTCGCGGGCGCGAAGTACCGGGGTGAGTTCGAGGAGCGGCTCAAGACCGTGCTGGCCGAGATCAAGGCCAGTGACGGGCAGGTCATCACGTTCATCGACGAGCTGCACACGGTCGTCGGCGCGGGCGCGGGCGGCGACTCGGCGATGGACGCGGGCAACATGCTCAAGCCGATGCTGGCCCGCGGTGAGCTGCGGATGGTCGGCGCGACGACGCTGGACGAGTACCGCGAGCGGATCGAGAAGGACCCGGCGCTGGAGCGGCGTTTCCAGCAGGTGCTGGTCGCCGAGCCGACCGTCGAGGACACCGTGGCGATCCTGCGTGGCCTGAAGGGGCGCTACGAGGCGCACCACAAGGTGCAGATCGCCGACTCGGCGCTGGTCGCCGCGGCCACCCTCTCCGACCGCTACATCACCTCCCGCTTCCTGCCCGACAAGGCCATCGACCTGGTGGACGAGGCGGCCTCCCGGCTGCGGATGGAGATCGACTCCTCGCCCGTCGAGATCGACGAACTCCAGCGCTCCGTCGACCGGTTGAAGATGGAGGAGCTGGCGCTGAAGAACGAGACCGACGCCGGCTCGGTGGCGCGGCTGGAGAAGCTGCGCAAGGACCTCGCCGACAAGGAGGAGGAGCTGCGCGGGCTGACCGCCCGTTGGGAGAAGGAGAAGCAGTCCCTCAACCGCGTGGGCGAGTTGAAGGAGCGGCTGGACGAGCTGCGTGGGCAGGCCGAACGGGCCCAGCGCGACGGCGACTTCGACACCGCCTCCAAGCTGCTCTACGGCGAGATCCCGGGCCTGGAGCGGGAGTTGGAGGAGGCCGCGGAGGCGGAGGCCGAGCAGGAGGCGGCCAAGGAGTCGATGGTCAAGGAGGAGGTCGGCCCGGACGACATCGCGGACGTGGTCGGCTCCTGGACGGGCATCCCGGCCGGGCGGCTGCTGGAGGGCGAGACCCAGAAGCTGCTGCGCATGGAGGAGGAGCTCGGCAAGCGGCTGATCGGGCAGAACGAGGCGGTGCGCGCGGTCTCCGACGCGGTGCGCCGCACCCGCGCGGGCATCGCCGACCCGGACCGGCCCACCGGCTCGTTCCTCTTCCTGGGCCCCACCGGCGTCGGCAAGACCGAACTGGCCAAGGCGCTGGCCGACTTCCTCTTCGACGACGAGCGGGCGATGGTCCGGATCGACATGTCGGAGTACAGCGAGAAGCACAGCGTGGCCCGGCTGGTGGGCGCGCCTCCCGGCTACGTCGGTTACGAGGAGGGCGGTCAGCTCACCGAGGCGGTCCGTCGCCGTCCGTACAGCGTGGTGCTGCTGGACGAGGTGGAGAAGGCGCACCACGAGGTCTTCGACATCCTGCTCCAGGTGCTCGACGACGGCCGGCTCACGGACGGCCAGGGCCGCACCGTCGACTTCCGTAACACCATCCTCATCCTGACCTCCAACCTCGGCTCCAACTTCCTGATGGACCCGCTGCTGAAGGAGGAGCAGAAGAAGGAGAAGGTGCTGGAGACGGTCCGCGCCGCCTTCCGCCCCGAGTTCCTCAACCGGCTGGACGACCTGGTGGTCTTCCACCCGCTGGGCACCGACCAGCTCCAGCGGATCGCCCGGATCCAGCTGGACCACCTCCAGCGCCGCCTGGGCGACCGCCGGCTCACCCTGGACGTCACCGACCGCGCGCTGACCTGGCTCGCCTGGCTCGGTCAGGAGCCGGCCGCCGACGCTCCGGCCCCGGACCTCTCCTACGGCGCCCGCCCGCTGCGCCGCCTGGTCCAGACGGCCATCGGCGATCAGCTGGCGCGCGCCATCCTGGCCGGCGACGTGCTCGACGGGGACACGGTCCGGGTGGACGTGAACACGGCCGACACAGCCGGCGACGGCGAGCGCCTGTCGGTGGCCGCGGTGCGCCCCGCGGCCTGACCGCGCCGGGCGCCTTGCGGTCGCGCCGTCGCCCCCATACGCGCCGGTCCGCCGCCCCGGGGTTGCCAGGACCGGGAGCGTATGGGGGAGGATGGCAGGGACCATACGAAGGGAATTCCACGGTGAGCATCGACCCGTCCTCGATTCCGAATTTCGGGGGCCAGCCCGAACCGCAGCCGTCGGGGCCTGAGGGGCCCGTCGTCCCCGACCAGGACCTGGTCAAGCAGCTGCTTGACCAGATGGAGCTGAAGTACGTCGTCGACGAGGAGGGTGACCTCGCCGCCCCGTGGGAGCAGTTCCGCACGTACTTCATGTTCCGCGGTGAGGCGGAGCAGGAGATCTTCTCCGTCCGCACGTTCTACGACCGCGCCCACGACATCGACGAGAAGCTGAAGCTGCTGGAGGCGATCGACGACTGGAACCGTCGGACGCTCTGGCCCAAGGTGTACACCCACACCCACGACGACGGCAGCGTCCGTCTGATCGGTGAGGCATCGATGCTGGTCGGCACCGGTGTCTCGCTCGAACACTTCGTGTCGAGCACGGTCAGCTGGGTGCGCGCCTCGATCGAATTCGACAGGTGGATCGTCGAGCAGCTCGGCCTGGAGGCCGAGATCGAAGGCGACCCCAACGAGAAGCCGGGCGACGACGAGGGCTGAAAGCCCCTCGCGTCCCGGCTGCCCGGGCCCCGGAACCGACCTCGTCGGCTCCGGGGCCCGCGGTCGTTCTCGGGCCCGGGCCCGGCCGCCTCACAGCGGCATCGCGGCGACGGTCAGCAGGTACGCCCCGTACCCGAAGGAGAGCGCGGCCAGCGCGGCGGACAGCAGGGCGGTAGTGCGCCGGCGGGCCCCGGCCAGCGCCCGGGCCGCCGGCAGCAGCAGCGGGAAGGCCGGCAGCAGGAAGCGCGGCTTCGACGCGAAGTAGTGGGTGCCGCCCAGAGCGAGGACGACCAGCACGGTGACGTAGCCGAGCACCGCGACCGGCGGCCGGTCCGCCACCAGCAGGGCGTACAGCAGCAGCGCCACCGCGAGCGAGGCGAGCGCCATGCAGTAGGCCGGCGGCGCCCCGGCCAGCACCAGGCGCCGGACCGCGCGCAGGGTGTCCCGGCCGAGGTCGAACCGCGAGCCCCACAGCGCCTGCACGTCGAGGTAGCCCAGCGGTCCGCGGCCGGTGTGCCACCCCACCCACAGCACGTACGCCAGCCACCCGGTCGGCGCGAGCAGCGCGGCCGCCCACAACCGCGCGGGTGGCACCCGCCCGCGGCCTGGGCAGTCCGGTCGGCGCTGCCGCCAGGCCACGGCCACCACCGCCAACTCCACCGCGGCGACGGTCGCCAGCGCGCTGGGCCGGGCCAGCCCCGCCAGCGCGGCCAGCGCCCCGGCCCACACCGGGCGCCGGGTCAGCACCGCGTACAACGACCAGGCGGACAGCGCGGTCAGCAGCGTCTCGGTGTACGCCAGCGACTCGATGACGGCGTGCGGCAGCAGCGCCCACAGGGCGACGAGCAGGACGCCGGTGCGCCGCCCGTGCAGGCGCTCGCCCACCGCGAAGATCCCCCACGCCGCCGCCAGCGCCGCGGCCCATGCGACCAACAGCCCCGCGGAGGCCGCACCGAGGGGCACCGCCGCCCGTAGGGCCCGCACCAGCCACGGGTACAGCGGGAAGAACGCCAGGTCGGCCGCCGGCAGTTGGGGCCAGGAGCGGGGCGTGGCCGGCGAGCCGTAGCCGTGCTGGGCGATGCTCAGGTACCACTGGGAGTCCCAGGACGCGCCCAGCAGCGTGAGCGGGTGCCGCCCGGTGTGCCGGGCCCAGCCCGCCACGCACAGCACCCCAAGGCCCCGGATACCGGCGAACAGCAGTAGCGCCGGCCGCGCCCGCCGCGCCGCGGCCGCCACCCGTCCCCACCCGACCGCTGCCGGCTCCCCGCCGCCCCCCAACGTCTCGGCGACCACCGCCCACCTCCGCTCACCCGTCGTCGCACCCCCGACTCTCGGCGCCCGTGCCGGGGCGTGCGAGCGGGGTGGTCGGATCGGGTGGCGCGCCGGGGGGGGGGCGGCCGGGGTTACAGCCGCTTGAGGCGGTCCGCCGCCTCCCTGAGCACCTCGACGCCCTTGCAGAACGCGAAGCGGACGAAGGGCGCGCCCTGGTCCTGGTGGTCGTAGAAGACGGCGTTGGGGATGGCGACGACGCCGGCGCGCTCGGGCAGCGAGCGGCAGAAGGCGAAGCCGTCGCTCTCGCCGAGCGGGCGGATGTCGGTGGTGATGAAGTACGTGCCGGCCGGGCGGAAGACCCGGAAGCCGGCGTCGGCCAGGCCGGTGGCGAGGATGTCGCGCTTGGTGCGCAGATCGTCACGGAGCCCGGTGAAGTAGGAGTCGGGCAGGGCCAACGCCTCGGCCACGGCGTACTGGAAGGGGCCGGCCGAGACGTAGGTGAGGAACTGCTTGGCGGAGCGGACCGCGGTGATCAGCGCGGGGGCGGCGGTCACCCAGCCGACCTTCCAGCCGGTGAACGAGAAGGTCTTGCCGGCCGAGCCGATGGTGACGGTGCGCTCGCGCATGCCGGGGAACGAGGCGAGCGGCAGGTGCTCGCCCTCGAAGACCAGGTGCTCGTAGACCTCGTCGGTGATGACCAACAGGTCGCGCTCGACGGCGAGTTCGGCGATGGCGGCGAGCTCTTCGGAGGTCAGGACGGTGCCGGTGGGGTTGTGCGGGGTGTTGAGGAGGAGCAGGCGGGTGTCGTCGGTGAGGGCGTCGCGGAGCTCGTCGAGGTCGAGGTGGTACCGGCCGGTCTCCGCGGAGGGGCGCAGGGTCACCGGGACGCGGTGGCCGCCCGCCATCGCGATGCAGGCGGCGTAGGAGTCGTAGTAAGGCTCCAGGGCGATCACCTCGTCGCCCGGCTCGACCAGGGCGAGGAGCGCGGCGGCGATCGCCTCGGTGGCACCGGCGGTGACCAGGACCTCGGTGTCGGGGTCGTAGGACAGGCCGCGGTGTCCGTAGAAGCGCTGTTGGTGGGCGGCGACGGCGGCGCGGAGTTCGGGGACGCCGGGGCCCGGGGGGTACTGGTTGCCGCGGCCGTCGCGGAGGGCGCGCACCGCCGCCTCCCGGACCTCCTCCGGGCCGTCGGCGTCGGGGAAGCCCTGGCCGAGGTTGATGGCGCCGGTGCGTTGGGCGAGCGCCGACATCTCGGCGAAGATCGTGGTGCCGAAGGCGGCGAGGCGGCGGTTGAGCAGCGGTCGGTCCATGGGCGCCATCCTCCGTCGAACCTCTGGAGTTCCTCAACTGCGCTTTTGAGTCGTCGAGGACCGGGCACAAGCCACCTGACCATGGAAGACGACGGTGGCCCGACCGGGCGGCCGGTGGCGCCGGCGGTGCGGCGACGATCGCACCGGCGCCGACGGAGCGATGCTCCTCCACTGCTCGAAGGGCGTGGGGGTGCCCCACGCTTCGGGGGATGGAAAGGAGTGTGCGGCGGTCATGGCGGGATTCGTGGTGTTCGCGGTGCTGGTGATCCTCGTGCTGGTAGTGGTGGGCCTGGCCGCGCGGGGCGGCTCCCGTAAGCGGGGCCGCGGCGGCGGGTACGTAGGGGCCAGCAGCGCCGGCAGCGGCGGCAGTTGGTGGGTGGCCGGGGGCGGCGGCTCCGACGGGGGCGGCGGTGGGCACCACCATCACCACTCCTCGTGCGGCGGGGGCGGCGGCCACCACGGCGGGCACTCCTGTGGCGGGGGTTCCTCCTGTGGTGGCGGGGGTGGCTGTGGCGGCGGCTCCTGACGGTGGCGCCGGGGGCCGCTGAGGCGCCCCGAGAGGCGCCCGTACGCATGTGCCCATGACCGCGGAACGCATCCGTCCGCGGTCGTGGGCACCGCCCTTTTACGGGGCTTCCCGCACCGCCGATAAGGGGTCTTTCCGGACCCCGTACCGGCACACATGCGGCCAGCTCATGCGGCCTTGCATATGCGTGGGGCGAGTGGCGCGAAATGGTCCAACATCCCCTGTGCGATGGGGTGTTGAACAGGTGAACTGCGAGGCCCTCTAGGGGATGGAAACCAGGGCGAAGATGGGTAAAAACGCTGTGAGCACCACCCGATTCGTGATTCCCTCTCCCTTGAGAATCCCCCAGTTCTCGGACCTCGCGTGGGCACGAGCCGGCAGGCAGTCACTGCTCCCTGATCCCCTTCTCGGGCGGGCCGGCCCACCAACCACTGCGTGCTTGCGGAGCCGACCCATGCTCACGACCCTGAAAACGGCTTACACCGATACCCGAGCATCCGATCTGGCCTGGGCGTTGGGCAGGGAACCCCTGCCGGCGCTGGCCGTACTGGACCTTCGACTCGACGACGCCCAGGTGCAGTTGAGGCTGCTCGGGGCCTCTCATCAGGTGCTGCTCGAAGAGGAGCACGGCACATGTTCCGAGACCGTCGCCTGCATGCCGGGCAGCAGCACGCCGCTGCCGCTGGGCGTGGCCAAACGGTTGGGCGACTGGGAGTACGAGTTCGCGGCGCACGTCGAGACGCTCTCGCGCGGCTCGTTCGCCGGCCGGGCACAGGAGTTGCTCGCGCTGGTCGCCGACCATCCACACGGTCTCGCCGGCACGTTCCCCGGTTCCCCGCACGCCTTTACGGCCATGCTGGCGCAGCGTCAGCAGGGCCAGGTGCGCTGGCGTACCTGGCACGCGTATCCGCAGGAGGGGCGGCTGGTGGCCACCCGGACGCGGGTCGGGGTGCGGGCGGCGGTCGCGGCCTAGGGTCTGTCCTCACGGCGTTCGTCGAACGGTGCGATGCGCCGCTTCCATGCGGGCTTCAACTGGTGTGCGCAGCACCTAGAGTGCACTCCTGTGGGTGACGTAACGCCGCCTTCTCGTCACGTAGCGTTCATGTCATGATCGACCCGCCAGAGCCCCTCGTCGTCGGAGCGCTCAGGCCACCGGAGGTCCTGACGCCGGCCCGCCTGCCGGTGCCGTGCGGGCTCGGTCGGCTGCTGGTGCTCGCCGTGGTCTTCGTCTGCGCGGCCTGCGGCCTGGTCTACGAGCTCGAACTGGTCGCCCTGGCAAGCTACTTGACCGGCGATTCGGTCACCCAGGCGTCGGTCGTGCTGTCCTTCATGGTGTTCGCGATGGGCGTCGGGGCGCTGCTGGCCAAGCGGTTGCGCTGCCGGGCCGCGGTCGGCTTCGGCGCGGTCGAGACGGTGCTGGCGCTGGTCGGCGGCGGCTCCGCGATGGCGCTCTACGCCTGCTTCGCCTGGCTGGGCCAGTCCCGCATCGCGCTGGTCGGCTTCTCGCTCGGCATCGGCGTGCTGATCGGCGCCGAGATACCACTGCTGATGACGCTGATCCAGCGGGTGCGCCGGCAGGACGCCGGCGGCGCGGTGGCCGATCTGTTCGCCGCGGACTACGTCGGCGCGCTGGTCGGCGGGCTGGCCTTCCCCTTCCTTCTGCTGCCCTGCCTGGGGCAGTTGACGGGTGCACTGGTCACCGGTGCGGTCAACCTCCTCGCCGGCGCGGTGCTGGTGCTGTGGCTCTTCGGCCGCGATCTGACCCCCCGCGCGCGCTGGGTGCTGCTCGCCGCCAACGCGCTGGCGCTCGCGCTGCTCGGCGCGGGGATGGCGCTGGCCGGCCCGTTCGAGCAGGCCGCGCGCCGGGCGGTGTACGGGACGGCGGCCCGGGTCGCGGAGCAGACCGGCGTCCAAGAGGTGGTGCTGACCGGCGGTACGGACGTCCCGCAGGACGGCGACGGTGGCGTACGGGGCGGCTCGGGACGGGGGAGGAAAGGTTCCGGCAGGCCGCTGGAGCTCTATCTCGACGGCCGGCTGAAGGTCAGCTCCGACAGCGAACGGGCCTACCACCAGGCGCTGGTGGGCCCGGCGATGGCCGGCGGCCGGCACGCCCGGGCCCTGGTCCTCGGCGGCGGCGACGGCCTGGCCGCGCGCGAGCTGCTGCGCTACGGCGGGGTCCGCTCGGTGACGGTGGTGGAGATCGACCCGGAGGTGGTCCGACTGGCGCGCACCGACCCGGGGTTGTCCGCCCTCAACCGGCACGCGCTCGACGACCCCCGGGTCCGGGTGGTCACCGTCGACGCCTTCAACTGGCTGCGCCAGCAGGCCCGTTCGCGCCACGGCCGGGCCGGGCAGTACGACGTGGTGGTCTCCGACCTCCCCGACCCCGGCATCACCGCCAGCACCAAGTTCTACTCCCAGGAGTTCTACGGCCTCGCCCTGCGGACCCTCGCCCCCGACGGGCGGTTGGCGGTGCACGCCGGACCGCCGCTCGCCCGGGCCCGGGTGTACTGGACGGTGGAGGCGACGCTGCGCTCGGTGGGCCTGGCCACGCTGCCGTACCGCGTCGCCGGCCGGCCGCCGGACTTCTTGGGCGACCCGGACCGCTCGGCTGCCTCGTTCCCCCCGCCGGCCGGGCCCGGTGTGCGGGGCGGTCCGCGGTACTGGGGCTTCGTGCTGGCCGCCCGGCGGCCGCCCCGGCTCGTCGCGGCGCCGGACGCCCCGCCCGCCGCCGTCCCGCTGCGCGACGTACGGGCCGGCTGGCGGGGCGAGGCCCAGGAGCGCATCTCCGGGCTGCCGCCCTCGACGCTGATGCACCCGCGGTACGGGCAATGAGCCGCACGGACACCGGGCCGGGGGGTGCCCCTGGCGCGGGCCGAGGAATTAGGCTCCCATGCCATGGAGCATGAGGTGTACGTTCCGTTTCCCGTCCGGACCGTGCGACGGGCGCTCACCGAACCCGAGCGCGTGGCGCGCTGCGTCCCAGGAGTCCAACTCGACGCCGACGCCGCCGCGCACCGCCCCGAGGGCCGGCTGCGGCTGCGGGTCGGCAGCTCCACCATCACCTACCGCGGCACCCTGACCGTCGACGGCGGCCCGGACGGCGGCCCGGAGGACACCTCCCCCGGCGCCGACGGCCCACTCGCCCCGGTGACCGTCGCGATGTCCGGCACCGAGACCCGGGGCGACGGTGCGGTGGCGGTGACGCTGACCGTGCGGCTGGCCCCGGCCACCGAGCCCGGCCCCGGGACGACGCTGGTGTGCACCGGCGCGGTCACCCTCGGCGGCCGACTGGCCGCCGCCGAGGGCCAGTTGGCGGGAGCCGCCGGCCGCCGGTTGCTGGACCGCTTCGCGGAGAACCTCGCGACGGACCTGACGGACCGTCCGCTCGCCGCAGCGCCCGAGGACTCCGGGACGGTGCCGCAGAGCATCTTCGACACCGAGGTGCCGCCGTCGTCGCTCGATCCGCTCAGCGACGCCGAGGACGACGTCAGCGTGGTCGCCGACCCCGAGGACCCGGCCGAGCCCGAAGCGGTGGCGGCCACCCCCGACGAGACCGCCCCCACGTCCGACGACTCCGACGACCTCGACGCCGCGGACGGCCCCGGCGCCCCCGACGACCCGGAGGAACTGGCCGGGGTCGCGCCCGCGGAGGCCGCGCACGCCCGCCGGACGATGATCGGCCGCAGCGCGGAGGAGGTCGACCACGCCCCGCCGCGCGGCCGTTACGCGCCGGTGCCCGCGCCGGAGCCCGGCGGCAGCGCGGTGCCGCTGCGCTGGGCTGCGCCGGCCGCCGCGGTGGTGCTGGCGTCGGCGGTGGTGGTCGGACGGGTGCTGCGGCGGCGCCGGTGAGCGGACGGACCGCGGGGCCGGGTGCCTGCTGCGCCGGGGTGGGGCGCCGACGGCGGCGCGGCCCGGATGCCCGGCCGCGGGCGGGCGCACCGTTAGGGTCGCTTCCGTGAGCACCGAGAACACCATGCAGGAGCGGGGCGCGGACGGCGTACTGCTGTCCGCCGGGGACGCCGAACTGACCGTGCACCCGGACAACGGCTGCCGCCTCGGCAGCCTGCGCATCGGCGGCACGGAACTGCTGCGGCAGGGCGACAAGTACGGCTGCTTCCCGATGGTCCCCTGGTGCGGCCGGATCGACCAGGGACGGTTCCGCAACGGCGGCGAGCTGCACCAGATGCCGGTCAACTCCCCGCCGCACGCCATCCACGGCACCGGCCGCGACCTGAGCTGGCGCACCGCGCGCGTCGACGACACCGGGGCTGCCTTCACCTACGACCTGTCCGACCCCGCGGCCCCCTGGCCGTACCCGGGGACCGTCACCCAGGTCGTCGAGCTGGCCGAGGACGGCGGTTCGCTCACGCTCAGCATGGGCGTCGAGGCGACCGGCGACTCCTTCCCGGCGCAGGCCGGTTGGCACCCGTGGTTCCTGCGGAACCTCGGCGACGGCGGTGGCGACGTACGCGTCGACTTCGCCCCCGAGTGGCAGGAGGAGCGCGGCTCCGACCACCTCCCGACCGGCCGTCGGATCACCCCGAAGCCCGGGCCGTGGGACGACTGCTTCGGGATGCCGCGCGGCGTCGAGGTCACGCTCACCTGGCCGGGCCGGCTGGAGCTGACGGTCTCCAGCCGCGCCGAGTGGGTCGTGGTCTACGACGAGCAGGAGGCCGCGGTCTGCGTGGAGCCGCAGTCCGGCCCGCCGAACGGCCTGAACACCACCCCGCGGCTGGTCACCCCGATCGACCCGCTGGAGGTCTCGACGACCTGGCGCTGGCGCGCGCTGTAGCCGACGGACGCCGGGGCGAGGGCGCTGTCCTAAGCTCGTGCGCATGACTGACGACGTGCGCGGCGAGCTGCTGCAGCAGATCAAGGACAAGGCCGTGGTGCACGGCAAGGTGACGCTCTCCTCCGGCAAGGAGGCCGACTACTACATCGACCTGCGCCGGATCACCCTCGACAGCGAGGCGGCGCCGCTGGTCGGTCAGCTGATGCTCGACCTCACCGCCGAGCTCGACTTCGACGCGGTCGGCGGGCTGACGCTCGGCGCCGACCCGGTGGCGACGTCGATGCTGCACGCCGCCGCCGCCCGCGGCCGCCGGCTGGACGCCTTCGTCGTCCGCAAGGCGCAGAAGACCCACGGGATGCAGCGCCGCATCGAGGGCCCGGACATCAAGGGCCGCCGGGTCCTGGTCGTCGAGGACACCTCCACCACCGGCGGCTCGCCGCTGACCGCCGTCGAGGCCGCGCGCGAGGCCGGCGCCGAGGTGGTCGCGGTGGCGACGATCGTCGACCGGGGTGCCGCTTCGGCCATCGACGGTGCCGGGCTCCCCTACCTCACCGGGTACCAGCTCGGCGACCTCGGCCTGAGCTGACAACCCGATCGGGTCGTCTTCGCTGACCTGCGGATTCGTCGGAGGACCGGCGTTTCACGGGAAGCCACGGGCTGGGTTTCACGTGAAACGCCGGTTGCCCCTCGACGCCGAACCCCTTGGTTTCGGACGCCGGCCGCCCGATGGGCGATGTGGAGCAATCCGGTGAGTCTGGGAAGATGTGCCACGGCGAAGCCGTCGCCCCCTGGTCAGGGCCAAGAACGCACACCCCGCACACACAAGGAGCGGACAGATGCCCATCGCAACCCCTGAGGTCTACAACGAGATGCTGGACCGGGCGAAGGCAGGCAAGTTCGCCTACCCGGCCATCAACGTGACCTCCTCGCAGACCCTGCACGCTGCGCTGCGCGGTTTCGCGGAGGCCGAGAGCGACGGCATCATCCAGATCTCCACCGGTGGTGCGGAGTTCCTGGGCGGTCAGCACAACAAGGACATGGTCACCGGCGCGGTGGCGCTCGCCGAGTTCGCGCACGTGGTCGCCGAGAAGTACGACGTCAACATCGCGCTGCACACCGACCACTGCCCCAAGGACAAGCTGGACGGCTACGTCCGCCCGCTGATCGCGATCTCCGAGGAGCGCGTCAAGGCCGGCCGCAACCCGCTCTTCCAGTCGCACATGTGGGACGGCTCCGCCGAGACCCTCGCGGACAACCTGGCCCTCGCCCAGGAGCTGCTGCCCCGCGCCGCCGCCGCCAAGATCATTCTTGAGGTCGAGATCACCCCGACCGGTGGCGAGGAGGACGGCGTCACCCACGAGATCAACGACGAGCTCTACACCACCGTCGACGACGCGCTGCGCACCGCCGAGGCGCTGGGCCTGGGCGAGAAGGGCCGCTACCTGCTCGCCGCCTCCTTCGGCAACGTCCACGGCGTCTACAAGCCGGGCAACGTCGTGCTCCGCCCCGAGCTGCTGAAGGACCTCCAGCAGGGCGTCGGCGCCAAGTACGGCAAGACCGCGCCGTTCGACTTCGTCTTCCACGGCGGCTCCGGCTCCACCGCGGAGGAGATCGCCACCGCGCTGGAGAACGGCGTGGTCAAGATGAACCTCGACACCGACACCCAGTACGCCTTCACCCGCCCCGTCGCGGACCACATGTTCCGCAACTACGACGGCGTGCTGAAGGTCGACGGCGAGGTCGGCAACAAGAAGACCTACGACCCGCGCACCTGGGGCAAGGCGGCCGAGGCCGGCATGGCCAAGCGCGTCACCGAGGCGTGCGCCAACCTGCGCTCCACCGGCACCAAGCTGAAGTAGGCACGCAAGCGGTATCGCAGGGCCCCGCAACCGACACCGGTTGCGGGGCCCCGTCGCATCCAGCTCCGACCGGACGGGCGGCCGGCCCCGGATCGGGGCATGCTCACCGTATGGATGAGCCGGTGAGGAGCGAGCCGAGCCGCGCACCGGGCGAGATCCGGTTGGCCTCGCCGCAGGGCCGCTGGGTGCTGACCACGACCGTGCTCGGCTCGGGCATGGCGATGCTCGACAGCACGGTCGTCAACGTCGCGCTGCCGAGGATCGGCGCGGACCTCAACGCGGACCTGGCGGTCCTCCAGTGGACCGTCACCGCCTACATGCTCACCCTCTCCTCGCTGATCCTGCTGGGCGGTTCGCTCGGCGACCGGTACGGCCGGTGCCGGGTCTTCGTCGTCGGCGTCGTCTGGTTCGCGGTGGCCTCGCTGCTGTGCGGACTGGCGCCGAACGCCGGGGTGCTGGTCGCCTCCCGCGCGCTCCAGGGCATCGGCGGCGCCCTGCTCACCCCCGGCTCGCTCGCCCTCATCCAGGCCGTCTTCCACCCCGACGACCGGGCGCGGGCGGTCGGTGCCTGGTCCGGCCTGGGCGGGGTGGCCGCGGCCGTCGGCCCGTTCGTCGGCGGCTGGCTGGTGGACAGCGTCGGGTGGCGCTGGGTGTTCTTCCTCAACGTGCCGCTGGCGGTGGCCTGCGTGCCGATCGCGCTGCGCCACGTGCCGGAGACCCGCGAGCGGGGTGCGGCCGGGGCGCGCGGCTTCGACGTGCCGGGCGCGGTCCTGGGCGCGCTGGCCCTGGCCGGCGTCAGCTACGCCCTGATCGCGGCGCCGGGCCGGGGCGTCTCCCCCGGCGTGCTGGTGCCCGCGCTGGCCGGGCTGCTGCTCGGCGCGGTCTTCCTGCGCGTCGAGCGGCGGCGGGACGACCCGATGCTGCCGCCGCAGATCTTCGCCATCCGGCAGTTCACCGCCGTGAACGCGGTGACGGTCTGCGTCTACGCCGCGTTCGGCGGCTTCTTCTTCCTCTCCGTGCTCCAGCTTCAGGTCGTCGCGGGCTACTCGGCCCTCCAGGCCGGCACCGCGCTGCTGCCCACCACCGTGCTGATGCTGCTGCTGTCGGCCCGCTCCGGCGAACTGGGGCAACGCATCGGCCCGCGCATCCCGCTCACCGTCGGCCCGCTGCTCTGCGCCGCCGGCATGCTCCTGATGACCCGCGTCGGCCCGGGCGCGACCTACCTCACCGACGTCCTGCCGGCCCTCGTGGTGCTGGGCGCCGGCATGGTGACCCTGGTCGCCCCGCTCACCGCCACCGTGCTGGCCTCGGTGGACGTCGACCGGGCGGGCCTGGCCAGCGGCATCAACAACGCCGCGGCCCGCGCCGCCGGCCTGATGGCCGTCGCCGCCCTCCCCCTCCTGGCCGGCATGAGCCCGGAGTCCTACCGCTCGCCCCCCGCCTTCGCCGCCGCCTTCCGCCGCGCCATGCCCCTGTGCGCCCTGGTCCTCCTCGTAGGCGCCCTGATCGCCTGGCTCACCGTCCGCCGCACGGCCCCCCAACCCCCCGAGCAGCCCTGCCACGCCGAATGCACCTACCACTGCGGCATGACCTCCCCACCCCTGGACCCCGGCGACACCCCACACCACCCACCGACGGGACACGACGGCCCGGACCCGCACCAACCCCATTCCCACCCACCCACGGGAGGGGACGGGCCGTAAGACAACCCACCAACACAAGCCCCCGCCAACCCAATCCCCACCCACCCACGGGAGGGGACGGGCCGGAGGGGTGGGGGTGCCAGACGTAAAGCGAAGCAGTCTGGCACCCCCGCCCCGGAGGCCCGTCCCCGCACCCCAACAGCCCCGCGCAGCGGACACAACTCACCCCGCCCCGCGCAGCGGCACCGCCCCGCGCAGCGGACAAAAGCCCGCACCGCAGGCGCCACGGCGGGACAGCCAACCACGTGGGGCACGGCCGGCCGCAGGCCCACGGCGGGACAGCCAACCACGTGGGGTGCAGCCGGCCGCAGGCCCACGGCAAACTGGCACCATGCCGATTCACGAAAACCTCCTCGGGGGACCGCCCCCGACCCACCTGCCCGACGACCCCGAGCCCCGCGAGCTGCTCGCCTCGGGCGCCGCGCCGGCCGACGTGGCCGCGAAGTACCCGGCCTCCTCCCTGGTCTGGGCCCAGCTCGCGGACGACGCCTTCGAGGCCGGCCGGGTCGTCGAGTCGTACGCCTACGCCCGCACCGGCTACCACCGCGGCCTGGACGCGCTGCGCCGGGCCGGTTGGAAGGGCCACGGCCCGGTGCCGTTCGAGCACGAGCCCAACCGCGGCTTCCTGCGCGCGCTGCACGCCCTCGCCCGGGCCGCCCAGGCGATCGGCGAGCAGGAGGAGTACGAGCGCTGCTCGACCTTCCTCCGCGACTCCTCGCCGACCGCGGCCGACACCCTCTCCTGACGTCACCGCCTCTCCTCAGGTCGCCGCGAAAAGTCGCCGCGAACCACCGTGAACCGCCCCGTCCCGGCCTTTCGGGGCGGTTCGCAGGGCCGGCCGCGATCGCGGCCGGCCCTTGCGCGGCGGTGGTGCAGCACCGATGATTTTCAGTGGGTCGGGGCATCCCCGGCCCGAGGGGACCGGGGCTCCCAAACCGACGAGGAAGGAGCGGACCGCTACCCGGTAGTTCGCACCTGAGGAGTCCCTCATGTCGAAGCCGTCTCCCACCCATCCCGCGCACGACGCCCCGGCGCCGGACGCCGCGGCCGCCGAGGCGGAGCCACCGTTCGGTCCCGATCTGACCATCGGCGCCAGCACCACCACCCCCTACGAGGACTACGTCCACGCGGGGGTCCTCACCCACCTCCAGCACCTTCAGTCCGACGACCCGGGCGAGATGGTCTTCCTGGTCACGACCCAGGTGATGGAGCTGTGGTTCACCGTGATCGTCCACGAGTGGCACACCGCCGCCGAGGCGCTGCGCCGGGACGACCTGCCGGTGGCGATGGACGCGCTGCGCCGTTCCACATGGGAGTTGGAGGCGCTGAACGCCGCCTGGAAGCCGCTGGCCCGGCTGACGCCGGCGCAGTTCAACGCCTACCGCGCCGCGCTCGGCGAGGGCAGCGGCTTCCAGTCCGCGATGTACCGGCGGCTGGAGTTCCTGCTCGGCGAGAAGTCCGCGGCGATGCTGGTGCCGCACCGCGGCTCCCCGGAGGACCACGCCGCGCTGGAGAAGGCGCTGCACGAGCCGAGCCTGTACGACGAGGTGCTGCGGCTGCTGGCGCGCCGCGGCCACCGGGTCCCGGAGGCCGTCCTGCGGCGCGACGTGGCCGAGCGCTACGAGCCGGACGAGGCCGTCGAGGGGGTCTGGGCGCGGATCCTCGACGGGCCGCAGGACGGTGAACTGGTGCGCCTGGCCGAGCTGTTGACCGATGTCGCGGAGCTGGTCTGGCGCTGGCGCAACGACCACCTCGTGGCGACCCGGCGGGCGATGGGAGCGAAGATGGGCACCGGCGGGTCCGCGGGCGTCGCCTGGCTGGAGAAGCGGGCCCGCAAGAACGTCTTCCCCGAGCTGTGGACGGCGCGAAGCCATGTCTGAGAGCCGCGAAACCCCGCAGGGGCCACAAACCCCGTTGGGCTCCGGCCCGTTGGACGCCGGGGCGCCCGCGCTGGCGGGCCGCGCCGCGGAGCTGGACGCGGCCGGGCCGCTGACGACCACCCGCGACCGCTTCGTCCTCGACGACACCGTCTACCTCGACGGCAACTCGCTGGGCGCGCTGCCCCGTTCGGTGCCCGGCCGGATAGCCGAGGTGATCGGCCACGAGTGGGGCGAGCTGCGCATCCGGTCCTGGACCGAGGCCGGTTGGTGGACCGCGCCCGAGCGGATCGGCGAGAAGATCGCCCCGCTGATCGGGGCCGCGCCGGGCCAGGTGGTGGTCGGCGACTCCACCAGCGTCAACGTCTTCAAGGCGGTGATCGGCGGCATCCGGATGGCCGGGAAGGGCTGCACGGAGATCCTGGTCGACGCCACGACCTTCCCCACCGACGGCTATGTCGCCCGCTCCGCGGCCCGGATGGCCGGCCTCGCGGTGCGCCCCGTGGAGCCCGCGCGGATCGCCGACGAGGTCACCGAGCGCACCGCGTTGGCGCTGGTCAACCACGTCGACTACCGCACCGGCGAGCTCAACGACATGGCCCAGATCACCTCCGCGCTGCACTCCGCGGGCGCGCTGGCGGTGTGGGACCTGTGCCACAGCGCCGGTGCGCTGCCGGTCGCGCTGGACGCCTGCGGGGTGGACCTCGCGGTGGGCTGCACGTACAAGTACCTCAACGGCGGCCCGGGTTCGCCCGCGTACCTCTATCTCCGCGAGAGCCTCCAGGAGCGGTTCGAGTCGCCGCTGCCGGGCTGGAACTCGCACGCCGACCCGTTCGGCATGGAGGCCAGCTACGCCCCGGCAGAAGGGGCCCTGCGCGGTCGCGTCGGCACCCCCGACATCCTCTCGATGCTGGCCCTGGAGGCGGCGCTGGAGGCGTGGGAGGGCGTCTCCATCGAGGAGGTGCGGACCAAGAGCCTGGCGCTGACGGACTTCTTCCTGGAGTGCGTGGCCGCGTACGCGCCGCCCGGCCGGGTCCGCTCGGTCACGCCGACCGAGCACCGGCGGCGCGGCAGCCAGATCTCGCTCGCCTGCGCGCCGGGGCCGGACGGTGCCCCCGTGGCCGGCGAGGTGATGGCGGAGCTGATCCGGCGCAAGGTGGTCGGCGACTACCGCCCTCCGGACCTGCTGCGCTTCGGCTTCACCCCGCTCTACACCACCTTCGCCGACGCGGAGCGGGCCGCGCGGGTGCTCGGCGAGATCCTGCGCGAGCGGGCCGACGGGGAGCCGGCGGCGGGGCCCGAGGCGGGGTCCGCGCCCGACGAGGGGTCCGCGGCGGGCGGCGACGCCGGGTGAGTGCGGCGGACGAGGAGGCGGCGCTGCTGGGGCTCGCCCCGGCGGCGCCGGAGCGCACGGTGTCCTACGGCCCGCACCCGGACCAGGTCGTGGACCTGTACGGGCGCTGGCCGGGGGCCGGGCCCCTCGTCGTCCTGCTGCACGGCGGGTTCTGGCGGGCCGCGTACGACCGGAGCCATCTGTCGCCGTGCGCGGCGGAGTTGGCCCGGCGGGGGGTGCCGGTCGCGCTCGCCGAGTACCGCAGGGTGGGGGCGGGCGGGGGCGCGCCGCAGACGTTCCAGGACGTGCCGGCGGCCGTCGCGGCGGCGGCCGAGGCCGGGGCGGCGCCCGGGGAGGGGCCCCGGGAGGTGGTGCTCGTCGGGCACTCCGCCGGTGGCCACCTCGCGCTGCTCGCCGCCGCCCGCCCCGGTATGCCGGTGACCCGGGTGATCGCCGTGGCGCCGGTCGCCGATCTGGCGCGCGCCCACGAGCTGGGCCTCAGCGACGGCGCGGTGGCCGGGCTGCTCGGCACCGGCCCCGGCTTCGCCGGCCGGCTGGCCGCCGCCGACCCGGTCCGCCACCCGCCGGCCGGCGTCCCCGTCACGCTGCTGCACGGCACCGACGACCCCGACGTCCCCGTGGAGCTCTCCCGCCGCTACGCGGCCGCCCACCCGGCCGCCACCGCGCTGCGCGAGCTGCCCGGTACCGGACACTTCGCCGCGCTGACGCCGGGTACCGGGCCCTTCCGGACGCTGCTCGCGCTGCTGCGCGGCGACGCGTTGGACGCCGGTTGGGCCCCCGCCGAACCGCTCGGTGGCGGCCCGGCCGCACCGCGTAGTACTTGAGGGGGACCCCGGCAGATCCGCTTCGGTGGGGACGCCCGGACGGGGCGTCGCTGCTTACCGTGGTGTGCGTGAACGAGACGACCCAGACGCAGGGCCCCCTGCGCTCGGAGGCGCGCATGGCCCACGGCGCGCTGCACACCCTGCGCCAGGACCTCTTCGTCGATGCCTTCGCCTTCCGACCGCTGCCGCCGCTGGACGACGCCAAGCTGGCCCGATGGCTGCCGTGGCTGCCCGGCCGGGCCCGGCAGTGGGCCAGCTGGCTCCCGCACAGCGCCGTGGCGTTCCTCGCGGTCTGTGTCTTCCTGGGGTCCGCGGGCCCCAGCTACGACGCCAGCGCGGTGCGCGGCGCGATCGACGTGGTGCTGGCGCTGGCGCTGGCGGTGCCGCTGCTGCTTGTCCTGTCCCGGCCGGTGGGCGCCTTCTGGCTGTCGCTGGGGGCGTTCGGCGTGGAGTGGATCGGCGCCCGCCTCCTCTCGCCGTACGCCAGCATCTGGGGCGGCTCCTTCGTCGTCCACCTCGCGGTGATGACGCTGGTGGTGCTGCGGACCCGGCCGCGGCTGGCGGTGGAGATGTGGGGGATCACCTTCGGTGCGGGGACGCTGCTGTCGCTGCTGGCGCGGGGCGGTGCGCTGGGCGATATGCCGCCGGTGGCGTTCTTCTCCGGCGTCGTGCTGGTCTCCGCGGCGGCGGTCCGGGCCTGGCGGGAGGAGCGCCGGCAGGTCGTCGAGACCCAGAGCGTCACCGCCGAGGAGCGGTCCCGCCGGACGCTGTTGGAGGAGCGGGCGTTGATCGCCCGGGAGCTGCACGACGTGGTGGCGCACCATATGTCGGTGATCGCTATCCAGGCCGAGGCGGCGCCCTACCGGGTCACCGATCCGCCGCCCGAGCTCGCCACGTCCTTCGCCACCATCCGGGAGAACGCCGTCGCCGCGCTGACCGAGCTCCGCCGCATCCTCGGCGTGGTCCGCTCCGAGGACCCGGACGCCTTCGCCGAACGCGACCCGGAGGCCCCGCAGCCGACCCTGGCCAGCCTGGACTCGCTGCTGGAGAGCGTCCGGGGCGCCGGGCTGACCGTCGAGGCGGTGATCACGGGGGCGGCCCGGCCGCTGCCGCAGGGCGTGGAGCTGTCCGCGTACCGGATCGTGCAGGAGGCGCTGAGCAATGCGTTGCGGCACTCGCCGGGCGCGCAGGCGCGGGTGGAGGTCTCCTACGTCCTGGGCGGGATCGGGCTGCGGATCGTCAACGGTGCCCCGAGCCGGCTGGCCAAGCCGTCGCCGGGCGCCGGCCACGGGCTGCTCGGCATGCGGGAGCGGGTGCAGATGCTCGGCGGTGAGATGACGGCCGAGCCGACTGCGGAGGGTGGTTTCGAGGTGGCGGCGTTCCTGCCGGTGGCCAACGGGACGGGCGGGGGCGCCGCATGATCCGGGTGCTGATCGTGGACGACCAGGTGATGGTCCGCGAGGGCTTCTCCGTCCTGCTCAACGCCATGCCGGACATCGAGGTCATCGGCGAGGCGGTGGACGGCCGGCAGGCGGTGCAGAAGGTGGCACTGCTCAAGCCGGACGTGGTCCTGATGGACATCCGGATGCCGGAGATGAACGGCCTGGAGGCGACCCGCGAGATCGTCGCCGCCGACGCGGACGCCAAGGTGCTGGTGCTGACCACCTTCGACCTGGACGAGTACGTCTACCAGGCGCTGCGGTCCGGGGCCAGCGGCTTCCTGCTCAAGGACGCCTCGGCCGGGCAGCTCGCCGAGGGCGTGCGGATCGTCGCCGCCGGCGAGGCGCTGCTCGCCCCGACCGTCACCAAGCGGCTGATCAACGAGTTCTCCCGGCTGGGGTCGCCGCGCGCCCCGGCCCAGGAGCGCATCGGGGACCTGACGGAGCGGGAGACGGAGGTCCTGGTGCTGGTGGCCCAGGGCCTGTCCAACGGCGAGATCGCCGCGCATCTCGTCGTCGCCGAGTCGACGGTGAAGACGCATGTCAGCCGGATCCTGGTGAAGTTGGGGCTGCGCGACCGCACCCAGGCGGCGGTCTTCGCCTACGAGGCGCGGCTGGTCACGCCGGGCGGCTGACGGCGGGGGGCGGCTGACGGCGAGGGGCCGTTGACGGTGCCGCCCGCCTTGGTCGTCCACACCCTGTGGACGACCAAGGCGACACGGTCCGAGTGCGCCGCCGGGTCCGCTACAGCCCGGCGGCGCACGACGTGGGGGGCAGCCTCAGCCGATGTCGCGGCGGCGCAGGCCGGCGAGACCGACGGATATCAACGCCACCGTCAGGGCCGTGAGCCAGAGGAACGGTGCGGCCGTCACCGCACCGCCGGGCAGCTTCGGCAGGTGCCCGAACGGCGAGAGATCCAGCGCCCATTGGGGGAGCCGCAGCACCGGGCCGAGCCAGCCGAGGGCGAGGCAGCCGCCGGTCAGCGCCCAGACCGCGGCGCTGGCCGCGGGCAGCAGGCCGAGCACGCATATCGCCACCGCGGCCAGCGTCCACACCGCCGGGACCTGGGCGAGCGCGGCGGCCAGCACCCGCCCGGTGCCGCCGGCGACGTCGCCGACCGAGGCGCCGTAGGCGAGCCCCAGGGCCAGCCCGCCGGCGGTCAGCAGCACCGCGGTGCCCGCCAGTGCGACGGCCAGATGACCGGCCGCCCAGCGCAGTCGGCTCACCGCGCCCGCCAGTACCGGCTCGGCCCGGCCGCCGGTCTCCTCGGCCCGTATGCGGAGCACCGCGCCCACGGCGTAGAGCGCCGCGACCATGCCGAGCATGCCGGTCATCGAGGCGAGGAAGGCGTCCGTCAACGACCGCTCCCCGCCGAGCCGTTGCACGATCTCCCGGGTCTGCGCATTGCCGCCGACCAGGCCCACCGCGCCCTTGGCGACCCCGCCGAACACCGCCCCGGCGAGCGCGAAGCCGACCGTCCAGCCGGCCAGGGCGGTCCGCTGCAACCGCCAGGCCAGGCCGGTGGGGCCGCCGAGCGAACGGGGTGCGCGGGCCGGTCCCGGCCGCGCCGGCAGGAAGCTCATGCCCACGTCCCGGCGGGCGGTCAGGGCGTAGCCGGCCGCGGTGGCCAGCGCCGTCGCGGCGGCGAGGAGCAGCAGCACCGACCAGCGCTCGCCGGCGAACGCGCGGACGTGCTGCGCCCAGCCGACGGGGGAGAGCCAGGTGAGCGGGGAGCCGGCGCCGCTGCCGGGGGAGCCGCTGCCGGCGGAGGCGTCCCCGGCGGCGCGCAGCGCGAAGGCGGCGCCGAGGGCCGCGCCGGTCAGCCCCCTGGCCAGCCGGGCGCTCTCGGTGAACTGGGCGGCGATCGCGGCCAGCGCGGCGAAGAACAGCCCCGTGCCGCCGATCGCGAGGCCCAGGGCGAGCGACCCGGCCACCGGCAGCCCGGACGCGGCGAGCCCGGCGGCGGTCAGCGCGGCCACCCCCGCATCGGCGAGCGCCGCCGCCAACAGCGCGGCGGTCAGCGGCGCCCGCCGCCCCACCATGGCGGCGGACAGCAGCTCCTGACGGCCGGTCTCCTCTTCCTCGCGGGTGTGCCGGACGGCGATCAGCAGGCTCATCACGGCCGCCAGCACCGCGCCGAACCCGGCCATCCGCCAGGCGACCAGGCCGCCCAGGGAGTCGTCGAAGACCGGTCCGTACAGCGCGCGCAGCGAGCCGTTGGCGTTCATCGACGCGGCGAGCTGGGCGCGCTTGGCGGCGGTGTCGTAGAGCGCCGCGAAGGAGGAGCCGGTGGCGCTCACGGTGAGGCCGAGCAGCAGCGCCCAGGCCGGGAGCAGCAGCCGGTCGCGGCGCAGGGCCAGGCGCAACAGGGCGCCGGTGCCCGCCAGTTGGCGCCCGACGTGGGGGCGCGCGGCGGCCGGTGCGGTCAGGGCGCTCATCGGGCCACCGCCCCGTCGGTCCGGGCGCCCGCTCGGCGGCCCGGTCGGCCGTCGCGGCTCAGGTCGTCCTGGTAGTGGCGCAGGAACAGCTCCTCCAGGGTGGGCGGGGTGCTGGTGAGGCTGCGCAGTCCGGCCGCGCCGAGCGGGCCGAGCGCCGCGCCCAGGCGCGCGGTGTCGACCTGGAGCCGGACGCGGCAGCCGGGGCCGCCGTGGACCGGCTGGACGGCGAGGTCGTGGACGCCGGGCAGGCCGTCGAGTCCGGACGGCGGGCCGGCCAGCTCGGCGACGACGGTCGTGCGGGTCAGATGGCGCAGCTCCCCCAGGGAGCCGGACTCGACGGTGCGGCCCTTGCGGATGATGCTGACCCGGTCGCACACCGCCTCGACCTCGGAGAGCAGATGGCTGGAGAGCAGGATCGTGCGGCCGCGGTCGCGCTCCTCGGCGACGCAGCTCTGGAAGACCTCCTCCATCAGCGGGTCGAGCCCGGAGGTCGGCTCGTCGAGGATCAGCAGGTCGACGTCGGAGGCGAACGCGGCGACCAGGGCGACCTTCTGGCGGTTGCCCTTGGAGTAGGTGCGGCCCTTCTTCGTGGGGTCGAGCTCGAAGCGCTCCAGCAGCTCGTCCCGCCGGCCGGTGCCCGCCCGTCGCCCGCCACCACCCGTCCACGGGAGGCGCTTCGCGCCGCTGCTCTGATGCAGCCGGCCGTAGAGGTCGATGACCTCGCCGCCGGAGAGGTTGCGCCACAGGGTCACGTCGCCGGGGACGTAGCCGACGCGGCGGTGGATCTCGACGGCGTCCCGCCAGGGGTCTTGGCCCAGGACCTGTGCGGTGCCGCGGTCGGCGCGCAGCAGGCCGAGCAGGACGCGCAGGGTGGTGGACTTCCCGGCGCCGTTCGGCCCGAGGAAGCCGTGCACCTCGCCGGCCTCGACGGTGAGGTCGAGGCCGGCCAGCGCGTGGGTCGCGCCGAAGGACTTGTGGAGCCCGGCCACCCGCAGCGCGGGGGAGGGCGAGAGCGCCTGCGTCATGGTTCCGAAGATACGCTAGCTTCACAAAATTGTGAAGCTAAGAAAACGTATAAAGTTGAGGGACCGGCTCTGATCAGGGGAGATGATGCGGACATGAGCGAAGAGCGAGAGCGGGCGGCCGACCGGGACGACGCGGCGGTGCTGACCTTCGTCGAGCGGTTTGCGGCGCAGATGGTCGACGCCGGGATGCAGCGGATGCCGGCCCGGGTCTTCGCCTGCCTGCTGGCGTCCGACTCCGGCGTGCTGACCTCCGCCGAGCTGGGCGAGCGGCTCCAGGTCAGCCCGGCGGCCGTCTCCGGCGCGATCCGCTACCTCTCCCAGGTGGGCATGGTCAGCCGCGAGCGCGAGCCCGGCTCCCGCCGCGACCGCTACCGCGTCCACAGCGACCAGTGGTACGAGGCCCTGACCCGCCGGGACAGCGTCCTCACCCGTTGGGAGAACACCCTGCGCGAGGGCGTCGAGAGCCTCGGCAAGGAGAGCGCCGCCGGCCGCCGGATCGGCGAGACGCTGGCCTTCACGGAGTTCATGCAGCAGGAGCTCGCCGGCATGCTGGAGCGCTGGCGCGACCACCTCGAAGAGCTCCGCGCGGAGTAGGGCGCCGCTGGCGGCTCTCCGCGGCGTCGCGGCGTCGGCCGGTCGGCGCCGCGCCCCGGCTCACCTCTGCCGCGGCAGTTGCAGTCGCCAGGCGCCCTGCTGCACCGTCCAGGTCCGGGTCCGTACGGGGCCGCCGACCAGCGCGTCCGCCCGGTAGTGGAAGTCCGGCCCGGACACCGTCACCGCCCGCGCGGCGACCCGCACCGGGCGCTCCTCGTTCGGCCAGTGCACGATCACCTCGGCCAGCCCGCCCGGCCGCCCGTCGTCCCCGGCGGCCGGCACCACCGACACCCCGCGCACCGGCCGGTCCAGATCCGCCAGCAGCGCCCCGTCGGCCTCGACCCGCAGCCGCAGCCGCTGCGCGGGCACCCGCGCCCGCCGGCCCCCGCCGGGGCCCGCCGCACCCGGGCGGGCGGTGCCCCACCGTCCCGTTCCGGGCGCGGCGAGCAGCGACAGCGCCGTACGGGCGGTGCGGGCGGCCGGCGCCCACCAGGGCCGGTGCCCGCCCGTCGGGTCCACCGGGTCGGCCCCCTCCCCCGGATACGCGTCGCCGGAGAGCCCGCCGTCCCCGAGGGGAGCGGCCCGCTCCGCCGACGGGTCCGCCTTTGCCGTCCCCTCGTCGGCGTGGTCCGCGCGCTCCCGGCCCGCGCCGTGGGCCGTCCCGTACTCCGCCAGCGGCCCGGCCGGATCGCCGCACGGGATGCGCAGGCCGCCCAGCACGATGCCGTCGCTGTCGTCGGTCAGCAGGTCCATCGGCCGCTCCCCGCCGTCCAGGACGGCCCGCGCGGCGGCCACCGCGTCCGTGGGGACGCCCAGCGTCCGGCTCAGCGCGACCGTCTCCGGCGGGCCCACCGGCACCATCGACAGCGGCACCCCGGCCAGCTCCCGCTCCTTGTGGAGCAGGCCCACCGCCCGAAGGAGCGCCCGGTCGTCGCCGATCACCACCGGGCGGCGCCGGCCGCGCCGGGACAGCGCCTGGGCGAACTCCGCCGGCCCCTCCGGGAGGCAGATCTTCGCCCCCGCGCCCGCGCACAGGACGTCCTTGGCGATCCGCACGGATTCGCCGTCCGCCCGGCGGGCGACCGGGTCGATGACCACAAGCAGGGGGCACCCCCGAACGGAGTCCGCGGGAGAGTGCCCAGAAGACTGCGCCGACACCTCGGTCCTTCCTCAGGTAGCATCTCGGTGCAAGAGCCCCTTGCGCTATTGCGCCAGGGGCTTCGTCTATTCCGGGGCACCGGTCCGACGGCTCTGGCGGACGCCACGCGAGCACACGCGTAGCGCCGCGCCATCCACGCACGTTGGACATGCCCCGCCCGGAAGGGGTGTACGCCTGTGCCCGCACTTGTGCTGCTCGGTGCTCAGTGGGGTGATGAAGGCAAGGGAAAGGCCACCGATCTGCTCGGTGGGTCCGTGGACTATGTGGTGCGCTACCAGGGCGGCAACAACGCCGGCCACACGGTCGTCGTCGGCGACCAGAAGTACGCACTGCACCTCCTCCCTTCCGGAATCCTCTCGCCGGGGTGCACCCCGGTCATCGGCAACGGTGTCGTCGTCGACCCGGCGGTCCTGCTCTCCGAGCTGAGCGGACTCAACGAGCGCGGCGTCGACACGTCCAAGCTGCTGCTCAGCGGTAACGCGCACTTGATCACGCCGTACAACATCACCGTCGACAAGGTGACCGAACGCTTCCTCGGCAAGCGGAAGATCGGCACCACCGGCCGCGGTATCGGCCCGACCTACGCCGACAAGATCAACCGCACCGGTATCCGGGTCCAGGACCTCTACGACGAGTCGATCCTGACCCAGAAGGTCGAGGCGGCCCTCGACGTCAAGAACCAGCTGCTGACCAAGCTCTACAACCGCCGCGCCATCGAGGCCGGTCAGGTCGTCGAGGAGCTGCTGGGCTACGCCGACAAGATCAAGGGCTACGTCGCCGACACCACCCTGATCCTCAACAAGGCCCTGGACGACGACAAGGTCGTGCTCTTCGAGGGTGGGCAGGGCACCCTGCTCGACATCGACCACGGCACGTACCCCTTCGTCACCTCCTCGAACCCGACCGCCGGCGGCGCCTGCACCGGCGCCGGCGTCGGCCCGACGAAGATCAGCCGGGTCATCGGCATCCTCAAGGCGTACACCACCCGCGTGGGCGCCGGGCCGTTCCCGACCGAGCTGTTCGACAAGGACGGCGAGGCGCTGCGCACCATCGGTGGCGAGCGCGGCGTCACCACCGGCCGGGACCGCCGCTGCGGCTGGTTCGACGCGGTGATCGCCCGCTACGCGACCCGGGTCAACGGCCTGACGGACTTCTTCCTCACCAAGCTCGACGTCCTCACCGGCTGGGAGCAGATCCCGGTCTGCGTGGCCTACGAGATCGACGGCAAGCGCGTCGAGGAACTGCCCTACAGCCAGAGCGACTTCCACCACGCGAAGCCGGTCTACGAGATGCTGCCGGGCTGGTCCGAGGACATCACCAAGGCCAAGACCTTCGCCGAGCTGCCCAAGAACGCCCAGGCGTACGTCAAGGCGCTGGAGGAGATGTCGGGCGCCCCGATCTCCGCGATCGGCGTCGGCCCGGGCCGGGACGAGACGATCGAGATCAACTCGTTCCTGTCGTAGGGCGTTTCGCGGCGGCCGGCCGCTGACGGCCGGCCGGTCCCCTTGGGGGACGACCGCTGTCCGGGGTGGCGGCGGGAGGCATCGCGCCTCCCGCCGTCACCCCGTCTTCGTGTACAGCAACGGCGCCTTGCCGCCCGCGTCGTCGAAGGTGCGCCGCAGTTGGCCGGCCATCAGCTCCAGGGTGGAGCCGGTGCCGGGGCGGCAGGTGTCGGGGGTGCCGGAGACCACCTTGGACGGGCCGAGGCGGACCGGCGGGCCTGCGCTCTCCAGGGTGGCCGTGAAGCGGCACTCGTAGGTGGGGCCGGTGGCCTCCATGCGCAGCACGACCTCGCCCGGCTTGCCCTGGACGAGGGTGAAGCGGCGGACGTCCAGGTGGGAGTCGCCGACCGTCGTCGACCAGATGCCCAAGTACCCGGCCGGGATGGCGCCGTTCGCCGCCGGGGCCGGGCGGTTGGGCTTCTCGGTGGCGGCGGCGCTGCCGTCCGAACCGCCCAGCAGCGCGTACCCGGTCGCGGCGCCCGCCGTGGCCAGCCCCAGCGCGGCCGCGGCCAGCAGCGTTTGGCGGGTGCGGCGGTGCGCCCTGGCCGGGCGGGGCGACGGCGCCATGGTGGCCGGCTCCGGGACGGGCGTTCGCTCGGCGCCGTCCTGTGGGTCCTCCGCCTCCAGCAACTCCACGGCGTGCCGCCCCAGATGGGCGACCAGCGTCCCCGGGAGCCACGGTTCGTCGTCCGCCCCGGTGGCGTCCGGGGCGCCCTCCGCCCGCGTCACCAGCTCCTCGGGCGTCGGGCGCCGGGCGGGGTCCTTCGTCAGGCAGTCCACGACCAGCGGGCGCAGCCCCTCGGGGAGCGCGGTCAGGTCCGGCTCCTCCTCGGCGATGCGGTACATCATCGCGTGCGGCAGGGTCGTCGCGGAGCCGAACGGCTGGTGCCCGGTGGCCGCGTAGACCAGGACGGAGCCGAGGCAGAAGACGTCGCAGGCCGGGGTGAGCGGCGCGCCGCGGACCTGTTCGGGCGCCATGAAGCCGGGGGAGCCGACGGCCGAGCCGGTCTGGGTGGCCACGCTGCTGGTGACGCCCTCCAGGGCCCGGGCGATGCCGAAGTCGATGACCCGGGGGCCGTCGATGGTCAGCAGGATGTTGGACGGCTTGAGGTCGCGGTGGATGATGCCGGCGGCGTGGATGGAGCGCAGCGCGCGGGCCAGCCCGGCGGCCAGGATCCGCACCGTGCGCTCCGGGAGCGGGCCGCAGCGGGCGACGACCTGTTGGAGGGAGGGGCCGGCGATGTAGCCGGTGGCCACCCAGGGGGTCTCGGCTTCGGTGTCCGCGTCCAGGACAGGCGCGGTCCACTCGCCGCCCACCTTCCGGGCGGCCCGCACCTCACGGCGGAAGCGGTCCCGGAACTCCTCCTGGTGGGCCAGTTCCGTGCGCACCAGTTTGACCGCGACGGTCCGGCCGCGGTCCGAACGGGCCAGGAAGACCCGCCCCATGCCGCCCTCGCCGAGCCGGCCGAGCAGGCGGTAGTCGCCGATCTGTTGGGGGTCGTGGGCACCGAGCGGCGCCAGCCCTCCGGCCCGTCCCGCCCGTCGCTGCTGCCCCGTCCGTCCCGACTGTTCCATGATGCGCCGCCCCTTTGTCCGGCTCTCCCCGCTTCGCCCTGTGGGAGCGGCCGTTACTCGTCCGCGGTGAGGATATCGAGGCCGGGTGGGCGGCCGTGGGGGCGGTATTCGGCCAAGACGCCCGCCCGTTGAGGAGGCCGGTTCATCTCCCGCGTCCGGCACCGGACTTCGCGTGCCTTCCGTAACGGCAGGAGAGGCGGCGCGGCGCCGACAGATAAGTGACGAAGTGTCAGAAATGTTGCACCGGGCGGGAGATGAACAATGGATGGCCGATTCCGCGGCGCGGAACTTTCCGGGGTTATCGATCGTAAAGAAAGGAGAAAAACCGCAGAGAGCGACGACAGGACCCGCACGATCCCCCGTCCCCGAATCCCAAGGAGACCGTGTGATACCCGCCGTACGAGCCATCGCGCGCGCCACCATGGCCGCCCGCCCCGTCCCCCTGGCCGAGGTCCAGGCCCGCGCCGAACTCCTCGCCCGCTACAGCACCACCTACCTCGTCCCGGTCGAGGTCTTCGCCGCCTTCGCGGCCGAACTCACCGACCGCGCCCGCCCCGGCGGCCCGTTCGCGGCGCTGTGCATCAACGGCCGCCGCTGGTTCCGCTACCAGTCCGTCTACTACGACACCCCCGACCTGCGCTCCTTCCACGACCACCGGCAGCGCAACGTGCTCCGCTTCAAGATCCGCGAGCGGCTCTACGCGGACACCGGGGAGCGGCAGTTCGAGGTCAAGCTCAAGGAGGAGCACGGCCGTACGGTCAAGCACCGGCAGCCGCTGATGCCCGGCGATGCGGCGCTCGGCGCGGCCCCGCGCGACTTCCTCGCCACCGTGCTCGACCGCTCCTACGGCATCCAGGCCCCCACCGAACTGGGCCGCTCCATCGAGACCGACTACCAGCGGGCCACCTTCGTCGCCGACGGCCAACGGGTCACCTGCGACGCCGCCCTCGTCTGCCGCGACCTGGAGACCGGCCGCACCGTACGGGCCGACGGCGGCCTGGTCGTCGTCGAGACCAAGACCTGCGGCCGGCTCACCGAGGCCGACCGGCTGCTGGCCGGGTACGGCGTCCCGGCCGCCGACTTCACCAAGTACTGCGGCGGACTGTCGGCGCTCCGCCCGCACCTCTACGCCAACCACTGGCGTGGCCCGGTGCGGACCGCGTTCCCCACCGCCGTGGCGGCCTGAGCCGGTGCGCGGGGCGGCCCGCCCCGAACGCCGCGGCTCCTGACGGTGCCCGGGGGCAAGCAGCCCACCCCCGGGCAACCCTGGAGTTTCCTCCAGGACCGTAGACATTCTGTCCGCGCTGGTGGTGAGCGCCATACACAGTGTCGGTATCGGCGGACAAACGGTGATCTCTAGGCTGGGGCCCATCGCCGCTCTGTCCGGCGGCGGATCCGAGCGACCCGATCCGAGGTACTGACCGTGACCACGCCGCATCCCGATCCCTCCCCCGTAGCCTCAACGGCACGGGCGGTACCCCCCTCCGGCGCCGCAGTGAAGGCGGCCGACCGCGCGCACGTCTTCCACTCCTGGTCCGCCCAGGGCCTGATCGATCCGCTTCCGGTCGCCGGCGCCGAGGGCGCGTACTTCTGGGACTACGACGGCAACCGCTACCTCGACTTCTCCTCCCAGCTCGTCAACACCAACATCGGCCACCAGCACCCCAAGGTCGTCGCGGCGATCCAGGAGCAGGCCGGCAAGCTGTGCACCCTCGCCCCCGGCTTCGCGGTGGACGTCCGCTCCGAGGCCGCCCGGCTGGTCGCCGAGCGCACCCCCGGCGACCTGGACAAGATCTTCTTCACCAACGGCGGCGCCGAGGCGGTGGAGAACGCCGTCCGGATGGCCCGGCTGCACACCGGCCGCCCCAAGGTGCTCTCCACCTACCGCTCGTACCACGGCGCCACCGCCGCCGCGATCAACCTCACCGGCGACCCGCGCCGTTGGCCCTCCGACACCGCCTCGGCCGGCGTCGTCCACTTCTGGGGCCCGTTCCTGTACCGCTCGCCGTTCCACGCCGAGAACGAGGCGCAGGAGTGCGAGCGCGCCCTGGCCCACCTGGAACAGACCCTCGCCTTCGAGGGCCCCGCCTCGATCGCCGCGATCATCCTGGAGACCGTGCCCGGCACCGCCGGCATCATGGTCCCGCCGCCCGGCTACCTCGCCGGCGTCCGCGAGATCTGCGACCGCCACGGCATCGTCTTCATCCTCGACGAGGTGATGGCCGGCTTCGGCCGCACCGGCCGCTGGTTCGCCGCCGACCACTTCGGCGTCACCCCCGACCTGCTGACCTTCGCCAAGGGCGTCAACTCCGGCTACGTCCCGCTCGGCGGCGTGGCGATCAACGCCGAGATCGCCGCCACCTTCGAGACGCGCCCCTACCCCGGCGGACTGACCTACTCCGGCCACCCGCTGGCCTGCGCCTCCGCCGTCGCCACGATCAACGCGATGGCCGAGGAGCGGATCGTGGAGAACGCCGCGGAGATCGGCGAGAAGGTCATCGGCCCGGCGCTGCGCGAGATGGCCGAGCGGCACCCCTCGGTCGGCGAGGTCCGCGGCATGGGCGTCTTCTGGGCGCTCGACCTGGTGCGGAACAAGGAGACCCGCGAGCCGCTGGTGCCGTACAACGCGGCCGGTGCCGACAACGCCCCGATGGCCGCGTTCGCCGCGGCCTGCAAGCGCGGCGGCCTGTGGCCGTTCGTGAACATGAACCGCACCCACGTCGTCCCGCCGTGCACCCTCACCGAGGCCGAGGCCAAGGAGGGCCTGGCAGCCCTCGACGAGGCCCTGACGACCGCGGACGCGCACACGGCCTGACCGCCGTCCCGCCCCGGAACGCGCGCCGGTGGCCCCCGCCCCTCGTGACGAGGGTCACCGGCCGCGCGGAAACCCCTCCCACCGCCTCGCCTATCGTGGGCGACGGCCGCTTGGACCTGCGGTCATGGACGTCGAAGGAGACGCACCGCATGGCCCCGGGCCCGGACAGCTCAGTGATACGGCGCAGCACGCTGCGCGAGCAGATCGCCGACGCGCTGCGCGACGAGATCCTGGCGGGCCGGCTGTCGTCCGGCCACCCCTTCACCGTCAAGGAGATCGCCGACCAGTACGGCGTCTCCGCGACGCCGGTGCGCGAGGCGCTGCTCGACCTGTGCGCCCAGGGGCTGCTCGACGTCGAGCAGCACCGCGGCTTCAAGGTGCACGCCTTCACCGCCGACGACTTCCGCGCCATGGTCGAGGCCCGCACCCTCCTCATCGAGGGCATCTTCCGCAGCAACGCCGAACGGGCGCTGCGCACCGCCCCGGAGGAGGTGCTGATCTCCATCCGCCGCCGCGCCGAGGAGGCCGAACGCGCCGCCCGGGCCGGTGACCTGGACGTCCTCATCGGCTACGACCTGCGGTTCTGGCGCGAGTTGAGCGGCATCGTCAAGAACCCCTACATCAGCGACTTCCTGGACCGGATCCGCGTCCAGACCTGGATGTTCGCGGTGCCGCTGCTGCGCCGCGAGCCGCACCTCAAGGGCCTGCTGTGGCACGGCCACGGCGAGTTGGCCGACGCCCTGCTGCGACACGACCTGCCCGCCGCCCAGCGGTTGATCGCCGACTACAACGCGCACTCCCTCGCTCTCGTCGGAACGCCCGGGTAGCACTACGCTGTCCCGACCATCGGCCGTAATGGGCCGTACCCGTGGCTCTACGAGCGCCGGTGCCCCTCGTCCCCGACCGGAAGCGAGCCCCCACCCGTGGCATGTGACCTGTGGCTGGTACCCCTCGTCGATGTGCTGTGCCACAGCCCCGACAACCCCTTCTCCGAAGAGATCGCCGCCTACAACGACGCCCTGGTGGGCGCGGGCCTGCCCGAGATCCCGGTCTTCAGCTACATGCCGGGCCTCTCCGGTGACGTGGCGCCGGTCGCCGGCTTCGACTACGACGCGCTGCACTTCCTGCGCCGCGCCTACCTGTTGCGGCTGTGCGGCCTGGAGGTGAGCCCGGTCGACGAACTCGGCGGCGACTACGAGCAGTTGCTGGAGATGTTCGAGACCACCGCGCAACAGTCCCACCTGGTCTGGCACTACGACCACGCGGGCGCGTACGTCCCGGTGGACTTCCCGCACCCGCTGGCCACCGAGGAACTCCTCGCCGGCGGCGGCCCGTTGGGCTCCTCCCACGGCCTGCTGCGGGACCTCGAACTGGTCGCCCCGGCCCTGGGTATCGATCCGGCCAACCCGCCGGCCGCGCCCGCGCCGCCGGCCGGCCCCACCTCCCTGGAGGAGCGGGCCACCGCGGTCCCCCTGGACGACGGCCCGTTCGCCCGGGAACGGCACGTCTGGCTCGGGTTGCACGCGGCCGCCACCCGCAGCCTCGGCCAGGGCTCCATGATCGTCTTCAGCTGAGCGGGCCGGACCGGCGGGGAGAGCCGCCGAAGGCCCCGCGGGGCTCCCCGCCGGTCCGCGTTCAGCGCGGGGCCTCCGGCGGCCGCTGCCGCGGCATGTTCGGCCGCGTACCGGGCGGCAACGAGTAGCGCCCCGGGTGCCCGTGGCCGTCCTGTCGCGGCGTCGCCCACGGCAGCACCGCGTGCGTGGCCTGCGGCACCGGGCCGGACCGGAACTCCACCATCCAGTCCGTCGTCTCCGCGCGCACCAACTCCCCGATGTCCTCGTTGAACCGCCGCAGCACGCTCAGGCAGCGCTCCGCCGCCTCGCTCGCGGTGCCCTCCGCGGGGCCGAGCACCTCCCGCACGCTCTCGGCCGCCCAGTCGAACTGGAGCGCCTCCACCCGCCGGTGGATCGCCTGCGCGGTGGCCAGGTCCCGCATCCAGCCCGCGGTCACCCCGAAGTACCGGTCGCAGCCCACGCACACCGCCGCCAGCAGCAGCGTCAGCGCCCCCCACGGCGCCCCGTGCTCCCAGACCCCGGCGAGGTCGAGCAGCGGCAGCGTCCCGCCCGCGGTCACCCCGGCCGCGGCCCCCACCCGCAGCACCCGCGCCCCCCGGCGCTTGGCCAGCCGGTCGCGCAGGTACCAGTCGGCGGTGCGCAGCGCGCCCTCCTCGCTCCAGAGGTACAGCGCGTCCAGCCGGTTGTCCGGCTCGCCCCAGTCGCCGTGCGGGAACGCCCGCCCCACGAGGTCGCCGCGGCCGCGCAGCCCGGCGGGGCGGCGCGGCGGCCGGCCCTCGTTCCGGTCGCGGTCCGGGGACCGCCCGCGGCCCCGGTCGGGCCCGCCCTCGCCCCGAGGGGGCCCCTCGGGCTGCATCTCCGGCTGACTCACCCGTGCGCTCCCTCGTACGCGGATCCGTGCGGTGCGCGCACGGCCTACAGGAGGGCCGCGCACCGCCTCCCTTCCTACCGCCGAACGGTTGGGCTCTGTCCCAAGATCACCCGTTTTCCGCCCGGAAGTGGTGCGGGATCCGGTATAGGACGCCCGCTGATCTCACCCGAAAGAGTTCGCGCCGTGCCGGCGGACACCGGTGGCGCCGGTGGTTTCCGGTCGGGGCCCGCCCTTGTGCGATCGGGGTATGCCCGACGGCCGGCCGGTTGGTGCATTCGTCTAGGCTGCACACCGTGAAGGTCCTCGTCATCGGCGGCGGCGCCCGCGAACACGCCCTGTGCCGCTCTCTGTCCCTCGACCCCGACGTCAGTGCGCTGCACTGCGCCCCCGGCAACGCCGGCATCGCCGGGGTCGCCGAACTGCACGGGGTCGACGCCCTGGACGGCCGGGCGGTGGCCGACCTCGCCGCCGACCTGGGGGCCGACCTCGTCATCGTCGGCCCCGAGGCCCCGCTGGTGGCCGGCGTCGCGGACGCGGTCCGGGCGCGCGGCATCCCGGTCTTCGGCCCCTCGGCGCAGGCCGCCCAGCTGGAGGGCTCCAAGGCGTTCGCCAAGGACGTGATGGCCGCTGCGGGCGTGCCCACCGCCCGCAGCTACGTCTGCACCACCCCCGAGGAGATCGACGCCGCGCTGGACGCCTTCGGTGCCCCCTACGTCGTCAAGGACGACGGGCTGGCGGCCGGCAAGGGCGTCGTGGTCACCGACGACGTCGAGGCCGCCCGCGCGCACGCAGGCGCCTGCGACCGCGTCGTCATCGAGGAGTTCCTCGACGGCCCCGAGGTCTCGCTCTTCGCGGTGACCGACGGCGAGACCGTCGTCCCGCTCCAGCCGGCCCAGGACTTCAAGCGCGCCCACGACGACGACCAGGGCCCCAACACCGGTGGCATGGGCGCCTACAGCCCGCTGCCGTGGGCCGACCCCACGCTCGTCGACGAGGTGCTGCGGACCGTCCTCCAGCCCACCGTCGACGAACTGCGGCGCCGCGGCACCCCGTTCTCCGGGCTGCTCTACGCCGGCCTGGCGATCACCTCCCGCGGGGTCCGCGTGATCGAGTTCAACGCGCGGTTCGGCGACCCGGAGACCCAGGTCGTGCTGGCCCGCCTGAAGACCCCGTTGGCCGGCCTGCTGCACGCCGCCGCCACCGGCGCGCTGGCCGCCCTCCCGCCGCTGCGCTGGAGCGACGGCGCCGCCGTCACCGTCGTCATCGCGTCCCACAACTACCCGGGCACCCCGCGCACCGGCGACCCGATCGAGGGCCTGGCCGAGGTCGCCGAGCAGGACGCCCCCGACGCCTACGTGTTGCACGCCGGCACCGCGCGCGACGCGTCCGGAGCGGTGCTCAGCGCCGGCGGCCGGGTGCTGTCCGTCACGGCCACCGGCGCCGACCTGGCCACCGCCCGGGAGCGCGCCTACCGCGCCGTCGACAAGATCTCGTTGGACGGCTCGCACCACCGCACCGACATCGCCGCGAAGGCGGCTGCGGGGGAGTAACGCCCCGCGGCCGGCGACCACTTCCCCGCCTTCACGACGACCGAGGCATATGTCATTTCCCTGACATATGCCTCGTTCTGTTGCGGGGCCCCGCCGCCCGCCGGGAAGTGGCCCAGAAATGCCGTTCTCGGGCCCGCGGCTTTACCCAAAGCCATTCCATCGAGTGACCGGGCGGGTATCTGGCTGACGAACTCCGCAGCCCCAACTAGGGTGCCGCGCAAGCCTCCTGTGGTCGTCGTGCCGACAACGGGTGGTGCGGGGTCGGCCGCTCCGGTCATCGGGGCCTCCCTTGCTCGTGTGGACGCGCGAGAGCGGGGAACGGTGCGTGCACCGGGCGTTGCCCCGACGGCGTCCGGCAACTGGCTCACCGGCATTGCGATGTCAGTGGCCGGTGCCACAGTGGGGGAGTGGGTCGCTCGCTCGCCCGCGCATCGCACGACCGTCGTCCGTCCCGCTCCACTGAAGGACCGCTGGGGGTGTACAGGCTCGTGGCAAGTCCGGAAACAGGCGTCCTGGTGGCGCGTGCCCGCGCCCTCGCGGTGCTCCGCGTCCGCGGTGCGGCGCTGGCCCTCGCCCTGCTGCCGGCCGCCGTTGCCGTGGTGCTCCTCGTCGGCGGCGCCACCGGCCGGCTCGGCACCGAGGGCGGCTGGGCCGTCGCCCGCTGGACCGCCGGCGGCCTCACGGCGCTGAGCCTGCTGCTGACGACCCTCGTCTCCGCCGTCGTCGCCCGCGCCCGGCCCGCGCTCAGCCCCTCCGTGCCGATCGCCGAGGAGGCCGCCCCCGACCTCTACCGCCTGGTCCGCGACCTCGCCGACCGCCTCGACGTCCCCGCCCCCTCGTCGATAGCCCTCACCCCGGACTGCGACAGCTGGCTGGAGGACCGCACCCACCGCGCGCACGGCCCGCCGCGTCCGGCCCGGCGGGGCGGCCGCCGGGAGCCCGAGGCCCCGGTCCTGGTGATCGGCTCGCCGTTCCTGTGGTGGATGCGGGTGGCCGAACTGCGCGCCCTGCTGGCTCCCGTCGTCGCCGGCACCGGCCCGTCGGCGCATCCGGACATAGCCGCCGCCCGCCGCTTCATCCGCGGCCTGGACGCGGCCGTCGCGGTCGCCGCCCGGGCCCGCGGCCCGCTGGGTGCCCTCCCGTTCCGCTTCGTCGGCCGGGTGGCCCGGCTGCTGCTGCGCGCCGCCCACGAGCACGCCACGCTCATGGAGCGCGGGGTCGCGGCCGCCGCCTCCGAGCGCGCCCAGAGCGTCGACTACGGTCTGCGGCTGGTCGCCCAGGAACAGGTCGGCCTGGCGTACGCGGGGTGGGACCGGCTGCTGACCCGGGTCGCGCTGCCCGCCTGGCGCATGGGGCGTTGGCCCTCCCGTCTGGACGCCGGCGTGGTCTCCGCGCTCACCGAGCTCTCCCGCCGCGACCGCCTGGCCGAGGGCTTCGCCTCCCGGCTCGGCGAGCGGCCCGCCTGCGACCTCCTGGAGGAGCCCGGCACCATCGACCGGGCCGCCTCCCTGCTGGCCGCCCGGCTCTTCCACGGCGGCCCGGCCGAGACCGGCCCGGACTGGTCGCCGGTCGCCTGGCAGCAGTACCCGCAGGAGATCGTGGACCGCAAGTGGCGCCTGGAGGCCGCCCGCCTGCACCGGGTCCTCGACGAACTCCCGGCCGCCGGCCCGGAGTTCGACCGCGCGACACCGGAGCCGTCCCATACGCCGGACCGCCCCGCCGTCCCCGCGGACGCCCCCGACGCCACCCCCGCCCCCCGGCCCGCTCCGGCCCCGCACCTCACCTACGCCGGGGCCCGCGCCCATACGACCGCCGCGCACCACCCCGCGGGCCTGTCGCACGCCCTCGGCCCCGAGCGGGCCGGCGCCGCCCCCGCGCCGTCCACCGGCCCGACCCTGGCCCGGGTCATCGACCGCCTGGCCCGCGACACCCGCGCCGGCGATCTGCTCGCCGCCCGGCTGGGCGCCGAGGTCGCCCGCGAGGAGCGCGAGAAGGCCGCCCGCCAGGCCGCCCACGGCGCCCCACCCGCCGGCGCCGGCGCCTCCTGGAGCGACGGCCCGACCGACGGCACCCTCCCGCTCTTCCCCCTCCAACCGCCGCGCACCGGCCGCGAGTTGCTCGCCGATCACGTCACGGCCATGGTCTGCTGCGCCGCCGTGGACACCGCCGGCGCCGCCCCCGGCCTGGACTGGCTTGACGGCCCGGCCCTCCTGGTGGACGGCGCCCGCCGGGCCGACCTGGGCCGCCCGGTCCTCAGCCTGGTCGACGAGGGCGACGCCGAGCCGCTCCGCGGCTGGTTGCACCGCGTCGGCGTCCGCCCGGAGAAGCCGGTCCGGCTGGGTTGAGTCGGTGCGCGGCGCCCGCGCACGGCTGCATGTTCCCTTCCAGTTCGCGCTTCGGGGCAAGGGCACCTAAATTCACGACGAAGGGTGACGAAGTGAGTGCGTAATGTGATGTGCTGGGGGGTGGGTAGGCCCGGTGGGCCGCGGCCATGGGAGACGCGGGAGGGGAGTGCAAGGTGGCGACGGAACAGATCAGGCGCTGGGAGTCGGGTGCCCTCGCCCACGCGGTCACGGACCCGTTCGGACAGGGCCCGCTGCCCTGGCTCCGCGGCAGCGAGACCTACTTCGACTCGGGCCGCATCATCCCCTGGTACGTCGATCCGGCCGTCGCCCACGGCGACCTACGGGTCCCCGCACCGCGAAAACACAACGGCCCCCGCACCGCCGACGACGTCCACCGCCAGATCAAGGGCTTCGCCGTCCCCGGCGCGGTGGCCCCCGGCGACGCCATCGACTTCCGGGTCTCGGTCGACCCGCCGCAGCCGTTCAGCATCGACGTCTACCGCATCGGCCACTACGCCGGCGCCGGCGCTGCCAAGATCACCACCAGTCCCCGCCTCGCCGGCATCGTCCAGCCGGCCCCGCTGCTGGTCGACCGCACCGTCTCCTGCCACCACTGGTGGCTCTCCTGGCGCCTCCAGGTCCCCACGTACTGGCAACTGGGCGCCTACGTCGCCGTGTTGACCACCGCCGACGGCCGCTACCGCTCGCACGTCCCCTTCACCGTCCGCGACGCCGAGCCCGCCGACCTGTTGCTGATGCTCCCCGACATCACCTGGCAGGCGTACAACCTCTACCCCGAGGACGGCCGCACCGGTGCCAGCCTCTACCACGCCTGGGACGAGAAGGGTGCCCTGCTCGGCGAGCGGGACGCCGCCACCACCGTCTCCTTCGACCGCCCCTACGCCGGCGCCGGCCTCCCCCTCCACGTCGGCCACGCCTACGACTTCATCCGCTGGGCCGAGCGCTACGGCTACGACCTCGCCTACGCCGACGCCCGCGACCTGCACGCCGGCCGCGTCGACCCCACCCGCTACCGCGGCCTGGTCTTCCCCGGACACGACGAGTACTGGTCGGTCCCGATGCGCCGCACGGTCGAGGCCGCCCGGGACGCCGGCACCTCCCTGGTCTTCCTCTCCGCCAACACCCTGTACTGGCAGGTGGAGCTCGCTCCCTCGCCAGCCGGCCCGGACTCCCTGCTGAACTGCCGCAAGCGCCAGGGCCCCGGCCGCCCCGCCCTCTGGCGCGAACTGGGCAATCCGGAACAGCGGTTGATGGGGATCCAGTACGCCGGCCGGGTCCCCGAGCCCGCCCCCCTGGTCGTCCGCAACGCCGACCACTGGCTGTGGGAGGCCAGCGGCGCCCACGAGGGCGACGAGCTCGCCGGCCTGGTCGCCGGCGAGGCCGACCGCTACTTCCCGCGCACCAGCCTCCCCGAGCACACCAGCCGCATCCTGCTCGCGCACTCCCCGTACCGCGACGGCGAGGGCGTCCGCCGCCACCAGGAGACCTCCCTGTACCGCGCGCCCAGCGGCGCCCTGGTCTTCTCCTCGGGCACCTTCGCCTGGTCACCCGCGCTCGACCGCCCCGGCCACGTCGACCAGCGCGTCCAGCGCGCCACGGCCAACCTCCTCGACCGCATCTGCAAGCGCGACTAAAAGCGCCCGACCGCCGCGCTAACGGGCCGCGTACTCCCCCAACTCCCGTGCCAGCGCCACCGTCAGCGCCCGGAAGATCCGCACCTCCGGATGGGGGTCCCCGGCCCGCGTCGCCAGTACGCTCTGTGCGCTCGGCGCGTCCAGCACCGGCACGAACACCGTCCCCGGCCAGGGGTAGTACCGGGCGAAGGACTTCAGCCCGGACCCCGCACCGCGCCCCGCTGCCACGCTCGTCAGCACGTCGTGCGGGTCCAACGCGCAGTCCGGCGCCCGCCGTTCGCCCTCCTGGAAGTAGAGGTAGTCGGCGAACGGCCGCGGGGTGCGCGCCGGCAGCCGCAGGAACGGCAGGTCCAGGACGTCCGCGATCCGCACCCCCTCGCGCGCCGCGTCCGCCAGCGGCGACCGGGCGGAGACCGCCACGATCCGCTGCTCGGTCGTCAGCACGTCCACCTCGATGTCCTCGGCCTGCACCAGCGGCCGGACGAACGCCACGTCCACCCGGTCCTCGCGCAGCGCGGAGCAGTGCTCGGTGAAGTTCAACTGCACCAACGACACCGGGACTTCGGGCCGGGCGCGGCGGAAGGCGTTCACCGCGGCCGGCGTCACCTCCGCCGACCCGTGGCCCATCACCCCGACCCGCAGCCCGCGCCCCGCCGCCGGCCGGTCCCGGACGGCCTCGGTCACGTCCTCCATCGCGGCGTTCGCGGCGGCCAGCAGCGTCCGGGCGTGCGAGACCAGCCGCTGCCCGGCGACCGTCGGGACCACCGGGCCCCGGCCGCGCTCCAACAGCCGGGTCCCGAACTCCCGCTCCAGCTGCTGCACGTGCTGGGTGACCGCGGCCGGCGACAGGAACAGCCGCGCCGCGGCCCGGCCGAAGTGCTGCTCCTCGACCACCGCCAGGAACGAAGACAGCCGGCGCAGATCCATACCGGCCACGATAAGCCGGGCCCGCCGCGTTCACACCGGGCCGTTCACATTTCCTGAACGGGGGCCGCGCACCGGCCCGTCCGCGCCGTACAACAGCCCTTATGCCTCTGACACACACCCCGGCGGCCCCGGTCGGCCCGGCCGCCACCGCGGCCCCCGCCCCCCGCCACTGGCTCCGTGCCGGCTGGCTGATGACGGCCTCCGGGTGGAGCGCCAACCAGTACTCCTCCCTCCTCGGCGCCTACCGCGACCACCTCGGCCTGACCGCCGCCACCACCACCGCCCTCTTCGCCGTCTACGTGCTCGGCCTGATCCCCGCCCTCCTGCTGGGCGGCCCGCTCGCCGACCGGCACGGCCGCCGCCGGGTCGCCCTCACCGCGCTCGCCGTCTCGGCCCTGGCGACCTGCCTGCTGATGTGCGGCCCGGTCGCGCCCGCCCTGCTGTGGCCCGGCCGCTTCCTCACCGGCGTCGGCGCCGGCACCCTGCTCACCGCCGGCAGCGTCTGGATCAAGGAGCTCTCCACCCCGCCGCACGGCACCGCCCCCACCCCCGGAGCCGCCGCCCGCCGCTCCGGCCTCTTCCTCTCCGCGGGCTTCGCCACCGGTGGCCTGGCCGCCTCCCTGATAGCCCAGTGGGCCCCGCACCCGATGGTGCTGGCCTACGTCCCGCACCTGGTGCTGTCCGCGGCCGCCGCGCTGAGCGCCGCCCGCGCCCCCGAGACGGTCCCGCCGCGGGCCCCGGACGGGGCGGCCCAGGAGCGCACCGCCCCCGCCTACCGCACCCCCTTCCGCCGCCTCGTCCTCCCGGTCGCCCCCTGGGTGTTCGCCGCCCCCGCGATCGCCTTCGCCGTCCTGCCCGCGCAGGTCGACGCCGGCCTGCACGGCTGGGGCACCGTCTACGCCGGGATCGTCACCGCCGTCACCCCCGGGGCCGGCCTGCTCGTCGCCCCGCTCGCCCGCCGGCTGAGCGCCCGGCACCGCCTCGCCACCGCCGCCGCCGGCCTGCTCGTCACCGCCGCCGGCCTGCTGACCGGCGCCCTGGCCGTGGCGCACGCCCAGCCCGCGGTGGCCCTGCTCGCCGCCGCGCTGATCGGCGCCGGCTACGGCCTGTGCGTGGCCTACGGCCTGACCGAGGTCGGCGCCCTGGCACCCCCGCACCACCTGGCCCGCGTCACCGCCCGCTTCTGGGCCGTCTGCTACCTGGGCTTCTGCACCCCGTACGCGGTGACCCTGCTCGGCGGTGCGTTCTCCACGGCGACGATCCTGACCGCCGTCGCCGTCCTGGCACTGCTCACCCTCGCCGCCGTCGCCCGCCCCGGAGCCCGGTCCTCCGCTTGACCACCCGCCGCGGGGCCGCCGTTCCCCCCGACGGCGACCCTGCGGCGGACCCCCCGCCCCGCATGCGGGAGAATCACCGGGACTCCTGGATCAACCTACGCGGAGGCAGCGTGTCCGGATTCGTAGAAAAGCCCGAGCCCGTGCAGGTCCCGGGTCTCACCCACCTGCACACCGGCAAGGTGCGCGACCTCTACCAGAACGCCGCCGGCGACCTGGTCATGGTCGCCAGCGACCGCATCTCCGCCTACGACTGGGTGCTCCCCACCGAAATCCCGGACAAGGGCCGGGTGTTGACCAAGCTCTCGCTCTGGTGGTTCGACCAGTTCGCGGACCTGGTCCCGCACCACGTCCTGTCCACCGAGGTCCCCGAGGGCGCCCCCGCCGACTGGGCCGGCCGCACCCTGGTCTGCCGCTCCCTGGCCATGGTCCCGGTGGAGTGCGTCGCCCGCGGCTACCTCACCGGCTCCGGCCTCGCCGAGTACCGGGAGTCCCGTACGGTCTGCGGGCTGGCGCTCCCCGAGGGCCTGACCGACGGCTCGGAGCTCCCCGCGCCGATCTTCACCCCGGCCACCAAGGCCGCCGTCGGCGACCACGACGAGAACGTCTCCTACGAGGAGGTCGCCCGCCAGGTCGGCGCCGAGACCGCCGCCCAGCTCCGCCAGGCGACCCTCGCGGTCTACGGCCGGGCCCGCGACATCGCCCGCGAGCGCGGCCTGATCCTCGCCGACACCAAGTTCGAGTTCGGCTTCCACGAGGACCGGCTCACCCTGGCCGACGAGGTCCTCACCCCCGACTCCTCGCGCTTCTGGCCCGCCGACCAGTGGCAGCCGGGCCGCCCCCAGCCGTCCTTCGACAAGCAGTTCGTCCGCGACTGGCTGACCTCGCCCGCCGCGGCCTGGGACCGCACCGGCGAACAGCCCCCGCCGGCCCTCCCGCAGGAGGTCGTCGACCGCACCCGCGCCAAGTACCTGGAGGCGTACGAGCGCCTGACCGGCCACTCCTGGGCCTGACGCCCCCGCACGACAAAGGCCCCGGTCTCAGTGACCGGGGCCTTTTCTCTGAGCGGACGACGAGGCTCGAACTCGCGACCTCAACCTTGGCAAGGTTGCGCTCTACCAACTGAGCTACGTCCGCATGCTCCGTGCTTCGGCGCCCGTTTCCGTTCGCCGCTGCGCGGTGCGAGCCCTACTATAGCCAACTTCCGGGCCCCCGACGCACGCCCCGGAGCCACCTCCGCCCGCGGCCGCCCCGCGAACGCATTCCGCCCGCACCTCAGATGCGGCCCCCGCCCGCTCCCGAGCGCCCCAACTCCCGCCCGCCGCCACGCCCTTAGGCCCGACCCGCCCCGCCGTCCGGCTTTGGCCCGCCATCCCGGCGCCCCACCCCGCACTGTGGTCACCGCCACAGTGCGCCCGGTCCCGCGATTTCTGGCGGATAAGTCGCGCGGCACCGCGCTCGGCCGCCCTGCCGTGCACGCCGGCCAAGACCCCGAGAACCGTCCCGCCTTTTCGCCCGGGGGCTCGGGAACTTGAGGACTCGGTGACGTGAGGAGCCCGGGAATACGACAAAGGCCCCGGTCTTAGTGACCGGGGCCTTTTTTCTGAGCGGACGACGAGGCTCGAACTCGCGACCTCAACCTTGGCAAGGTTGCGCTCTACCAACTGAGCTACGTCCGCAGGCATCCACTCGGCTTTCACCGGTGGCGCGACAGCTACTCTACCTGATCGTTTGGACCGGTTGAACTGTCAGAGCGGGTGACAGGGATTGCACACTGCGCCTCCCCCTTGGAAAGGGGGCGCTCTACTACTGAGCTACACCCGCGTGACTCCTTGGGGCCCGGCCTTTCGGCCTCGCCCCTCGGCGTGCTCCAGACTCTAGCTGATCAGTAGGGGTGCTGTGCAAGTCGGCGGTGTGCGCACCCGCGGACGTCGGCAAGTCGCTTAGTGGTTGGCCGCGTTGAAGGCTTCGTAGACCTTCTTCGGGATGCGGCCGCGGGGCGGGACATCCATCTGGTGGGAGCGGGCCCAGGCGCGGACGGCCGCCGGGTCGGCGGTCACCGCGGTCCGGTGGAAGGTCTTGCCGGACTTGGCCCGCTTGCGGCCGGCCTCTACGAACGGGGCGAGAGCGCCGCGCAGTTTCTTCGCATTGGTGGGATTGAGGTCGATCTCGTACGACTTCCCGTCCAAACCGAAGATGACCGTCTCTGCGGCTTCTCCTCCGTCGATGTCATCGGAGAGCGTCACTACTACGCGCTGCGCCACGGATATCGGTCCTTTCATGGAGCGACCCCTTGTTGACGTGGGGTGATGCTCCAGATCCGGCTGATTGGGATCAATGCTTTTTCATTTGTACAGCGATGGGCATTGCATTGTGAAGCCCATTTAATTTCGTCAGCGTGTCCTGCCGCAATCCGGCCCCCCGTTCTTTTCGCAGATTTTTCCTGGCGGGCACGCTGACGGTTACCGACCCGGGATCGGGCACGCTGCATATCTATGCGCGTAGATTTTCGAACACGGTACTGTGAGGACACCGCCTTACGCACCACACCACCGGGAGTGCCAGTGGCACGCGTCGTAGTCGACGTCATGCTCAAGCCGGAGATCCTCGACCCGCAGGGGCAGGCGGTGCAGCGCGCACTGCCACGCCTGGGATTCGAGGGGATCGCCGACGTCCGTCAGGGCAAGCGTTTCGAACTTGAGGTGGAGGGCCCCCTCGACGAGGCCGCCCTCGCCCGTATCCATGAGATGGCCGAGACCTTCCTCGCCAACACCGTCATCGAGGACTTCACCGTCCGGGTCGACGAAGCCGCGCGGGCCGAGTCATGACTGCTCGGGTCGGAGTCGTCACCTTCCCCGGCACGCTCGACGACCGCGACACCCAGCGCGCGGTCCGGGCGGCCGGGGCGGAGGCGGTGCCGCTGTGGCACCGCGACAAGGACCTGCACCAGGTCGACGCCGTGGTCCTGCCCGGCGGCTTCTCGTACGGGGACTACCTGCGGGCGGGGGCCATCTCCCGGTTCTCGCCGGTGATGGAGACCGTGATCGAACAAGCCCGGGCCGGTATGCCGGTGTTGGGCATCTGCAACGGTTTCCAGGTCCTCACCGAGACGCATTTGTTGCCCGGCGCGATGCTGCGCAACAACCACCTGCACTTCATCTGCCGCGACCAGAAGCTGCGGGTGGAGAACGCCGGTACCGCCTGGACCACCGACTACGACCGGGGCCAGGAGATCAGCATTCCGCTGAAGAACATCGACGGCCGTTATGTCGCCGACGAGCGGACGCTGGACATGCTGGAGGCCGAGGGCCGGGTGGCCTTCCGTTACCTCACCGACGGCCCGGCCGCCGACGGGTACGGAAACCCCAACGGATCGCTCCGCGACATCGCCGGCATCACCAATGAGGCGGGCAATGTCGTCGGCCTGATGCCGCACCCCGAGCACGCCGTCGAGCCGCTGATCGGCACCGGCCGCACCGACGGCCTCGGGTTCTTCACCTCGATCCTGAAGAAGCTGGTCAACGCATGAGCCTGGACACCGTCAAGCACGCGGCGACGACCCCCGACGCCGACCAGCCCTGGGCCGAACTCGGCCTGAAGGAAGACGAGTACGCGCGGATCCGGGAGATCCTCGGCCGGCGGCCGACCGGCGCCGAGCTGGCCATGTACTCGGTGATGTGGTCCGAGCACTGCTCCTACAAGAGCAGCAAGGTCCACCTGAAGCAGTTCGGTGAGAAGGCCCCGGAGAACGACGCGCTGCTCGTCGGCATCGGCGAGAACGCCGGTGTCGTGGACGTCGGCCAGGGCTACGCGGTCACCTTCAAGGTCGAGTCGCACAACCACCCCTCGTACATCGAGCCCTACCAGGGCGCGGCCACCGGCGTCGGCGGCATCGTCCGCGACATCCTCGCGATGGGCGCCCGCCCGGTCGCCGTCATGGACCCGCTGCGGTTCGGCGCCGCCGACCACCCCGACACCAAGCGGGTGCTCCCCGGCGTCGTCGCCGGCATCGGCGGCTACGGCAACTGCCTGGGCCTGCCCAACATCGGCGGCGAGGTCGTCTTCGACCCCTGCTACCAGGGCAACCCGCTGGTCAACGCGCTCTGCGTCGGCGTGATGAAGCACGAGGACATCCACCTGGCGAAGGCGTCCGGGGCCGGCAACAAGGTCATCCTCTACGGCGCCCGCACCGGCGGCGACGGCATCGGCGGCGTCTCGGTGCTGGCCTCGGAGACCTTCGACTCCGAGGGCAAGCCGGCCAAGCGCCCCTCGGTCCAGGTCGGCGACCCGTTCCAGGAGAAGCTGCTCATCGAGTGCACCCTGGAGATCTTCCGGGAGCAGCTGGTCGCCGGCATCCAGGACCTCGGCGGCGCCGGACTGTCCTGCGCCACCAGCGAGTTGGCCAGCGCCGGTTCCGGCGGCATGCGGGTCGAGCTGGACACCGTTCCGCTGCGCGACTCCTCGCTCTCGCCCGAGGAGATCCTCATGAGCGAGTCGCAGGAGCGGATGTGCGCGATCGTCGAGCCGGACAAGGTCGAGCGCTTCCTCGCGATCTGCGAGAAGTGGGACGTCATCGCCACCGTCATCGGTGAGGTGACGGACGGCGAGCGGCTGGAGATCTTCTGGCACGGCGACCAGATCGTCGACGTCCCGCCGCGCTCGGTCGCCCACGAGGGCCCGACCTACCACCGCCCGTACGCCCGCCCGGAGTGGCAGGACGCCCTCCAGGCCGACGACGCGGGGAAGTTGCCCCGCCCGGCGGACGCCGACGAGCTGCGTGCCCAGGTGCTGAAGCTGGTCGGCTCGCCCAACCAGGCGTCCAAGGCGTGGATCACCGACCAGTACGACCGCTTTGTGCAGGGCAACACGGTGCTGGCGCAGCCCGAGGACTCCGGCATGGTCCGGATCGACGAGGAGACCAACCTCGGCGTCGCGCTGGCCACCGACGGCAACGGCCGCTACGCCAAGCTGGACCCGTACGCGGGCGCGCAGTTGGCGCTGGCCGAGGCGTACCGCAACGTCGCCGCCACCGGCGCCAAGCCGCTCGCGGTCTCCGACTGCCTGAACTTCGGCTCGCCCGAGGACCCGGCGGTGATGTGGCAGTTCGCCGAGGCCACCCGCGGGCTCGCGGACGCCTGCCAGGTGCTGGGCACCCCGGTCACCGGCGGCAACGTCTCGCTCTACAACCAGACCGGCGAGACGGCGATCCACCCGACCCCGGTGGTCGCGGTGCTCGGCGTCATCGACGACGTCACCCGCCGCACCCCGGTCGGCTTCGCGGAGGAGGGCCAGCTGCTCTACCTGCTCGGCGACACCCGCCCGGAGTTGGGTGGTTCGGCCTGGTCGCAGGTGGTCCACGAGCACCTCGGCGGGCTGCCGCCGCGGGTCGACCTGGAGCGCGAGCGGCTGCTGGCGGAGATCCTGATCTCCGCGTCCCGCGACGGCATGGTCGACGCCGCGCACGACCTCTCCGACGGCGGCCTGGTCCAGGCGCTGGTGGAGTCGTGCCTGCGCGGCGGCAAGGGCGCCCGGCTGGTCGTGCCGGACGACCTGGACCCGTTCGTCTTCCTCTTCTCCGAGTCGGCGGGCCGGGCGGTCGTCGCGGTGCCGCGCAGCGAGGAGCTCCGCTTCACCGACATGTGCGGTGCGCGGGGGCTGCCGGCCACCCGGATCGGCGTGGTGGACGGCGAAGAGCTCGCGATCCAGGGGCAGTTCGCCATCCCGCTGGACGAGCTGCGGTCGGCCCACGAGGCGACCCTCCCGGGGATCGTCGGCTAGGGCTTCGCCCAACGGGGCGGTGTGCGCGCCCCGTTGACCCTTCGCGCCGGAACGGCCCGCCAGGAGTGCCTGGCGGGCCGTTTCGCGTGTGGGGGATCTGTGTCGGTCACCGGGGGCCGCACCTTTGAGGCTTGCCCGTAATTACGTAACTACGTAATCTGGGGGAGTGGATCTGGAACAGCGGGTGGCGGAGTTGGAGCGCCGCCTGGCCGCGTTGGAAGAGGCGGCCGGGGCGACCGGCGCCGCGCCCGCCGCGCCACCGTCCACGCCGAAGCGGGATCCGGGCGATGCGCTGTGGGCCCTGAACGGGCTCAAGGAGCAACTCGCCGGCCTGGGCGCCGTCAACGGGGGCGTGATGTTCACCGGCTCCGTGCGGACGCCGGCCGGACTGCGCTACGAGTGGCAGTACGGGCTGCCCACCGACACCGTCATGGACGGCGACTGGGCGGCGTCCGCCGAGGCGTTCGCGGCGCTCGGCCAGCCGGTGCGCCTGCGGTTGCTGCGCGAGGTGCTCAGCGGCCGCTGCACCGCTGCCGAGCTCACCGAGCTCGACGGAACCGGCACGACCGGCCAGATCTACCACCACCTACGGCAGTTGACCGCTGCCGGCTGGCTGCGCACGACCACCCGAGGTCGGTACGAGGTACCGGTCGAGCGGGTCGTCCCGCTGCTGGTGATGCTGATTGCCGCCGGGCGCTCCGACGCCCGGCCCACCTAGGGGAGGCCCACTTGTCCGAGAACGACCGCCGTTTTCTCTGGTCCGCCGCCGCGGCGTTCGCCCTGCTGGGCGCCGCGGTCCTCGCCTACGCGATGCAGCTCTACTGGGCCGACGACACGCTCTACGTGGACGCGCTCTCCCGCTTCGCCGGCGCGACCTGGGGCCTGTCGCTGACCGTCGGCGCCGTCGCGTGGCAGGGCCGCCGCCTCAGCAGCGGCTGACCGGCCCACCGGCTCCCGCCTCCCCGCCGGCCCTCGAACGGGCAGGGGAGGCACCCCCGTTGGGGATGCGGGCGGCACCGCGACGGCGGCCGGGCGAAGCGGTCCGGTTGTCAGTGGCGGACCCTAGGCTGTCCGTATGTCTCCCGCCGCCCGCACCCCGCGCCCCCGCCGGTACGACCCGGCCAAGACCCGGGCCGCCGTCACCGCCCAGTACGCCGAGGTTCGGCGGGCGGTGGCCGGCCTGACCCCCGAGCAGCTCGCGGCGCCCACCCGGCTCGGCGACTGGACGGTACGGGAGCTGGCGGCCCATCTGTCCATGGCGGTCGGCAGCGTGGTGCGCGCCCTGCGGCTGCCGGCCCCGCCCGAGCCGGAGGTCACCCTCCTGGCCTGGCCGTCCGCGACCGCGCAGTACGCCACCGGCATCGACGAGCACGTCCGCGCACTCGCGGCCGACCACGACCCGGTGGAGCTGCTGGAGCGCACCGCCGAGGAGTTCGCCCAGGTGGTGCCCGGCGAGCCGGACGACCGGGTCATCGTGTGCCGCCCCGGCGCGATGCGGCTCGGCGACTATCTGGTCACCCGCTGCGTCGAACTCGTCGTCCACACCGACGATCTGGCCGACGCCCTCGGCACGGAGATCCCCTTCGACCGGCAGGCGCTGGCGGCCACCACCCGGCTGTTGGCCGACGGGCTGGCCGCCAAGGCGCCCGGCGGCTCGGTCGAGGTCCGGGTGCCGCCGTTCGCCGTCGTGCAGTGCGTCGAGGGCCCCCGACACACCCGCGGCACCCCGCCCAACGTCGTCGAGACCGACCCGCTGACCTGGATACGGCTGGCCACCGGCCGCGCCGACTGGGCCGGGGCGCTGGACGCGGCGCAGGTCACCGCCAGCGGCGAACGGGCCGATCTGGCGGACCTGTTGCCCGTGATGAGCTGAGCGGGCGGGCCCGGCCCGGCGCCGCGGGCCACCGCGGCTCACTGCGGTGGATACGGCAGCAGCGTCCGGTCCACCGCCTCCCAGGACGCCCGCAGCCGGGCCAGCAACTCCCGTTCGTGCCCGGCTCGGTCGGCCTGTTCGCGGGGGTCGGCGGTGACGTGGAAGAGCTGGTCCCGGCCGCCCTTGCCGCGGTAGTACTTCCAGTCGCCGCGGCGCAGTGCCCGCTCGCCGCGCACCCGCCAGAACAGGTCCCGTTCGGCGAGGCGCTCCCCGCGCAGCAGGTAGCCCGCCAGGCTCGTCCCGTCCAGGGGGTGGGCGCGGTCCGGGCGGGCGCCCCCGAGCTCCAGCAGGGTGGCCGTCCAGTCGGGCGTGAACACCGGCTGGTGGCTGACCTGTCCGCCGTCGATCCGGGCCGGCCAGCGCACCAGCGTCGGCACCCGGATGCCGCCCTCCTGGAGCGACGCCTTCTCCCCGGACAGCGGCCAGTTGTAGGACCAGCGCTCCCCGCCGTTGTCGCTGGCGAAGAAGACCAGGGTGTCCTCCTCCTGGCCGGAGCGCCGGAGCGCGGCCAGCACCCGACCGATCGAGCGGTCCAGGTCCTCGACCATCGCGCGGTACGTCGCGAGCGAACCGCCGTCCTCGTGGAAGAGCGCCTTCCGGTCGCCCGCCCGTATGCGGCGGACGATCTCGGCGCTCCCCTCGGTGTCGCCCTCCGCGATCCACGGCCAGTGCGGCGTCGTGTAGTTGAGGTTCAGCAGCCAGGGCCGGCCGCCCTGTCCGGCCGCCGTGACGTGGTCCACCGCCCGCTCGGTGAGGATCCGGGTGTAGTAGCGCAGGTCCCGGTAGGTGGCGTCGCCCTCGTAGAGGTCGTACTCCCCGGCGAGCCCCAGCTTCGAGTAGTACTCCAGCGCGCCGCCGAAGTTGCCGAAGAAGGTGTCCCAACCCGACCTGGTGGGGCTGTAGTCCGGCAGGTAGCCGCAGTGCCACTTGCCGATCAGCGCGGTGGCGTAGCCGGCGTCCCGCAGCAGCGAGGCGAGCGTGGGGTGGCCGGGGTCCAGGCCCACGCCGCGGTCCGCGATCGGCTCGGCCAGACCGCCCTGCGTGCGGCCTGGGTAGCGGCCGGTGTAGAGCGAGAAACGGGTGGGTGAGCAGGTCGCGGACCCCGCGTACCCCTGGGTGAAGCGGACGCCCTGCCGGGCCAGCCGGTCCAGGTGCGGCGTGCGGATGCCGGCCGCCCCGTAGCAGGAGAGGTCCGCCCACCCCAGGTCGTCGCCCAGGATGAACAGGAAGTTAGGGCGCCGCGAGCGCCGGCCGGGGGCGGCCCGGAACGGTCGTTCGCCGGTGCGTGGCGGCGCGGCAGCGGCGGCGGGCGGGCCCGCGAGCGCACTGAGCCCGCCCACGGCGGCCGCGGCGCCGGCACCGGCCAGCCCGCCGAAGGCGCGCCGGGAGAGGCCCGGCGCCGGGTCGTCGGGGGAGCGGTCGGCGGAGGACGGCGGGGCAGGGTCGACGGAGGACATCGGTCGGCTCTCCTGGGAGTCGTCGAGGGGCCGTACGGGCCCGCGCCGCGCCCCCTGGGGACGGCAGGGAGGCGGGCGGTCAGCGGAACGTCGTGCATCTCACACCACCGCGTCGCACGGACAGTACGGACAACTGCCGTAAACGGCCGGAAAAACCCCTGCCCGGGCAGCGGTGAGGAACGCGAAAGTGCAGCTCAGAGGCGGTGGCGCGGCCTCAGCGGGGGCACGCGATCACCGTCGTCAGCCGCGGCGACAGGCGGCGCTGGCCACCCGACCGAGGTCGACGTGGCGGCGCCGGACGAGGCGCGGCGCGCGGCGGGGCACCCGGCAACGCACCAGGCGCGCCAAGGGCTGCGGGGTCTGCATGAGCAGAAATCCTGGCCGCGCGGCCGTGGGCACGTCAACCATCCGCAACGCCCCGTTCATGCGTCCCTCCATGCCGCCCACCATCCCCGGTTCGGATGAATGCGCGACCTGCCCTAGACTCTGGGACGTGCCACGTGGTGACGGACGACTCAACCACGACCTGCTCCCCGGGGAGAAGGGCCCGCAAGACGCCTGTGGCGTCTTCGGTGTCTGGGCTCCGGGTGAAGAGGTCGCCAAACTCACCTACTTCGGGCTGTACGCGCTGCAGCACCGTGGACAGGAGTCCGCGGGCATCGCGGTGAGCAACGGCTCCCAAATCCTCGTCTTCAAGGACATGGGCCTGGTGTCCCAGGTCTTCGACGAGACTTCCCTCAGTTCCCTCCAGGGCCACATTGCCGTGGGCCACGCCCGCTACTCCACCACCGGTGCCTCGGTGTGGGAGAACGCCCAGCCGACGTTCCGCGCCACCGCGCACGGATCGATCGCGCTCGGCCACAACGGCAATCTGGTCAACACCGCCGAACTCGCCGAGATGGTCGCCGCGCTGCCCCGCGACGGCGGCCGGGCGACCCAGGTCGCGGCCACCAACGACACCGACCTGGTGACCGCCCTGCTGGCCGGCCAGGTCGACGACGACGGCAAGCCGCTGACCGTCGAGGAGGCCGCGCCGCGCGTCCTTCCCCACGTCAAGGGCGCCTTCTCGCTCTGCTTCATGGACGAGCACACGCTCTACGCCGCCCGCGACCCGCAGGGCATCCGCCCGCTGGTCCTCGGCCGCCTGGAGCGCGGCTGGGTGGTGGCCTCCGAGTCCGCCGCCCTGGACATCGTCGGCGCCAGCTTCATCCGGGAGATCGAGCCCGGCGAGATGGTCGCCATCGACGAGAACGGCCTGCGCGCCTCGCGCTTCGCCGAGGCCCGCCCCAAGGGCTGCGTCTTCGAGTACGTCTACCTCGCCCGCCCCGACACCGACATCGCCGGGCGCAACGTCTATCTCTCCCGCGTGGAGATGGGCCGCAAGCTGGCCGCCGAGGCACCCGCCGACGCGGACCTGGTGATAGCGACCCCGGAGTCCGGCACCCCGGCCGCCGTCGGGTACGCCGAGGCCAGCGGCATCCCCTACGGCTCCGGCCTGGTCAAGAACTCCTACGTCGGCCGGACCTTCATCCAGCCCTCGCAGACCATCCGCCAGCTCGGCATCCGCCTCAAGCTCAACCCGCTCAAGGAAGTCATCCGCGGCAAGCGCCTGGTGGTCGTCGACGACTCGATCGTCCGCGGCAACACCCAGCGGGCCCTGGTCCGGATGCTGCGCGAGGCCGGCGCCGCCGAGGTCCACATCCGGATCTCGTCCCCGCCGATCAAGTGGCCGTGCTTCTTCGGCATCGACTTCGCCACCCGCGCGGAGCTGATCGCCAACGGGCTGAGCGTCGAGGAGATCGGCAAGTCGCTGGGCGCCGATTCGCTGGCGTACATCTCCATCGACGGCATGATCGAGGCGACCACGATCGACAGGTCGAAGCTGTGCCACGCCTGCTTCGACGGCGAGTACCCGATGGCGCTGCCGGACCCGGAGCTGCTGGGCAAGCACCTCCTGGAGTCCGAGACCAAGGCCCCGGCCTCGTCCGACGTGGACGGTGTCCGCACGCTCACCGCCGGGGTCGGCGGCGCCGACGCGCTGCGTCGCCCGTAGAGCTCGTCCCCACCCAAACGAAAGTTCTCAGCCATGTCCGCTGAATCAACCGGTGCCAGCTACGCGAGCGCGGGCGTCGACATCGAGGCCGGCGACCGTGCCGTGGACCTCATGAAGAAGTGGGTCGCCAAGGCCACCCGTCCCGAGGTCGTCGGCGGGCTCGGCGGCTTCGCCGGCCTCTTCGACGCCTCCGCGCTCAAGCGCTACGAGCGTCCGCTGCTGGCCTCGGCCACCGACGGCGTCGGCACCAAGGTCGACGTCGCCCGCAAGATGGGCGTCTACGACACCATCGGCCACGACCTGGTCGCCATGGTCGTCGACGACCTGGTCGTCTGCGGCGCCGAGCCGCTGTTCATGACGGACTACATCTGCGTCGGCAAGGTCCACCCGGAGCGGGTCGCCGCGATCGTCAAGGGCATCGCCGAGGGCTGTGTGCTGGCCGGCTGTGCGCTGGTGGGCGGCGAGACCGCCGAGCACCCGGGCCTGCTGGGCGCGGACGAGTTCGATGTCGCCGGCGCCGGCACCGGCGTGGTCGAGGCCGACCAGGTCCTGGGCGCCGACCGCATCCGTAAGGGCGACGTGGTGATCTCGATGGCGTCCTCCGGACTCCACTCGAACGGGTACTCCCTGGTCCGCCACGTCCTCTTCGACCGGGCCGGCCTGTCCCTGGACCAGGAGGTCCCGGAGCTCGGCCGCACCCTCGGCGAGGAGCTGCTGGAGCCCACCAAGATCTACTCGCTGGACTGCCTGGCCCTGACGCGCACCAGCGAGGTGCACGCCTTCTCGCACATCACCGGCGGCGGCCTCGCCAACAACCTGGCCCGGGTGATCCCGGACGGCCTGCACGCCACCGTGGACCGTGCCACCTGGGCGCCGGGCGCCGTCTTCGACCTCGTCGGCACCGCCGGCTCGGTCGAGCGCCTGGAGCTGGAGAAGACCCTGAACATGGGCGTCGGCATGATCGCCGTCGTCCCCCAGGAGTCCGCGGACGTCGCCCTGACCACCCTCGCCGATCGGGGCGTGGACGCCTGGGTCAGTGGCGAGATCGTCGAGCGCGGCGCTCACGCAGAGGCTGTGACCCTCACCGGTGACTACGCGAGCTGACCCCGCAGGCGCGCGGGACCACCGACCCGGTGGTCCCGCGCGCAGCACAGAACCCGGCCTGGGGGATTCCCCGGACCGGGTCCGTGATGGTGTTATGAGTCCCGTGAGCGCACGACGCGTAAAGGCGCCTGGGTGCTGCTGGACCGGTGGTCAGCAGCCCGATCAGGCGCGACGACGCTGGTTCGAGGAGTGGCCCTCTTCCCCGTCGTCCTCGGCGTTGTACCGTTCTGCGTACCGCGCGTACGGGTCGTCGTCCTCGTCCTCGAACGGCTCTCGGTTCGGAGGCTGCTGGTTCGACTGCGATGCAAGCTCGTCGGCCAGTCGTGAGAGATCCGTCCCACCGCTGCTGTACTTCAGCTGGCGGGCGACCTTTGTCTGCTTGGCCTTGGCCCGGCCGCGCCCCATGGGTCGACCCCCTCAGTGACGGGGCTCGTTGGCCCCAGAGTCTTGACACGCGTTCATGATTCAGAGCGGACTCTCGACGGAGAGACCGGCCTGTAGGGCTTTAACGGTACCTGCTTCCGCGGCCATACGGTACGTCGCCCGCATCACCCACCGCTTGGTACGACCGGCACGGCGCCCCGTCCACGCTGGTCAACTGCGATTTTAACCTGTCCTGTACGGCGACCCGCCGACGGGTGGTGAGACATGTCTCCCTGAACCCCCCGACGGGCCGCACAAGGGTGTGTTTCTGGCCACGTGTGCCGGTCGGATCAGGCGCGACGCCCCTCTGCCATCCGCGCCTCGGCGATCCGGTCGGCCGCCGCGGCCGGGGGAATGCCGTCCGCCTTCGCACGAGCGAATATCGACAGCGTGGTGTCGAAGATCTTCGCGGCCTTCGCCTTGCACCGGTCGAAGTCGAAGCCGTGGAGCTCGTCGGCGACCTGGATGACCCCGCCGGCGTTCACGACGTAGTCGGGGGCGTAGAGGATGCCGCGGTCCGAGAGGTCCTTCTCCACGCCGGGGTGCGCGAGTTGGTTGTTGGCGGCGCCGCAGACGACCTTCGCGGTGAGCGCGGGCACCGTCTCGTCGCTGAGCGCGCCACCGAGCGCGCAGGGGGCGTAGATGTCGAGGCCCTCGGTGCGGATCAGAGCGGCGGTGTCGGCGACGGCGGTCACCCGGGGGTGGCGGTCGAGGATCCGGTCCACCGCCCCGGCGCGGACGTCGGTGACCACGACCTCGGCGCCGTCCTGGAGCAGATGCTCGACGAGGTGGTGTCCCACCTTGCCGACGCCGGCGATGCCGACCTTCCGGTCGCGCAGCGTGGGGTCGCCCCACAGGTGCTGCGCCGAGGCCCGCATGCCCTGGAAGACGCCGTAGGCGGTCAGCACCGAGGAGTCGCCGGCGCCGCCGTTCTCCGGCGAGCGGCCGGTGGTCCACTCGTTGGTCCGGGCGACCACGTCCATGTCGGCGACGTAGGTGCCGACGTCGCAGGCGGTCACGTAGCGGCCCCCGAGGGAGGCCACGAACCGGCCGTAGGCGAGCAGCAGTTCGTCGGTCTTGATCAGCTCGGGGTCGCCGATGATCACCGCCTTGCCGCCGCCGTGGTCGAGCCCGGCCAGGGCGTTCTTGTACGACATGCCGCGCGAGAGGTTCAGCGCGTCCAGCAGGGCCTCTTCTTCGGAGGCGTAGGCGTGGAAACGGGTGCCGCCGAGGGCGGGGCCCAGGGCGGTGTTGTGGATGGCGATCACGGCCTTCAGGCCGCTGGCACGGTCCTGGCAGAGGACGACTTGCTCGTGGCCGCCCTGCTCCGCGCGGAACAGGGTCTGCAACGCGCCACCGGCGGCGGGGGGAGGCGTCCCCGGCTCGAACGGTGCGGGGAACTCGGGGGAGGCGGCAGGACGTACGTCGGTCACTGTGGTGACTCCCATAGTCACGAAGGACGCCCTCCTAATGGGTGGGGAGGGCCGGTTGGGATGAGCGTAAGACCTGGAGGCGGGTTGATCGGCCAGGTACGGAGGATCACCCTCTCCCGGGGGACGGGCGTGGGACGATCTGCCGTATCCGGAGCGGGCGGAGGCAGGCAACTCCGGCCGGTGGGCTTTCCTTTGGAGGAGCGGGCGTGGCCTTGGCGTCGTCGGTGCGGGTCCCGTATGTGGCGTATCTACGGGTCTACGAACCGCTGGCAGCGTTTCCCGAGCCGGAGCGCTCCTACTGGGCGCGCTACGCCCAGCGGGACGCCACCCCCACGGCCCTGGACGAGCAGCGCCGGGCACTGGCCGACCTGTTGCCCACCCCGCCGGTGCCGGTCCCGGTACACGAGAGCGGGGACGCGTTCGTCGCCGTCGTGGACGACGTCACCTGCGTCTGCCCCTGGCGGACCCGGCTGCGCGGCTGGCAGGCGCTGGCCTCCCTGGAGGAGCTGTTGCCGGCGTCCGTACTGGACGCCGCGCTGCCCCCGGTGGTGCGCCGGCAGGCGACCACCGACTACGAGCGGTGGCGCGAGCGGAATCCGGACGCCCGGCCCTGGATCCGGGCGTCCACCTGGCACATCCCGGTGCGCTGGTTCGTCCTCTTCGACGACGACGAGCGGGAGTACGCGAAGGGTGAGCCGTCCCCGGCGTTGCGTTACCGCACGCCGATGGTGCAGGCGCGCAGACGGGTAGCGCGCGGACTGCGTACGCTTCGGGATGCCCTGGAAGAGGGGCCGTTGATCGACGGCCTGGTGGATGTGGGGCGCTGGCTTGAGGAGTTCCACCCGCGCTCGCTCGTGGAGCTGGACTACGGAGGGCTGGTGCACGCGGTGCCCGAGGGGCAGCTCGCCGAGGACCGTTCCGTCGCGGAGGTGACGGAGGGGCTGGCGGCGTTGCGGGAGGGGGACGGCGAGCGGGCCGGCGCCGCGTACGAGAAGCTCTCGCAGCGGTGGCGCGCGGTGCGCGAACGCCAGTTCTCCAGCTGAACGCCGGTGGGCCGGCGCCCAGTTGCCGGGGTCGGCGCCGCAGCTGACGGGATGTACGGGACGTAGGTCCCGATCCGGGCGATTGCCCCAAGCGTGACCTAAAGCACTGACTTCGGGTCTTGCTCCCAAGGTGCACCCTCGTGTCAAAATAGGACAAGGAGCCTGACTTGGGCTCCTTCCGTCCAACTAAGGGCGGATAGATCGGTATTGCGCTCCTTGAGGGGTCTCATGGCGGCTGGTCATGTTGTGACTGATCGTCACGGGGGTGTGACTGTCCGCTATGGCACGGTCCATCGGCATCCGCCAAGGTTGAACACCTGAGAGGGCAATTCCATCGGTTTGGCCGACGTGGCTGGACAGATGGTGTAGTTGTAGTGCCGAGGACAAGCCGTTCGTCCTATAACCGACTCGGCCCGCGTCCGCCATTTCGGGCAACGTGGGTCAAGGTGCAGAATTTAGAGGAAAGAACCGTGATGGTTCGGTTCTCCCGAGGAGGCCGCTCATGACCGCTCGCACCCCTGACGCCGAGCCGCTGCTTACCCCCGCTGAGGTCGCCACGATGTTCCGCGTGGACCCGAAGACGGTGACCCGCTGGGCCAAGGCAGGCAAGCTCACGTCCATCCGCACGCTCGGAGGGCACCGGCGTTACCGCGAGGCTGAGGTCCGCGCACTGCTCGCGGGTATCCCGCAGCAGCGCAGCGAGTCCTGAATAACCGCATAACCAGGCTGTTTTCGGGCCCCCCAACCCGGAAGCGCCCTTTCGCACCACCTGCTCCACCACAGCTCCATACGACGCGGTGCCTGCCCCAACAGGCCCACACCCACTTCACTCGGGTACGTCATCGATCGCGCTGGACTCCGCCGGGTCCGGCGCGATCTCTTTTTGTGTGCGGCCGTTCGCCGGCCGCTCGCGGCGCTTGGGTCGCCCCGGCGCCGACCGACGCCCAAAGGCGCGTGACGACCCCTTCAGGGGCCCTGAAGGGTGCCATCAGACCGGACCTGACGGTCTCGTTTCGGGGCACCTAAGAGGCAGTGCAATTGCACATATTAAATTGACCCGTTGTAGACGGGCAGTAAGTTCCCCATCGCGCGAAACTTGTTCGGTGACTCCCGTCACATCCCGGAGTTCTTGAAGGGTGAACGGCACTGAGGTATAGCGCCTTTCGACCGTTCCCTTCTCAACAGCCTTCCACCGCACGGCCGGTGACGCAGCCGTCCTTGGTCACCGAGCGGCGGGACTTTCGTCCTCCGTCGACGGCTCGCAGGCGGCCTGGGAGGGCTCCGGGGCGGTCGAGGGCTCCGGCGGCCCGGAAGGGGCGCCGTGCGGCTCCATGGCGAGCCGCAGCAGTTGATGGCACACCGGGCACTGCCGGGTGCGATGGCGGTAGCCGTAGCGCAGCGCCGCCGACAGATGGGCGCGCAACAGCGCCCTGGTCTCGTGCCGTACCGCGGTCGTCATCACACGCCACCTCCCGGCCCCACGCCCTGCCTCAGTGAGTACCCGCGGCAGGTGCCGTCGTCAAGACGGCCGTAGGGTCCGGTCCGCGTCGATCGGGGTCTTCGGGGCGCCGTACCCGCGTCCCGTCCACCAAGAACGCGACGGCCCGCACCGGGGAACACCCGGTGCGGGCCGAACACCACAACGGCCCGCACCGGTGAAAGGTGCGGGCCGTGGAATGCGGTCCTGACGGGATTTGAACCCGCGGCCTCCACCTTGACAGGGTGGCGAGCACTCCAAACTGCTCCACAGGACCTTGATTTTCGCTTTCCGCTTGCGGCGGGCTGCGAAGCAAGACTGTACAGCAGGTCAGGGGGTGCGGTCGAACTCGGTCCCGGCCGTCGTCCCGCGGTGCGGTCCGGGCTACGGGACCGCGGCGTCCACCGCCTTCATGATCCGCTTGTCGGAGACCGGGTACGCGGTCCCCAGGGCGTGCGCGAAGTAGCTCACCCGGAGCTCCTCGATCATCCAGCGGATCTCCCGGGCCGCGGCCGGCACCGGGCGGCCCTGGGGGAACTGCTCCAGGAGCCAGGCGTATTCGTCCTGCATCTCCTTCACCTTCGCCATCCGGCTGCGGTCCCGTTCGGCGTTGGTGGGCAGTTGGGTCAGCCGGCGGTCGGCGGCGACCAGGTAGCGCATCAGGTCCGGCAGTCGCTTGGCGCCGTGCGCGGTCACGAAGCCCGGCTTGATCAGCGCCGCCAACTGCTCCTTGACGTCGGTCAGCGACGGCAGCAGCGACGGGAACGCGGTCGCCTTCAGCCGGCGCTCGCACGCCTGCCAGGCGGCCAGCACCTCCTGGACCTGCTGGATGATCTTCAGCGTCGCGTCGACGAGGTCGGTCCGGACCGCGTCGAAGAGCTTGCGGAACGCCTCCTCGTCCCAGGCCGGGCCGCCCCGGGCCGCGATCAGCCGATCCGCGGCGGCGGTCACGCAGTCGTCGAAGAGCGCCGCGATGGAGCCGTGTGGATTGCGGGAGAGCGCCAGCTTCTGCTGGTTGCTCAGCTTGTCCTGGGCGAACTTGGCGGGGTTGGTGGGGATGTTGAGCAGGATGAGGCGGCGGGTGCCGGCCCACATGGCGGCCAGCTGCTCGGCCTCGGTGTCGAACAGCCGGACCGCGACGCTGCTGCCCTCGTCGACCAGCGCCGGGTACGCCTTCACCGGCTGGCCGGCGCGGCGGGTCTCGAAGGTGCGCGGGAGCGTGCCGATCGTCCAGGACGTCAGGCCGGTGCGCTGCTCCGGGCCGGCCGGTGCGGCCTCGCCCCCGCCGCCCCCGCCGCCCCTGCGGTCCTTGCCGGGCCGCTTCTCGGCCTGTTCGAAGGCCCGGGAGAGGGCGGCCCGGGTCTTGGGCTTCAACTGGAGCCGCAGCGCCTCCAGATCCTTGTCCTCGGCCAGCTTGCGGCGGCGCTCGTCGACCACCCGGAAGGTGATCTTCAGGTGGTCGGGGACCTTGTCGAGGTCGAAGTCGGCGGCGTCCACCGGGACCCCCACCATCCGCTGGAGGCCGGCGGCCAGCGCCGACGGCAGGGCCCCCTGGAGCGGGACGGTGGAGTCCAGGAAACGGGCGGCGAAGTTCGGCGCCGGGACGTAGTTGCGGCGGATCGGCTTGGGCAGCGAACGGATCAGCTCGGTCACCAACTGCTCGCGCAGGCCCGGGATCTGCCAGTCGAAGCCCTCGGCCGAGACCTGGTTGAGGACCTGGAGCGGGATGTGGACGGTCACGCCGTCCGCGTCCGCGCCCGGCTCGAACTGGTAGGTGACCTTGAACTTCAGCTTCCCCTGCCGCCACGAGTCCGGGTAGTCGTCCTTGGTGACGGCCTCGGCGGACTCGTTGATGAGCATCGAGTGCTCGAAGTTGAGCAGGTCCGGCTCGTCGTGGCGCTGCTTCTTCCACCAGGAGTCGAAGTGCGCCCCGGAGACCACGTCCGCCGGGATCCGCTGGTCGTAGAAGTCGAAGAGGGTCTCGTCGTCGACGAGGATGTCGCGGCGCCGGGCGCGGTGCTCCAACTCCTCGACCTCGCCGAGGAGTTTGCGGTTGTCATGGAAGAACTGGTGGTGGGTGCGCCAGTCGCCCTCCACCAGGGCGTGCCGGATGAACAGCTCGCGCGAGACCTCGGGGTCGATCCGGCCGTAGTTGACCTTGCGTTGGGCGACGACCGGGACGCCGTAGAGGGTGACCCGCTCGTAGGCCATCACCGCGGCCATCTTCTGTTCCCAGTGCGGCTCGCTGTAGTTCCGCTTCACCAGGTGTCCGGCGAGCGGCTCGATCCACTCCGGCTCGATCCGGGCGTTCACCCGCGCCCACAGCCGGGAGGTCTCCACCAGCTCGGCGGACATCACCCAGCGCGGCGGCTTCTTGAAGAGCGCGGAGCCGGGGAAGACCGCGAACTTGGCGCTGCGGGCGCCCAGGTATTCGTTCTTGGCGTCCGTGTCCTTGAATCCGATGTGCGAAAGCAAACCGGAGAGCAACGAGGTGTGGATGCGCTCGGGCGCCGCGTCGGTGTCGTTCAGGTGGACGCCCATGCTCTTGGCGACCGTCCGCAGCTGCGAGTAGATGTCCTGCCACTCGCGTATCCGCAGGTAGTTCAGGAACTCCCCGCGACACATCCGGCGGAACGCGGACGAGGACAGCGTCTTCTGCTGCTCGCGCACGTAACTCCAGAGGTTGAGGAACGCCAGGAAGTCCGACGTCTCGTCCTTGAAGCGGGCGTGCTGCTGGTCGGCCTGCTGCTGCTTGTCCGACGGGCGCTCGCGCGGGTCCTGGATGGACAGCGCGGCCGCGATCACCATGACCTCGCGGACGCAGCCGTTGCGGTCCGCCTCCAGCACCATCCGGGCCAGCCGCGGGTCCACCGGCAGCTGGGAGAGCTTGCGGCCGAGCGGGGTCAGCCGCTTGCGGGCGTCCTTCTGCGCGGTGTCCAGCGCGCCCAGCTCGCGCAGCAGGTCGACGCCGTCCTTGATGTTGCGGCGGTCCGGCGGGTCGATGAACGGGAACTTCTCGATGTCGCCGAGGCCGGCCGCGGTCATCTGGAGGATGACGGAGGCGAGGTTGGTCCGCAGGATCTCCGCGTCGGTGAACTCCGGTCGGGAGAGGAAGTCCTCCTCCGAATACAGCCGGATGCAGATGCCGTCGCTGGTCCGGCCGCAGCGGCCCTTGCGCTGGTTGGCGCTGGCCTGCGAGACCGGCTCGATGGGCAGCCGCTGCACCTTCGTGCGGAAGCTGTAACGGGAGATCCGCGCCATGCCCGGGTCGATCACGTACTTGATGCCGGGGACGGTCAGCGAGGTCTCGGCCACGTTGGTGGCCAACACGATCCGCCGGCCCGTATGGCGCTGGAAGACCCGGTGCTGCTCGGCGTGCGACAGCCGGGCGTACAGCGGCAGCACCTCGGTGGCGGCGAGGTTCTTCTTGTTGAGCGCGTCCGCGGTGTCGCGGATCTCCCGCTCGCCGGAGAGGAAGACCAGGATGTCGCCGGGGCCCTCGGCGCGGAGCTCGTCCACCGCGTCGCAGATCGCGGTGATCTGGTCGCGGTCGGGGTCCGAGCCGCCCTCTTCCAGCAGCGGCCGGTAGCGCACCTCGACCGGGTACGTGCGCCCGGAGACCTCGACGATCGGGGCGGACGTCCTCTCGTCGCCCGCTGCCGCGTCCACGGTCGCGAAGCGGCCGAAGTGCCGGGCGAACCGCTCGGGGTCGATCGTCGCGGAGGTGATGACGACCTTCAGGTCCGGGCGTTTGGGCAGCAGTTGGGCGAGATAGCCCAGGATGAAGTCGATGTTGAGGCTGCGCTCGTGCGCCTCGTCGATGATGAGCGTGTCGTACTGGCGCAGCTCCCGGTCCGTCTGGATCTCGGCGAGCAGGATGCCGTCCGTCATCAGCTTGACGAGGGTGTCGTCGCCGACCTGGTCGGTGAACCGGACCTTCCAGCCGACCGCCTCGCCCAGCGGCGTCCGCAGCTCCTCGGCCACCCGCTCGGCGACCGTACGGGCCGCGATCCGGCGCGGCTGGGTGTGCCCGATCAGCCCCTGGACACCGCGCCCCAGTTCCAGGCAGATCTTGGGGATCTGGGTGGTCTTGCCGGAGCCGGTCTCGCCCGCGACGATCACCACCTGGTGGTCGCGGATGGCCGCCAGGATCTCGTCCTTCTTCTGGCTGACCGGGAGCTCTTCGGGATAGCTGACCCGCGGCATCGCGGCGCGGCGCTGCGCCACCCGCAGCTCCGCCTCGTCGATGTCGGCGGCGATCTCGGCGAGCACGCCCGCCCGGGCCTCGGGCTTACGGATCCGGCGCGCGCCGTCGAGCCGGCGCCCCAACCGCTGCTGATCGCGCAGCATCAGCTCGGGAAGGCGCTTCAACAGGGAGGGCAGCGTGGGCGCGGCGCTCTCGGACGGGGCGGGGGCAGGCTGACTGGACATACGTCCCCCAGGATCTCACCTCGCGGAAAAGACTGGCGAACCATTTCACGGCGGTACCCGGGCCAAGAACGCCCCGCGGGCAGGCCGGGCGACACCGGACCCCCGGGCGGTATGTCCGACATCATTGCCTTAGCGTGTTTCCCATGGATGATCATGAACATGAAGGTGAGAGCGTCCCGCACGGCGCGCACGGCCGGGCCCGGACCGCGGCGGAACACTGGGCGGCCTTCAAGAAGTCCCCGTTCCTCCCGGCGGTCGTCCTGACGGTCATCCTCGCCGCCGCGGCCGGCCTCTTCGCCGGCTCGTACACCTACGCCATGGCCAACCCGGCGCCCCGGCACATCCCCACCGCCGTGGTCACCGGCCCCGCCGCCCCCCAGCAGCGGGCCTTCGTCGCCGACCTGGAGAAGGCCCTCAACGCCTCGCTCCGACTGACCGGGTACGCCACCTACCCCGAGGCCCGGAACGCCGTCGAGGAGCAGCGCGAGTACGCGGTGCTGCGCACCAGCGGCCGCGGGGTGGAGCTGGACGTGTCCGGCGCCTCGGGCGCCTCCGTGGCCCAGCTCCTGTCCGAGGCCGCCGCCAAGGTCGGCCCGGCCACCGGCGTGCCCGTCACCGTCCGGGACATCAAGCCGCTCCAGAAGGGCGATCCGCGGGGCCTGGCCCTCTTCTACATCTCCCTCGCGGCCGTGATCATCGGCTTCGTCGGCGCCATCCAGCTCAGCGTGCACGCCCGCGGCCTCAACCCGGCCGAGCGGATCGCCTTCACCCTCGCCTACGCCCTGCTCGGCGGCTTCGCCATCGTCGCGGTGGCCGACTGGTGGCTGGGCGCGCTCCGCCTGCCGTTCGTCGAGTCCTGGCTGATCCTCGCGCTGACGATGTTCACGTCCGGGATGGTCTTCACGATGTTCAACACCCTGATGGGCCGCTGGGCGATGATCCCCACCTGGGGCCTGATGGTCCTGCTCGGCAACCCCTCGTCCGGCGGCGCGGTCTCCTGGCCGCTGCTCCCGTCCGTCCTCGGGCTCATCGGCCGTTGGCTGCCGCCGGGCGCCTCGGTCAACGCCCAGCACGCCGCGGTCTACTTCCGCGGCCACCAGCACGCCTTCCCCTTCCTGGTACTGGCCGGCTGGTCGTTGGTCTCCTGCACGGTCTTCTGGACCTGGCGGCACCGCCACCCGGGCGGCCGCGAACCGGCCCCCGCCCCGGCGCACGCCGCCGGCGCCTGAACCACCCCGCGCTCCCGAACCCAACGGGACGCACCGACGGAACGCGGCAACGGAGCGCACCGACCGGACGCCGCCAACGCAGCGCGCCAAGGAACGGCGTCAACAAGAACCAACGCCGAGGGGGCCGTCCCCAGGAGAACCCCTGGGGACGGCCCCCTCGGCGAGCGGCAGGCCGGCAACCCGGCAACCCGGCAAGAAATCCCACCCAGTTCCCTGTTCCCAGCCCCCTGTTCTCGATTTCCTTCCCAAGTCCCCCACGGGGAACAGGAATTGCGGAACAACGAAGAAGGTCCCGGTTCGAGAATCGAACCGGGACCTTCTCCCAATGGGTGTGGCTGGGGCCGGGGTCGAACCGGCGACCTTCCGCTTTTCAGGCGGACGCTCGTACCAACTGAGCTACCCAGCCGCAGCGGTCCTGACGGGATTTGAACCCGCGGCCTCCACCTTGACAGGGTGGCGAGCACTCCAAACTGCTCCACAGGACCTTGCATTGTGCGAGTGGCGTGAACCAGTCTCGCACACGGTTGGTGCGTGCCCCCAACGGGATTCGAACCCGTGCTACCGCCTTGAAAGGGCGGCGTCCTGGGCCACTAGACGATGAGGGCTGATGGCCCGCCTTGGCGCCGTTACCGGCCCCGTCGGGGACGTGAGAAGCATATGGGATGGGAGGACCGTTCGCCAAAACGGTTTACCCGGGCCCGTCGGAAGGCGTTGTGGACGGGTGCGCGGAGGGGGTGGCGCCGGGTGCCGCGGGCTGGTTCTCGCGGGGGAGATGGCGGCTGACCTCGGCGCGGGTGAGCCCCAGTCCGCCCAGGGTGATCTCGTCCCACGCCTGGAGCCGCTTGGTGGTGCGGTCCAGGTAGAGCACCGACGCCTGGACGGGCGCGGGCTGCTTGTTCTGGACGGCGCGCAGCCCGCCGCCGCCCGTGGAGCCCTCGACCATCAGCCGGGTGCCCTGGGGGAGCGTGCTGATCTCGCGGTGGTGGAGGTGGCCGGCCAGTGCCAGGGGGACCAGGCCGTCCGCCTCGGTGGCCGCGGTCGGGTTGTGGGCCAGCGCGAGGTCGACCGGGGTGCCGGCCAGCCGCTGGGTGCGCAGCGCGTCGGCGAGCTTGTCGCCGGCGGTCCGTTCGGCCGCGTCGCCGGCCGTCGCCACCGAGCGGTCCGGGGTGAACTGCGGGTCGCCGACGCCCGCGATGCGCACCCCGGCGACCTGGGCGACCCGGCCGTCGTCGAGGACCGTGACGTGCCGGCGGGTGGCGAGGTAGCGCTGGGTGGTGCGGGAGTCGTGGTTGCCGCGGACCCAGACGTAGGGGGCGCCGAGCGTGGCGACGGGGTCCAGGAAGTGGTTCTCGGCGGCCGAGCCGTGGTCCATGGTGTCGCCGGTGTCGACGATGACGTTGATCCGGTACTGCTGCACCAGCGAGGCGATGATGTGCCAGCTCGCGGGGTTGAGGTGGATGTCGGAGACGTGCAGGACGCGCAGGGTGGTGGGGTCCGGCTGGTAGGCGGGGAGCGTGGAGGCGGTGTCGTAGAGCTTGCTGACGTTGGTGACCAGGCGCGCCAACTCCTTCTGGTAGACGTCGAATTCGCTGACGATGTTGCGGGCGGTGCCGACCACGGACGGGGCGGAGGAGAGCAGTCCGGAAAACCGCGGCTCCAGGACGGACTTCGGGTTCCAGGTGGCGTAGGCGGCGGTGCCGGAGGCGGTGAGCAGGGCGAGGGCGAGGCCGCCGGCGGCCAGGGCGCGGCGCGGGCGGCGGTAGACGACCAGGCCCAGCGCGGTCGCGCCGCCGACCACCGCGGCACAGGAGGCGGCCACCAGGCCGGCGGCGCCGCGCAGCACGTCGTGGGTGACCTGCTTCTGGAGGCCGGCGAACCGCTCGGGGTGGTCGACCAACGCGGCGGAGCGGGCCGGGTCCAGCCGGTCGACGTCGACGTCGAGCCGGACGGGGGCGCGGTGGCTGTCCAACTCCAGGTCGCCCAGGGGCGGGACGGTGATCCGGGTGCCGCCGGTCAGCGACGGCCGCAGCGCCATGCTGGTGTCCATCGGGCCGACCGGGGCGTTCACGCCCCCTAAGAGCAGCAGCCCCAGCCAGGCGCCGAGCAGGCTGACGGCCACCAGGCCGGCGGCCCGGGCGTACGGGTGCGCGGGCGGCGCGAGCGTGGCACCGGGGTGGGTGCGGCGGCCGGTGGGCGGTCTGTGCGCCGGGCCGGGCCGCAGGAACGGGCGGCGGGGGCCCGGCAGGCGGAGGCGGGAGCGGCCTGGCGGGTCGGGAGGCGAAGTCCTGGAGCGCGCGGCGCGGGCCATTGGTCCGGTATGCCCGGCCGCGCCGCCCGTTATGCGGGACGGAGCGGCTCCGGCTGTGTCCGCGCGCGGACCGTCGGGCGCGCGGCCGTTGCCGGACAATGGGGGCGTGCTGGAAATGACGCGCGAGGAGTTCGAGGAACTGGTCGCCGAGGCGCTGGACCGGATCCCGCCGGAGCTGACCCGGCTCATGGACAACGTGGCGGTCTTCGTCGAGGACGAGCCCCCGGCCGACGACCCCGAGTTGCTCGGCCTCTACGAGGGGACCCCGCTCACCGACCGCGGCGAGTGGTACGCGGGCGTCCTGCCGGACCGGATCACCGTCTTCCGCGGACCGACCCTGCGGATGTGCGCCACGAGGGAAGACGTGGTCGCGGAGACGGAGGTGACGGTCGTTCATGAGGTCGCCCACCACTTCGGGATCGACGATGGGCGGCTGCACGCGCTCGGCTACGGCTGACCGGCTGGGGCGGGTGTGTCGGCCGTGGCGTGTCCTCAGGCGGGGGGCGGGAGTTGGGCAGGGCGTCCGACGCCGTCCCTGCGCTCCGGATCCGGAGGTCCCGCCCGTGCACCCGATGTCCCCTCGCCCGCCGTCCACCACCGATCCGTCGACGGACGGGGGCGCCGCCTTCGGGACGCCCGACGCCCGGGCGGCCGCTCCCGCCTGCGGAACGCCCGCGTCCGCAACGCCCGCGTCCGCAACGCCCGTTGGCGCGCTGCCCGATGCCGTGGTGCCCGCCTCCGGAACGGGCTCGCGCTCGATGAAGCGGGTCGCCGCCGCGGCGCTGACCGTCTCCGCGCTGGCCGCCTCGCTGGCCGGCTGCATGAGCGTCAGCGACCCCGGGCACCCGGCGCCGTCGGGCAGCGCCGCCCGGCACGGTGACGGGAAGGGCAAGCACGCCGCCCCCGGTGGGCTGACCGCCGACGGCCGTGGCGACGGGCCGCGGCGGCCGGGCCACGGCGGCCCGCGGCGGCCGGCCGGTGGGGGCGCCGGGGACACCGGCCGGGTGGCGGACGCCGGGCCGTCGCCGAGCGCGGAGCCGTCGTCGCCGGCCGGGCCGGGGACGGCCGCGCAGCCGGCCAAGCCCTCCGGGCCGGAGCCCGGCACGGCGCAGGGGCGCGGCGGAACCGCCGGCGCGTCGCGCCCGTCGCGCCCCGCGCAGCCCTCGCCCTCCACTCCCGGCCGGCCGTCGTCCGCGCCCGGTGCACCGACCCCGGGCTCGCCGAGCGCGCCGCCGAACGGCCCCTCCGGCGGGGCGTCCGGCGGGGGCGCGCAGGGGTCCGGCCCGCCACCGTCCGGTTCGAAGCCACCGCCCGTCGTGCCGTCGTCGTCCGTCGCGCACTCGTCCTCGCCGGGGGCCGGGGCCTCCTCGCTGTCCTCGTCGATGACGCCCCAGGTGGAGTGGGACGCCTGACGGTGCCGGGGCGCGCGTCGTCGTGGGCGGCGCGGAGGCCATTTGCATTGCAGGGGGAGGGGTGCGTATGGTGGTAGATCGTTTGATCCCATTTGCCCGGCGCCCTGAAAAAGCGCGCCGTGTGGCGCGTTCTCTCCCTTGCCGTGGCTGACCGCATTGAGGCGGTCTTTGTGAAATCACACGGAGTTGTGGGCGCGTGCCGAGACTCCGGAAGGTTTCGCATTTCGCATGTCTGTTTCCACTGACCAGTCCGCCCTGCCCGCAAACGGCGAGGCCCCCGAAGACCAGGCCGCGCAGCCGGCCCCCGAAGCCGTCGAGGAGACCGCGGCGCAGGACGCCGGTACCGAGGCCGTCGAGCCCGCCGAGGGCGACGACGCCGGGACCGTGACCTTCGCGGACCTCGGCCTCCCCGAGGGCATCGTCCGCAAGCTGGCCCAGAACGGTGTCACCACCCCGTTCCCGATCCAGGCCGCGACCATCCCGGACGCGCTGGCCGGCAAGGACATCCTCGGCCGCGGCCGCACCGGCTCCGGCAAGACGCTCTCCTTCGGTCTGCCGACCCTGGCCCGCCTGGCCGACGGCCGCACCGAGAAGAAGAAGCCGCGCGCGGTCATCCTCACCCCGACCCGTGAGCTCGCGATGCAGGTCGCGGACGCCCTCCAGCCGTACGGCGACGTGCTCGGCCTGAAGATGAAGGTCGTCTGCGGCGGTACGTCCATGGGCAACCAGATCTACGCCCTGGAGCGCGGCGTCGACATCCTCGTCGCCACCCCGGGCCGGCTGCGCGACATCATCAACCGTGGTGCGTGCTCCCTGGAGGACGTCCAGGTCGCCGTCCTCGACGAGGCCGACCAGATGTCCGACCTGGGCTTCCTGCCCGAGGTCACCGAGCTGCTGGACCAGGTGCCCGACGGCGGCCAGCGGATGCTGTTCTCGGCCACGATGGAGAACGAGATCTCCACGCTGGTCAAGCGCTACCTGACCAACCCGGTCAGTCACGAGGTCGACAGCGCCCAGGGCAATGTCACGACCATGACCCACCACGTCCTCGTCGTGAAGCCGAAGGACAAGGCGCCGGTCACTGCCGCCATCGCCGCCCGCAAGGGCCGCACCATCATCTTCGTCCGCACCCAGCTGGGCGCCGAGCGGGTTGCCGAGCAGCTCATCGAGGCGGGCGTGACGGCGGACGCGCTGCACGGCGGGATGACCCAGGGCGCGCGCACCCGCGTCCTCGCCGACTTCAAGGACGGCTACGTCAACGCGCTGGTCGCCACCGACGTCGCCGCCCGCGGCATCCACGTCGACGGCATCGACCTGGTCCTGAACGTCGACCCGGCCGGTGACCACAAGGACTACCTGCACCGCGCCGGCCGCACCGCCCGCGCGGGGCAGGAGGGCACCGTGGTGTCGCTGTCCCTGCCGCACCAGCGCCGCCAGATCTTCCGGCTGATGGAGGACGCGGGCGTGGACGCCTCGCGGCACATCGTCGGCGGCGCCGGCGCGTTCGACGAGGACCTGGCCAAGATCACCGGCGCCCGTTCGCTCACCGAGGTCCAGGCCGAGTCGGCGAACAACGTCGCCAAGCAGGCCGAGCGCGAGGTCGGCTCCATGACCCGCGAGCTGGAGCGGCTCCAGGCCCGCGCCACCGAGCTGCGCGAGGAGGCCGACCGGCTGACCGCGCGGGCCGCCCGCGAGCGCGGCGAGGACCCGGCGGAGGCGCTGGCGGCCAACGCCCAGGCGGCCGCCGAGGCGGTGGCCGAGGCCGCGGTGCCGGCCCAGTCCGGCTCCGGCGAGCGCCGTCGTGACGAGCGCCGTGACGAGCGGCCGCACCGCCGCGACGAGCGCGGCAACTTCGAGCGCCGCGACCGCGACCGTCGTGACGACCGCTCCGGTGGTGGCCGCTCCTTCGAGCGCCGCGACGACCGTCGCGATGACCGTCGGGACGAGCGCGGCGGCTTCGGCGGCCGTGACCGCGACCGTCGGGACGACCGCGGTGGCTTCGGCCGTGACCGCCGTGATGACCGCGGTGGCTTCGGTCGTGACCGGGATCGTGACCGTGACCGTCGCGATGACCGTGGCGGCTTCGGCGGTGGCCGTGACCGTGACCGTCGGGACGACCGTGGCGGCTTCGGCGGTGGCCGTGACCGTGACCGTCGGGACGACCGTGGCGGCTTCGGCGGCGGCCGCTCGTTCGACCGCCGTGACGACCGCGGCGGCTTCCACCGCGGCGACCGCGGTGACCGCCCGAACCGTCCGTTCAACCGCGACGACCGCGGTGGGCGCCCCTTCCGCTCCGGTGGCGGCGACCGTCCGTTCAACCGTGACGACCGCTCTGGCGGCCGGCCGTCCTCCGGTTTCCGTTCCGGCGGCGACCGCCCCTACGGCCGGCGCGACGACCACCGTGGCTCCGGTAGCACCTCCGGCTTCGGCCGGCGCGAGGACAAGCCGCGCTGGAAGCGCAACGGCTGACCCGACCGTGGCCGATACAGGCCGGTAGCCCGCATGGCTCGCGCAGGGCCCGTACGCACGCAAGTGCCGTACGGGCCCTGCGTGTTGGCGCACCGTGGGGCGCGTTCCGTACCCGGCGCGCGGTGGCTCCGGCGCGCCCCGTACGGGCGTGGTGGAGGCCCGTATACGGGGCGGGCGTGGCCGGCGGAGCGCCGTCGTGGCACGCCGCGGATTGGCCAGATCCGCCATGCCTTCGGGCTGCGGCAGGACCTCGGGCTATGCTGCTCGGTGCGGGCCATTAGCTCAATTGGCAGAGCAGTGGACTTTTAATCCATTGGTTCAGGGTTCGAGCCCCTGATGGCCCACCGAATCCATCGCAGGACAGGGACCATGACCTGCGTTCGGCGCCCCGACCGGAAGCCTCCGGCCGGGGCGTTTTGCATGGCCCGCCTGCGTTGCTCCGCCTACGTTGCTCCGCTGGTCGCTCCGGGGCGGGGGCGAGGGGACGGGCCTTGGGTGGGGTGGGGCGTGTGGCGGCCCTCAGGTGCGGCGCGGAGGCGCTCGGGCGCGATCGGCTCGGTTTCGGCCATGTTGATCCGGATCGGGGGCTGGCCGGCTCGGGGCGGGCGTGAAGGTCGAGCGTCCGCCCCTTGGAGGGTCCGCGCGCACCGCCTCGCCGTGTCCAGTTGGCCGTTGGAGACGGCGCGTTGGGCCGCTACGGAACGCGCCAGGGCGGGCCGAGGGCGGTCGTTCGTCGATTCATTCGCGGCGCGTATGGGGTGGACGGAAAGGCTATTTGTCCGGGCCGGGCGGCGTATTTAGCGTCGTCGGGGAATGTCGGGGGAGCGGCAGGGCGCCGTTCGTCGGCTCGGAGGCGGGAATGGTGGATCAGTGCGTGAAGGCGGCGGATCGAGGAGAAGGCGGGAGCGGGGAGTTCGGGGGATCTGAGGCGTCCGGGGTGCCCGGTGGTGAATCCGTGCGGTCCGTCGATAGGGGGGAGAGTGTGGGGTGGGCGCGCGATAAGGGGGCCGGGCGTCGATGGTGGGCATTCGGCGGGCTGAGCATCATCAGTTTTCTCGGCTGTATCGACCTCACCATCGTCAATACCGCGGCTCCCGCCATCCAACGGGACATGGGGGCCACGGTCACCGAACTCCAGCTGATCGTCAACATATTCATCGTCGCGCTGTCGATGTTCATGGTGACGATGGGGCGGTTGGCCGACAGCCACGGCCGGCGGCGGGTGCTCTATACCGGGACCGCGGTGTTCGGCCTCGCCTCTCTGGCGGCCGGGTGGGCGGGGGACGTCCGGATGCTGGTCGCCTGCCGCTTCGTCCAAGGGGCCGCCTGCGCCGTGCTCTACACCAGTACGGGCGCGCTGGTCTCCGACACCTTTCCGCCGGAGCAGCGCGGCAGGGCCGTAGGGGCGCTCTACGGCGTCAACGGGCTCGGGTTGGCGATCGGGCCGATGCTGGGCGGGTTCATCGTCGGGGAGTTGAGTTGGCGCTGGGTTTTCTGGATAAACGTGCCGCTGACGGCGATCGGGTTGGCCGTGTGCTTTTTCTCGGTACGGGTGCCCGGGGAGCGTGCCGCCGGAAGCGGAAAGCCGGATTGGCCGGGACTGGCGCTGATCAGCCTCGCGTTGCCCGCAGTGGTCCTCGGTCTGACATTGGGCGACGCCTGGGGCTGGGCATCGATCCGCATTCTCGGGCTGCTGGTGCTGGGAGTTGTCGGTGTGCTCGCCTTCTGTGTGGTGGAACGCAAAGTGGCGGCGCCCCTCATCGATTTCCAACTGTTCGGGAACCGCACCTTTTTGGGTGCGCTCACCGCCGATTTCTCCCTGGCGTTCTTCTACTGCCTGGCGTTCTTCCTGATGCCGCTGTACCTGGTTTCCGTTCGGCATGACGGGGACACCGCGAGCGGACTGATGTTGCTGCCGTGCACGGCGGTGATGGCGGTGCTGTCGCCCGTCGTGGGGCGGCTGGTGGACCGGTTCCCGCCGCGGCTGCTGTTGTGCGTGGGGTTCGTGGCGTTCGCCCTGTCGGCGGCGCTCCAGGCGCAGTTCAGCACGGAGAGCGGGGTCGTCCTCGTGATGGCGGCGTTCGCGCTGATGGGGATCGGCTGGGCGCTCGTCCTCGGCCCGGCCACCGTGGCCGCGCTGTCCGCCGTACCGGAGCGGCTGGCGGGGACGGCGGTGGGTTCGTCGTGGACCTTCCACAACCTGGGCGGGGCGATCGGACTGGCGGTCGGGATGGCGGTCTACCGCTGGTCGGCGCGGGACGCGTTGGACGAGGCGCTGGCCGCGCGCCGACTGCCGGGCGGGGAGTGGGTGTCGCGGGCGGTGGCCGACCCGGGGGCGGGGAACGGGCTGTTGCGCGCGCACACCGGGCTGGACGGGCGCGGCGCGGAGGCGCTCTCCAAGGAGCTGTTCATCCGGGGCAACCAGGCGGCGATGTGGCTGCTGTGCGGGGTGGCCGTCGCCGCGTTCCTGGTGATCTGGGTCGGGATGCGGGGGCGTCGTGGGACGTCGGGTGGGGTGGAAGAGACGGGCGTTGAGGGTGAGTTGAAGGAGAGGGGAGACATGGGGGTGAGGTGAGGGGGTGGAGCGGCGGTTGGGGGCGGTGGTCCTTCGAGGGCGGCCGGGGCGTCGAGCCCGTTGGGGCCGCCGTGCGGGAGCCTAGGATGCCGATCATGGCGATACCGGGCATCGAGCTGCACCACCTCCGTTGCTACGTGGCCCTCGCCGAGGAGCGGCACTTCACCCGGGCCGCCGACCGCCTCGGCCTCTCGCAGCCCACGGTCAGCCGCACCATCCGCCGCCTTGAGGAACTGCTCGGCTACCGGCTCCTGGAGCGCACCACCCGACAGGTCACGCTGACCGCCGCCGGCGAGCGGCTCTACGGGGAACTCCGCGAGCTGCTGCCCCGTTTGGAGGCCGCACTGCTGCCGGCCCCGGAGGTGCCGCTGTTCCGGATCGGATTCGCCTGGGGGTTTCCGGCCACCTGGCCGCAGGCCGCCATCGAGCGGTTCGAGGCGGAGACCGGTGTCGGGGCGCGGGTCCACCGGCGGGACGCGGCGTTGGCCGGGGTGGACAGCGGCGAGGTCGACATCGCGATCCTGCGGGGGAACGTCACCGTGCCGGGCCTGACGGCGGTGACGCTGCTGCACGAGCGACGGATCGCCGCGGTGTCGGTGCGTTCCCCGCTCGCGGCCCGGGACGAGGTCGGCTGGCGGGAGTTGGCCCGTATGCCGCTGGTGCTGAACGAGACCGGCGGGACGTCGGACGCGTCGGACTGGCCGCCGGAGGATCGGCCGGAAATCGCCGTCCGGTGCGGGAACTTCGACGAGTGGCTGGAGGCGGTGGCCGGTAACCGGGGGGTCGGAGTCGTGCCGGAGTCCATCGGCCGCCAACGGGTGCACCCGTTCATCTCCTTCGTGGCGATCCCCGACGCGCCCCTGATGCCGCTGCACATCGTCTTTCCGCGGCACGACGGGCATCCGCTGACCCGGCGCTTCATCGCCCATGCGCGGGCCACGGTCAACCAGTGCGAGGGCGGCGGGGTCGGGACCGGGGTCGTGCCGAAGCCCGGAGGGGAAAGCCCGGAGGCGTAGTGGGGGAGCGGGGGCGGGGTGGTGGGGGGTGCCGTAAGGGGGCGAGGGGGGTGGCCCTTAGGGGGTGGAGTGGCCCCAGCCTGTGCCTACCCCGTTTGGCTCAGGAGGACTCGCCACCCGGCGTAGCGGCAGCAAGCCTTGAGGCAGCAGGCAGCAGGCAGCAGGCAGCAGGCAGCAGGCAGCAGGCCAGCGGGTAGGGCACGGCGCACTGCACAGGCAGAGCGGGCGGCGCAGGTGGCCCGGGGCGCGGGAATCGGCGGGACGGCCGGGGACGGCGCGGGGGCCGAGGGCGGCGCAAGGGACCAGGGCGGCACGTCGGGTGGGGCGGAACGAGCGCGCCACCGGGCGGGCGGAGTCGGGAAGAGGCCGGTGCGGATGCGTCGACGCGGCAGGAACCGCACAGGCAGCCGGGAACGGCGCGCCCGACGCGACCAAATGTCCCCGCCCGGCCGCCGATTGGCCCGTTGGCTGCCCACCGCCCTGATCGTCATCGGGGTGCTCTTCGACCTCGTCACGCCGCCCCAGTACACCGCGGCCCCGTTCCTCGCCGCCGCCCCGCTGGTCGCGGCTCCCCTCTTCTCCCTACGGGCGACCGGCGTCACGGCGTTGGCCGCCATCACCAGCGAGCTCCTGGTCGCCACGTACCACGGCGTCGAGGACTACTACGAGTCGGTGACCGAGGCGATCACGGTGGTGGTCGTCGCCCTGCTGGCGCTCGGCATCAACCGGGTGGTGCGGATCAGCGACGCCCGGCTGGCCTCCGTACGGGACGTCTCGGAGGCCGCCCAACGGGCCGTACTGCCGGCCCCGCCCGATCGGTTGGCCGGCCTCGCGGTCGCCGCCCGCTACGTCGGTGCCCGGGCCGGCGCCCGTATTGGCGGCGACCTCCACGCCATCCAGGACACCCCGCACGGCGTGCGGATGATCGTCGGCGACGTGCGGGGCAAGGGGCTGGAGGCGGTGGAGGCCGCGGTGGTCGTCGTCGGCGCCTTCCGGGAGGCGGCGGATCAGGAGGCCAGCCTGGAGGCGGTGGCGCACCGGCTGGAGCGGGCGCTCAAACGGGAGGGCGGGCGCCGCGCGGGCCTCGATGAGTACGAGGGCTTCACCACGGCCGTACTGGCGGAGGTCCCCGCCGGGGACCAGTCCGTCGTGCGCATCCTCAACCGCGGCCACCCGCCCCCTCTGCTGCTCACTCCGGACGGCGGCCTACGGGAACTGCCCCCGGCCACCGCCGCGTTGCCGCTGGGCCTGACCGACGTGGCGGGCTTTCCGGACCGCTCGGACGAGGTCTTCTTCCCGGCCGGCGGGATGCTGTTCCTGTTCACCGACGGGGTGACCGAGGCCCGCAACCGGGCCGGCGCGTTCTACGACCCGTGCGCCCGGTTGCGCGGCAGCCACTTCGACGGCCCCGACGACCTCTTGGACGTGGTGATCGAGGACGTCGCCCGGTACACGGGCGAGGCGCCCGCGGACGACATGGCGCTGCTGGCGGTCCAGCGTCCCCTGGGGACGTAGGGCGCGGACCGCCCGCCGTGGCCGCGTTGGCGCCCCGGTTTCCCGCGTCCGCCGTGGGTCCGGCCCCCGTAGGGCCGTTGGGAGCATCCGACGCCGTCTACGGGCGCGCGGAGCGGAGCCAGTGCACGCTCTGGCCGTGCGGGTCCGTGAGCGCGACCGGGCGCTCGTCCACCGCGAGGGTCAGCACCATGCCGTCCTCGGGCCGCAGGGAGCGGTGTTCCGGCGCGGTGATCCACGGCAGCACGCCGTGGTGCTCCTGGGAGATCCAGTGCCCGCCGCCGTCCCGTTCGGCGAGCAGCGTCCGCACGCGGTGCGCGAACTCCTCGCGCCGGGTGGGCGGAAGGTAGTTCAGCGCCGCGCTGTGGAAGACCACCAGCGTCGCCTCGGGCGGCGCCTGGGCGGCCAGCGCCGGCAGCTCGTCGACCAGGTCGCCGCGGACCAGCACGGGGCGTGGCGCGGGCCGCACCGCCTCGACGGCCGCCGTGAGGCGCGCGCTGCGGGCCTCGTCGCCGGGCCAGACGAGGGCCCGCAGCCAGCGGAGGTCGTCCGCGTCCCCGACCGGGTCCAGCGGGTTCAGGTCGATGCCGCCGCGCCAGACGATGTCGGGGAGGAGCCCGCCGGGCAACGCCGCCGGGTCGCCGTGGGCGTTGTCGTTGCCGTTGTCGTCGTCGAAGGGGGCTGGCCCGCTGGTGTGGCAGGTGAACGTGACCGGGGAATCCGGGGCGCCGCACGAGGAGTCGCGCCCCTCGTGGACGTAGCGGTAGCGGTACCGGTCCGGGTGCAGGCACAGCCCGGCCGACGTTCCGACCTCCAGGAGGGCCAGGGGCTGCGGTAGACGGGCCAGCAGCGGCAGCAGTGCGGCGCAGCGGGCCGGTTCGTTGGCCTGGGTGGCGCGTTGCAGGACCACCGAGCGGACCTCGTCCCAGTGCCGGATCGTCCACTCGCGCCAGCGCCCGTACGCCGCCGCGCCGCGCGGCCCCAACTCCGCGTGCGGGCCGTCCAGATAGCGCACCGCGGCGAGCAGCAGGTTCGGCTGCTGCTTGTTGCCGGCCGGCAGCGACCCCGCGAGCAGTTCGCAGAACTCGTCGTCCTGGCCGATCCGGGCGGCCAACTCCTCGTGCGCCCCGGACCGCCCGCGCGCCTGTTGCCAGGAGAACTCCCGGTACCGATCCGCCACTTCCTGCGGGGTGTTGACGACGTTTCCGGTGTTCGCAACGTTGACGGCCATGGGGCGACGTTATCGCCCTCACTCTCCGTGATTGTTACGCATCCCTCTGCATAACAAGTGGTGCACAATCGTCGCGAGATCGTTTGACGCGGCGGCGCCAACTCGCCCTGATTGGGGAGGGCTTGAGGGGAAACGTTCCCGCCGGAGCCCTCTTGGGGGCCGTGTGGAACCCCCGTGGATTCGTGGGAACGCTTGGATTTCCCTCGTCGTCTCTATTACTGTCCGATAACGGAGCGCGGTCGTCCCAGCCGTCGCAAGTGGCGGCACCGTGCGCCGACGCCGAATCCCGTACGCGCTTTTCCCGCACGTCCAGAACGACCCCGACCCGTCCCGCACGAGCCGGCCGCCGCCCTGCTCGACCGGGTCCCCGACCCGCGTCGCGCCGCCCGGATCGACCGGTTTGGTGGATGCCTGTCGGATCCGCCTGGAATTGCTGGGAATTGAGCGAGGGGAACCGGGGAACCACCCTCTTGGGGTGAATCGGGCGCTTCTCGCCAGGAGGCGTTCGTAGGAGACCTTCCTGCTCCGAACCCGTCAGCTAACCCGGTAGGCGAGAAGGAAGGAAAGGAGAGCGCCCCCGTGGCGTCCAACAGGCCCGCCCCCCACGCTCCATCCGGCTATGGCCTAGGCGGCCCCGCCGACTTCAGCGGCACGATCGGCTTCGGCCTTGGCCTCGGTGGCCCCGCCGGGCACGTTGCCTCCGGTGGTGTTGGTGTGGATGTTTCGGGTGGGGGTGGCGATGTCGTTGATGCCGCTGCTTCGCCCGCTTCCCCTGCTTCCCCCGTTTCTGCTGCTTCCGTTGCTTCGTCAGCGTCGTCAGCTTCTTCGGCTTCTTCCGCCGCTTCCGCTTACGAGGCGATGCCCCAGCAAGGGTTGCCCCACCAGGGGCTGCTCCCCGAAGGGCTGGCCCATGAGGGCGTCGACCAGGGCGGGTTGCCCGGTGGTGAGCCGGTGCACGGTCCCCAAGGGAGCGGTGCCGAGGGCGCGTGGGTCACGGGTGACGAGATGGCTGCCGGCGAGGCGGAGCTCTACGAGGCCGGGGGCGACGAAGAGGGCCTCCGTTCGCTGCGCGGCAAGCACCGGGTGGCCAGGCAGCGCGGCGTCGGTCTGGCGCGCGGCGGCACGGCCCTGGGCGTCGGCGTGATCGCGGCGGTCGGCGCGAGCGGGGTGGCCGCGGCCGAGGGCCGGCCGCCGGTGCCGATCTCGATGCCCGACCCCGGTGGGACGGCCGATGATGCCACCGCGGATGCCCCGAACGCCCCGGTGGCCGCCGCCGCGACCACCACCGCGGACGCCTTCGCTCCCGCCGCCCATGGCACGCGGGCCGGCGGCGCCCCCGCGGAAGCCGCGCAGGGCACGGGCGCGGCCGAGGCGCTGCGCAACCGCATCCTCCAGCAGGGCGGTGCCCGCCCGGCCGATGCCCAGGCCGGCGTCCAAACCGACGCCCAAACCGACACTCAAGCCGACGCCCAACAGGGCGGCCCCACGGGGTCGGAGGCCACGGGAACGGCCGCGACCGCGGAGAGCGCGCCGCAGGCGTCAGAGATGCCGCAGACGTCCGGAGTCGAGCAGGCGTCCGGGACGGAGGAGACGTCGAGGGCGGAGGGGGCGTCGGGGGCGGAGACGGAGGAGGCACCGGCCGCCGCACAGGCGCCGCAGCCGGACGGGAAGGCCACCCAGGCCACGGAGGTCCCCCAGACTTCCCAGACCTCCCAGGCAACGCAGGCCACCCACGAACCGGCGGCCCCGGCGACCCCGGCGGCCCCGGCCGCACAGCCCTCCTCCGCCGGCTCCCCGGAAGCCGACCAACCCGCCCGCGCCGCCCAGGACTTCGTCGCCCCGGTTGCCTCGCACACCCTGGCCACCGGCTTCGGGCAGGCCGGCGACCGCTGGGCCGCGGACCACACCGGCCAGGACTTCGCGGCCCCAACGGGCACGCTGGTCAAGGCGGTTCACGACGGGACCATCACCCAGGCGGGCTGGGCCGGAGCGTACGGCTACCGGATCGTCGTCACGCTCGACGACGGTACGGAGCTCTGGTTCTGCCACCTGTCCTCCATGGTCAAGACGTCGGGCAGGGTCCATACGGGAGAGGTGATCGGCCGTGTCGGCGCCACCGGCAACGCCACCACCCCGCACCTCCACCTGGAGGTCCGTCCGCACGGCGGCGCCCCGACCGACCCGGTGCCGTGGCTGCGCGACCGCGGGGTCACCGTCTGACGCCCGCGCCGGCCGCCCGCATCCCGTGGGCGGCCAGCCGCGCACCCTCTCTGGACCGGCAACGGGAGCGGACCAACTCCCCACCTAGGCCGGGGAATAACTCCCGCAGCGCGAGGAACAATTCCAGGCGCTGTTGCGTTGTAGCAGGGCATGACCGCGACACACGCCCAGAGCTCCGTTCCCGACCGCAAGCCGCTCGGTTCGCTGTCCGTCTCCCGGCTCTGCCTCGGGGGCAACGTCTTCGGCTGGACCGCCGACGAGGCCGAGTCCTTCGCCGTACTCGACGCCTACGTTGCCGGCGGTGGCAATTTCATCGACACCGCCGACATGTACTCGTCCTGGGTGCCCGGCAACAAGGGCGGTGAGTCCGAGACCGTCATCGGCAACTGGCTCGCGGCCCGCGGCAACCGCGACCAGGTCGTGATCGCCACCAAGGTCGGCGCCCACCCCGACTACAAGGGCCTGTCCGCGGCCACCATCAAGGCCGGTGTCGACCAGTCCCTGGCCCGTCTGCGCACGGACCACATCGACCTCTACTACACCCACTTCGACGACGAGTCCGTCGAGGTGGGCGAGTTCCTCACCGCCCTGGACGACCTCGTCAAGGCCGGCAAGGTCCGCGAGATCGCCGCGTCCAACATCTCCGCGCAGCGCCTCCAGGCGTCGCTGGACTTCTCCGCCCGTGAGGGCGTGGCCCGTTACGTGGCCCTCCAGCCGCACTACAACCTGGTCTCCCGCGACACCTACGAGGGTGAACTCGCCGACGTGGCCGCCCGCAACGGCCTGGCCGCCGTCCCGTATTTCGCGCTCGCCTCCGGCTTCCTGACGGGCAAGTACCGCCCGGGCGTCAGCGTGGACAGCGCCCGCGCCGGGACGGCCGCCGAGCATCTGGCGACCGACCGCGGCCGCCGCGTCCTGGCCGCGCTCGACACCGTCGCCGCGGCCCATGACACCGAGCCGACCACCGTCGCGCTCGCCTGGCTCGCCGCCCAGCCCACCGTCGTGGCCCCCATCGCCAGCGCCCGCACCGTCGCCCAGCTCCCGGCCCTCCTGGCCGTCACCGAGCTCACCCTCACCGACGCCGAGGTCGCCCTCCTCACGGAGGCGTCGGCCTGAGCGCGGTAGCCGACTGAGCGACGCAGCAGAGGGGCCGGCCTACGGGCCGGCCCCTCTGCGGTCTGCTCCAGGGGGCGGCCCCACAGCGGGGCCGCCGGTGTCAGCCGCGCCGGTCCGCCACCGCCCAGGAGGCCAGCGCGACGCCGCCGGCCACCGCGAACACCGAGGGCCACGCGCCGATCTTCTTGGCCAGCGGGTGGGACCCCGCGAACGCCGCCACATAGGCGCCGCTCAGCGCGGCGGCCGCCTTCGTGCCGGCCTTCTGCTGCCAGCCGCGGGCCGCCACCGCACCGGCCGCCGCGAGCGCCACCCCGCCCAGGGGCCGCTTCTTGGTCCACCGGGCCACGCCGTAACCGCCCACCAGCCCGGTGGCCGCCACCACGCTCGTCGGTATCCCAGCCATCGCAGAATCCTCCCTTTCGCGGACAACTCCCACGAGCCTACGCGCGGCCCCCGCACCGCCGGGCGGCACCGTCGCGCGGGGCGGCCGGCCGGCGCCGTGCGTCCGACCGCGGCTCCTTACGGGGCGGGGCGCCGGCCCGTTGCCGCGTCGGAATCGGGCGCGCCCCCGGGCCGGTCCGGCACCGCTTCCGGTGTCGCGGTCCGGCCCGCCCACGCCTGGAGCAGCGCCGGGCCGGCCCACGACCGGTAGTGCCACAGGCTGTCCAGGAGTTCCCGCTCCCGGGCGGCGAAGTCCGCGGTCGGGCCCGTCAGATGGGCGCGGCGCCGATGGAAGGAGAGCGCGGTGGCCAGTGCGCCGTAGGCGGTGACGGCGCGCGCGGCGGCCGGGCCGTGGGTGCGGCGGGCTATGTCGCGGGCCAGCGCGCGGGTCTTCAGGGAGGCGAGGGCGGTGGGCTCGGGCGCGGCCAGCCAACCGGCGGCGGTGTACGGGGCGAGGTACTCGCGGACCGAGAGCAGCTCCTGGCGGCGGGCCCAGAGCGCCAGCCACGTCACGGCCAGCAGGACCGGGACCATGAAGGCGCCGTAGACGGTGAGGAAGCCGGCGTCGCCGAGGGTGGAGGCGGCGTTCCACACGCCGTGCAGCAGGACCGCGGTGGTCAGGCCGAGGAGCACCAGCCCGGTCCGGGCACCGCGGCGGCGGGGGTAGCGGGTCGCGGCTATGCCGAACGCCAGGCCGGTGAGGATCGTGAACAGCGGGTGGGCGAACGGGGAGACCACGATCCGCACGAAGAAGGTGCCGGCCGTGAGGGAGTTCAGACCGCTGTGCCCCATGGACTGGTCCTCGCCGAAGGCGCTGCCCAGGTAGAGCACGTTCTCGGTGAACGCGAAGCCGGTGGCGGTGATGCCGGCGATCACGATGCCGTCGGTGATCCCGTCGAAGTCGCGGCGGCGGAAGCGGTAGAGGAGGGCGATGGCGGCGGCCTTCACCACCTCCTCGACGATCGGGGCGACCACCGTCGAGCCCCAGGCTTCGGCCTCGGTCGGGGACGCGGAGGCGACGTTGCTGGCCAGCCAGTCGGTGGCGAAGCCGTTGGCCAGTACGGCGACGAGGGTGGCGGCGCACGCCCCCCAGGCGAAGGCGAACGCGAGGTTCCGCCAGGGCTCGGGCTCGATGCGGTCCAGCCAGCAGAACGCCGCGATCAGCAGCGGAACGGGGAAGACGGCCAGCCCGAGGCCGACCAGAAAGCCCTCGGTGCCGGTCTGGCGCCGGACGATGCCGAGGATGAGCACGCCGGACAGCGCGAGCAGTGCGGCCAGCGCGATCGCTCGGACGGTCCGGCTGCGCCAGGGCGCGAACCGGCGCCGGGGCCCGGGGTGGGACCCGGCGGGTGTGTACGGCGGCGGGCCGGCTGAGCGCTCGGGGAGCGGCGGCGGTGACGGGTACACCCATCGACCCTAACGAGGGTGGAGCGGCGTGGGCAGGCGAGTTTGCCGCCAGCGAGGACACGGTGGTGCGGGGGCGCGGCCCGTAGGGGCCGCGGGCCTCAGGCCCGGCGACGGAACAGCAGGTCGTGGACGGTGTGGCCCTTGTCCAGGCCCTGGCCCTCGAATCTCGTCAGCGGCCGGAAGTCCGGTCGCGGTGCGTAGCCCGGGTAGAGGTTCTCCAGCGCCGGCTCGGCGGAGAGGACCTCAAGCATCTGCTCGGCGTACGGCTCCCAGTCGGTCGCGCAGTGCACCAGGGCGCCGGGCGCGAGCCGGGTGGCGGCCAGCGCCACGAACTCCGGCTGGATCAGCCGGCGCTTGTGGTGGCGCTTCTTGGGCCAGGGGTCCGGGAAGTAGACGCGCAGGCCGGCCAGGGACGCCGGGGCGAGCATCTCGCGCAGCAGGATGATCGCGTCGCCGTTGGCCACCCGGATGTTGGACAGGCCGTTCCGCTCCGCGAGACCGAGCAGATGGCCCTGGCCGGGGGTGTGCACATCGCAGCCGAGGATGCCGGTCTCCGGGGCGGCGGCGGCCATCTGCGCGGTGGCCTCGCCCATCCCGAAACCGATCTCCAAAACGACCGGCCGCCCGTCGAAGAACGCGTCGAGGTCGAGGCGGGAGAGCCCGTCGACGTCCACGCCCCACTTCGGCCAGAGCCGGCGCAGCGCGTCGCCCTGCGAGGCCGTGACGCGGCTGCGGCGGGGCTGGAAGGACCGGATCCGCCGCTCGTGGTGCGAGCCGGCGGGGTCGGCCGCCGGTCCCGTGCCGTCGGGGAACATCGGCTTGCCGCGCCGGGGCGCGGCGGCCGGGGCGGCGGTTGCTGCGGCGGTCACCGCGGCGTCCGCGCCCGTGGCGTCGGCAACGGCGGCGAGGGTCTCGGGGGTGGCGGGGTTCTCGGACACAGTGCGTCGATTCTACGGATGGCGCCGGGGTCAACGGGACCGTCGAGGGCGGGACCGCCGGGCGCGGTGAACGGGGCGAAGGCCGGCCGACACCCCCCGTTCCGACGGGCCCGCGCCCCTGCCCGCCCGTAGAGGCGCAGGTGGGGCCCGGTGGCCAACGGGCGACGCGGTGCGGGCCGGGCGGGCGGCGGCGGGTCTCCCGGGGGACGGCGCGGTGTGGGCGAGGTAACGGGAGCGGGCTTTCAGCTTCCCGCCTCGGGGCCGAGGCCCCGCACCTCGCCCGCCGGTATGCCCAACAGTCGGGCGACCCGTCGGGCCACCTCGCGGCCGATCGGGAGACTGGCCGTGGCGGCCGGCGACGGGGCGTTGAGGACGTGGACCATGCCGGGGGACTCGGCGAAGAGGAAGTCGTCGACGAGGGTGCCGTCGGGGAGGACGGCCTGGGCCCGGACGCCGGCGGGGGAGGGCAGCAGGTCCTCCTCCCGGGCGTCGGGCAGCAGCCGGCGGACCGCGTCCGCGAAGGCCCGACGGGACAGCGAGCGGTGCAGCTCGCCCGCGCCGTAGCGCCAGTGGCGGCGGGCTATCTGCCAGGAGCCGCGGAAGGCCAGCGTCCCGGCGAGCTCCGCGGGGCGGACGGTGCGCCAGTCGTAGCCCTCGCGGGCCAGCGCGGGGACGGCGTTCGGCCCGATGTGGACGGCGCCGTCGATGCCGCGGGTGAGGTGCACCCCCAGGAACGGGAACGCCGGGTCGGGCACCGGGTAGACCAGGCCCCGGACCAGGGCCGCGCGCTCCGGGGCGAGGGTGAAGTACTCCCCGCGGAACGGCACGATCCGCATGCCCGGGGCGTCGCCGGCCAGCCGGGCGATCCGGTCGCAGTGCAGCCCGGCGCAGTTGACCAGGGCGCGGGCGCGGTAGACCGTGCCGCCGGCGGTGCGGACCGCGACCCGGCCGGGGCGGCGCCCGATGGCGGTGACCTCCTCGCCGAGGACGACCCGCGCGCCGTCCTCCTGGGCGAGCCGGCCCAACTCCCGGGCGACCGCGCCGAAGTCGCAGACGCCGGTCGTGCCGACGTGGATCGCGGCCAGGCCGCGCACCTCCGGCTCGTACCCGGCGATCTGGGCCGGGCCCAGCTCGCGCACCGGCAGACCGTGCTCGCGGCCGCGCTGGATGAGGCCGTGCAGCCGGGGCAGCTCGCCGCGGTCGGTGGCGACGATCAGCTTGCCGGTGACCTCGTGCGGAATGTCGTGTTCCGTGCAGAACTTGACCATTTCCGCCGCCCCTTGGAGGGCGAAGCGGGCCTTCAGCGAACCGGGTGGGTAGTAGATCCCGCTGTGGATCACCCCGCTGTTGCGCCCGGTCTGGTGGCGGGCCACACCGGGCTCCTTCTCCAGCACCACGACGCGTATACCCGGCGCGGCGCGCGTGAGGGCATGGGCCGTGGAAAGCCCTACGATCCCGGCACCGATCACCAGCACATCGCAGTCGTACGCCGCCACTGCACCTCCCCAACCGCATGACCGCCGGCCCGCCCGTCGCCGCGGGTCCGCGCGTCATCGCCGACGCCGTAGTCCATCATGACGGGCGGCACCGACAATCCGCAGTGATCCGGCCTGACCTGCGAAGACGACCCGCGTCCTGGACCCCACCCCGCGCAGGGCGCCCGCTCGTCGTTCCCCGACCGCCGCCCGCGGTCGCCCACAGCGCCTTCAGCGCCCTTCGCGCCTCCAGCGCCCGCGTGCTAAGCCGGCGCCGCCAGCAACGGCCGTGCCCGCTCCCGGAGTTCGACCACCCGTGGCTCGTCCCCGTACGGCTCCAGGCGGTGCAGCAGATCCCGGACGTATTCCGTGGTGCGGGCGGACGAGATGCGGCCGGCGACCTCGACGGCCCGGGTGCCGGCGGCGCACGCCGCGTCCAGATTGCCGGACTCCAGTTCGGCGACGGCCGACACGACCAGGCGCAGCCCGTGCGAGCGGACGAACTCCTCCGTCGGCCGGGAGAGCGCCTGCTCGGTGAAGCGCCGCACCTGACGGGGCAGCCGCAGGTCCCGGTAGCACTCGGCGGCGTCGGCAGCGAACCGCTCGTAGGAGTAGAAGTCCAACCAGGACGGGTCCGGGTCGCCGCCTCGGGAGCGCTCCAGCCAGCCCTCGGACGCCTTGAGCGCCACCTCGCAGGCGCGCGCCTCACCGGCCTTGGCCTGCGCCCGCGCCTCCACCAGGCGGAAGAAGCTCATGGTGCGCGCGGTGGCCAGCCCGCGGTTGCGCTCCAGGGCGGCCTGGGCCAGGTCGACGCCCTCGTCGGCGAAGCCCCGGTAGGTCGCCTGGAGGGACATCGACGCGAGCACATACCCGCCCAGGGGGACGTCCGCGGCGGCGCGGGCCAGCCGCAGCGCCTGGATGTAGTACCGCTGGGCGGCCTCCTGTTGGCCGGTGTCGAAGGCCATCCAGCCTGCCAGGCGGGTGAGTTCGGACGTCGCCCCGAAGAGCGCGCGGCCCACCTCGTCGCTGTACGAGGCGAGCAGCAGCGGCGCCGCGTCCACCCGGAGGCACTCCGGCACCATGGACGAACGCCAGTCCCCGCCCCCGTACTTGGAATCCCAGCGCCGGGCGTCCTCGGCCGCCTCGCGCAGCTTGGTGACGTCGCTGTGGCCGACGTGCTGCGGGGTCCCGGCATCACCGGCGGCCGCGGCGTCCTTCTCCCGCGCCTCGGCCGTCTCCCGCGCCACCGAACTGTCGGTCGGCGATATCAGCCAACGGGAGGTGGGGGTCGCATACGCACTGACCGCGAAGGATCCGGCCAGGCTCTGCCAGATGCCGCCGCCGTTGCCCCGCCGGCCGGCGAGATCGAGACGGTACAACTCGGTCGCTGAGCGCACCGCAGCGCCCACGTCACGGGGGAAGGCCAGCCCCACTTCGGGCGCCGGATCGGCATCGGCCAGACCGATCTCGTGCAACGGCACCGGTCGCCCCAGCTTGCTGCCGATCGCGGACGCAATCAGATGGGGCGCGGCGCCCTGGGGCACCATGCCCTTGGAGACCCATCGGGCCACCGACGTCTTGTCGTAGCGAAGCGTCAGACCGCGTTGGGCACCCAGGTCGTTGACCCGGCGCGCCAGTCCGGCATTGCTGATCCCCGCGAGGGCGAGAACGGTGCCGAGCTTTTCGTTCGGCCCGCGTGTATCCCTGGACATGCGCACCCCTCGACACAGCGACAGCCGCCCCGTACCCCGGGGCATGCGTCCACCCAGAGTAGTTCGCCGGATCCCGACCGTTAAGGGCCGGTGTCTTGGATGGCGAGATTCGTGTTCAAACGGGGGTGCGGGAATTGGCATGTGCTCCGGGTACGTGTGCCCATGCGCCCGTCCGTGCGCGCTGGCCCCTCAACGCCCCCCGCGCTTCGATGAGTTCTGCGTGGGTCGGCCCGCTGTACTGGATCCAGTGGGCTGGGGGACACCGCCACCTCATTCCCCGCGGGTGGCGGTCCGGTCCGGGAGGCGCAGCCCGCTTCCCGGACCGTCGCGGGGACCGGGCACCCACCCGGCCGCCGCGCCGCACGGCGGCCGAGTCCGGGGCGCCGACCGGGACCCAACTCGGCTGAACGGCACGGACTTTGGCCGAAAATCGACGGGTGACGCTTTCACGCCGTCGACCGCTCCGGGGGCCACACGGGGGGCCACCCGGGGCCGTTGCCGCTGCCCGCGCCCTCCCGCCCGTCGCCATCGGGGCGCCGCGCCGCCCCTCGCCTGGCGCGTCAGTGGGGCATCGCGCGCCCGGATAGGGGCCGTCTCCGCAGCCGCCCGCAGGCCAGCGCCATGGCAGCATGGACCGCACGACAGCTGGGGAATCCGCTGTGCGGGGCGGCCGCCGGCCACCTCGGCGGACGGGGAAATCGGGCGGAGGCGGCGATGCGCTGGCTGGTGGGGTGGAGCAGTGCCGCGACCACCGACAAGGGGTGCCGCTCGCTGCTGCCCGTGGGCGCCCAACTCCTGTGGGGCGACCCCGATCCCCTCTGGGCGGTGGGCGATTGGCGGCCCCATGAGGTGCGCGTCGTACAGGCCGACCCGGAGACCCGGCTCGCCGTCTTCGGGGTCTGCGGCGCCACCGACGACCAGTTGAAGGTCGGCCTGTTCGCCGCCCGTGGGGGCGCGCTGCGCCATCTCACCGCCTGGCCGGGCAGTTACACCGCCGTCGCCCAGGTGGGACGCCGGATCACCGTCACCGGGGATCTGGCCGGCGCCCGCCCCGTCTTCCACACCCGTTGGGCCGGCGGCACCGCGTACGCCACCGCCGCCCTGCCGCTCGCCGACCTCGTCGAGGCCGGCCTCGACGTCGGCCACCTGGCGGCGCTGCTGGCCTGCCCGGACGCCCCCGAGGCCCTCGGCACCGGCACCCCGTACGACGGCGTGCACCGCGTCCCGCCCGGCCACGCCCTGGTGCTGCGCAACGGCACCAGCGAGCGCGCCTCCTACGAGCCGCCCGCTTCCCTCGCCGTCGCCACCCCCCAACTCGCCCCGGAACAGGCCGTGGAGGCCGTCCGCGAGGCCCTGGTGGAGGCCGTCCGCGCCCGTCTGGCGGCCCCCCGCTTCGCCCCCGACCCGGACGGCCTGGACCGGCTCGACCCCGGCCCGGTGCCCGGCATGGGCCCCGCGGAGCGGCGCGCGGCGCGCGGCGGCCCGGCCCCCGGCATCGGCGCCGACCTCTCCGGAGGCAGCGCTTCCGGAACGCTCGCCCTGCTGGCCGCCGGCCTCCCCGGCCAACCAGGGAGGATCAACGGCCACGGCGAGCGCCTGTTGGCGGTGACCTTCAACGACCGTGCCACCAGGGGCGGTCAGGACGACCACGAGGCAGAACTGGAGCGCGCCCGCGGGATCGCCGAGAACCCCCGGCTGCACCACGTCATCGTCGCGGCCGGCGAGGAGGCGCTCCCGTACACCGGCCTCGACGCCCTCCCGCTCACCGACGAGCCCGGCCCCGCGCTGGTCCTCGCCGGCCGGCACCGCAGCCGGCTGGTGTCCGGCGGCGCCGACCACTTCGTCGGAAACGGCGCCCGTCAGGTCCTCGACGCCCACCCGGCCCGCCTCGCCGACCTCCTCATGGACCGCCGCCGACGCCATCTGCTGCGCCCGGTCACCGCGTTGGCCAAGGCGGACGGACCCTCCGCGCACTCCGTCCTGATCCCGTTCACCGTCTACCGGGCCGCCCGGAAGCTCGCCCGCACCTCCTACGCCACGGGGATCGCCGAGGCCGCCCGTCGCCTACGGGAGCGGGAGTTCGCCGACGAGCCGGTGGCCGGCGGCGCGGTGGATGCCTCGCTGGCCGCGCTCACCTGGTGCCGCCCCGGGCCCGCGGCCCGCTGGCTCACGGGGGAGGCGCTGGCCGAGGTGGCGGTCCGCCTCGGGGACGCGGCCGGCCGCTCGCCCGCCGCCGGCCGTCCCGGCGAGCGGCGGGCCCGGGCCGCGCTGGCCCGCCAGGCCGCCGACCACCGGATCTTCGAGCAGGCCGCCGAGGTCCGCAGCCAGCGGCTGCACGCCCCCTTCCTGGACAACCAGGTGGTGCTCGCCTGTCGCGCCCTGCCGGACACCCTCCGGGTGCAGCCCGGCGCCCGGGCGGCCGTCCTGCGGTCGGTCCTGACCGGCGCCGGCGTCCGGCACCTGCCGTCCGGCTGGGGCGCCGCCGCGCACCACCCGCACTCCGCCGCGGCCCGCGCCGGACTCCGCGCCGCCGCCGGCCAGTTGCTCCGGCTCTTCGACGCGCCCCTGCTCGCCGACGCCGGGCTGATCGAGGCGCGGGTGGTCCGCACGGCGCTCCGGGCGGCCGCCGAGGGCGCCTCGCTGCCCCTGGACGGGCTGGCCGACCTGGTCTCCACCGAAGTGTGGCTGCGTCGGCTGCTGGCCCGCCGCGGCTCGTGCTGGACGGGCGCGGAGGCACCGCGCCAACGGGCCCTCGCCGGGGGCGTGGTGCCGCGCGCCCGGCTCGCCTGAGTGTCCAACCGCCCGGCACGGGCGGCCTGTTGGGGACGGCTGGGGAGGGCCCGCCGCCCGTTTTCCCGCAGGGGCGGATGACCGGAGCACGGTCCCGCCCCGGTGCTCCCGGCAGAACGGCGCACCAACCCGGCGCACGACCTTCCCCGCGCGCCCGGAGTCGGGGCGCACACCGGCGCACACTCCGACGTGACCGGTGTTGCCACGCCCGGCTACCGGGCCCGGCGTTGAGTCCCGTTAACCGGGCCTGTTGCCGCGTTCCGTCGCCACGCCCCGAAAGGCCCCAGGGCCCCGAAGCGATGCCTCGGCCGACGGGTGCCAAGCGCCCGTCCCGCCCGCTCCCTCACCGGCAGCTGATCTGCGACCGCGCCCAGTCCCCCAGCGCCACCAGATCGCCCGCGCTCGAAGGCTCGACCACCAGGCGCAGCGTCTTGCGCCCGGCCAACGGGACGTGCACCGGCACCGCCGGCTGCCCGCCGTGCACCACGGCCGACCGCCACAGCCGGACCCCGTCCGCGTACACCGAGAAGCGCAGCGCGCCCAGCCCCAGGCTGAGGTCGTCGACGCCGGCCACCGCGTCGTACGCGGTGCACTGCCGGTTGAGGTCGATGACCACGGACGACGACGCGTGCACGCTCACCCCGTGCGGATAGCTCGTCCCGCCGATGCTCGGGTGGTTCCGCTTCCACAGCCAGCTGCTGTCGAAGGCGCGGACCTCCGGCTTGGTGCCGTCGCCCGCGAAGTCGTACTGCAGCGCGTTGACTTGATACGGCGCGGGCGGCGGTGTGGGCGTGGGCGTCGGGGTCGGGGTGGGCGTCGGAGTCGGCGTCGGCGTGGGCTTCGGCGGTGTCGGAGTCGGCGTCGGGGGCGGGGTCGGCGTGGGGGTGGGCTTCGGCGGCGCCGGAGTGGGCCTGGGCGGCGCGGGCGTCGGGCTGGGCTTCGGGGCCGGGGCGCTCACCGGGGGCCGCGGCGTGTGCGACGGCGGGGGAGTGGGCACGGCCGGCGCCGAGGGCGCCGGCGGCTGCGCCCGCGGCTTGGGGGCCGGCTGCGGCGACCCGGTCAGCGCGAAGGCCAGTGCCGCGCCCGCCACGACCACCAACCCGGCCCCGACGGCGACCTTCACCGGCGCGGCCAACCCCTCGCCCGCGGCCGCCCCACCCGAGCCCGCGGACGCGCCCGCACCGGACCCCGCGGCGGCCCCGCCGGCACCGGCGGCCGTACCGGACCCGGAGCCCGAGGCGGCCGCGGCCACCCCGGCGCTCGCCGCAGCCCCGGCCCCGGCGACGCCGGCCACCGCCGCGGCCCCCTTGATCGCGTACCCGGCCGCGAACCAACCGATGACCGCGACCGGCAGCACCGCCCCGATCCGCTGGTTGAGATCCGCGACCTCCAGCGCCGCGCCGCGGCACTGGGCGCACTCGTCCAGGTGCTTGCGCAGCCCCCGCTCGGCCCGCATCCGCAGCCCGCCCCGGGCGTACGCGCCGAGCCGGTCCGCGTAGCGCGCGCAGTCGCCGCCCGAGGTCAGCGACTGGCTCACATGGGCCTGCAGATACGCCTGCTTGAGCCCCTCCCGGGCCCGGTGCGCGAGGACGGCGGTGGCGTTGGCGGTCAGCCCGAGCAGCGGCGCGACCTCGCTCGGCGACTCGTCCTCGATGGTGGTGTGCCACAGCACCGTCTGATAGCGCTCCGGCAGACTCTGGAACGCCCGCACCGCCATCGTCTGCTCGGCCTCGTGCATCGCCCGGACGTCGGCGCCGAGGTCCAGGGTGTCGTCGTCCAGGGACGAGCCGGCCGCGGTCACCGCGAACACCGCGAAGTCCTCGACCAGATGCTCCCGCCGGGCGGTCTTCGCCCAGACCGCGGCGACCCGCCGGACGGTCGTCAACAGATAGGCGCGCACCGACGAATCCGGCCCGGCCCCGCCGCGCACCGCCTGGAGGGTGCGCGCGAACACCTCGCCGGTCAGGTCCTCCGCGGTGTGGGTGTCCCGACAACAACTGCGCGCGTACCGGCGCACCGCCTCGGCGTGCCGGCGGTAGAGCTCCTCGTAGGCGCTGTCGTCGCCGGCCCGCATGGCGGCCACCAACTGGGCGTCGGACGGCGGCAGTCCGGCGTCGGTGCCCTCGGCGGCCGGTTCGCCCGCCGCCGGCCGTCCCCGCCGCCGGGCATGCCTGCGCTGCGCCGGCACGCTGGGCCCGGCGCCCCCCGGACCGGCCGCCGAGGGCGTCGCCCCCCACGGCCCCAACTGGTCCGGTACCTGACCCGACGGTGCGCCCGCGCCCTCGCCGCGCCGCTCGTCCCGCCCGTCAACACCCATCGCCGAGGCCCCCGAACCCGTCACACCGCAACACCGCGCTAGCGTGCCACACCCGGGGCCCGAGCTTCAGGGCCCGGGTGGGCAACCACTCCTCCGGGGCGCCCGCACTGACGTTCACCGCCAGCGGCCCTCCCGCCCCGGCGACCGCGCCACACCGGCCCCGGCCACCACACGCCAAACGCCCGCCCCGGGAACCCCGACCCCACGGCCCGCCCTTGTAGCCAGCCCTGCTACGCCCAACGGCGCGACCGGCGCGACAACCGCCCCCGCCGACACCCCCCAACGCCAAGCCCCGCCCACCCGCGCGCCGTTGTGCCGTATGCACCGCGCCGCCGGGCCGGCCGCCCCGCATCAGGTGGTGGGACGTGACCGCAGCCCTTCCAGCAGGATCTCCAACAGCCGTGCGGAGGCGGCCTGTTGCTGTCCCGGATCCGGCAGCGCCGGCGCGCCCGTGGCGATCACCAGCAGCACATCGGAGACCGTCACGTCGACCCGCAGCGCACCGGCCGCCCGAGCCCGCTCCACGAGCCGTCCGACGACCTCCAGCAACGCCTGCCCGCCCGGCGTCTCCTCGGCCTCGGTGCCGGTACGCGCCACGTCCGCCACGTCCGCCTCGCTCGGCGCCGCCCGCTGCAACGGCACCCGCGCCTCGGTCCCGCCCTCCGGCACCCGGACCTCGCCCAGGCCCTCCGGCACCCGCTCCTCGCCCGGGCCGACCCGCAGGATGCCCGGCGGCAACAGCCGCCCCGCCCCCGAAGCCACCGACGTCCGCAGGAACCGCGCCAGCGCCGACCACGGATCGTCCTCCTGACCCAGCGCGGCCCGTGCCTGCTCGGTCAGCCGGGAGGTCTCCTCCTCGGCTATCCGCCGGACCAGGACGTCCTTGCTCGGGAAGCGGCGGTAGACCGTCCCGACCCCGACCCGGGCCCGCCGTGCCACGTCCTCCATCGGCGCGCCGTACCCCAGCTCGCCGAAGACCTCGCGCGCCGCGCGCAGCACGTGCTCCAAATTGCGCTGGGCGTCGACCCGCAGCGGTGCGCTGCGGCCGTTGGCGCCGGTCGCAGCGCCCGTTCCCTTGCCCCCGGCGCCGTTGGCACCGTCGGAAGCGGCGGTCACGGTGACCGCCGTCGGCCATTGAGAGCCCTGAATGTGCATAAGTGATCCCCCGGTAATGACGTCTCCCCCCGGAGACTCCCCGCCCTGACGGCCGGGGTGACCCGACGAAAGGGTGCACCCCAACGAGATACGAACATAGTTGAGCCCGCGTCAAGATTGAAGAGGGTCCTCCGCCTGCTACACCCCCCGATCGGCCTAATGGGCCGGATCCGCTCGGAGCCCCCTTCCTCCCGTCTCGCGCCAATCTCCGCCTGACCAGCGTACTTCGCAACGGTGATGTGGAATGTCCCGCTCCGCACCACCGCTGCGTACCGGCCATACTTTTCGACCGACCTGTGGACAAAGCCGTTGCGGCAGTGCGTCATGGAACAGTGCTGTGCGCGCCGGGGGCACAGCGCCCGTAGGGGGTGGCCGCGCTGCCGGCCCGGCCGCCCGCTCGGTGGCGCCCCGGCCTGGTCGACACCGCGAGGAGAACCTCTGTGAAGACTGTGTCTTCGGAGCATTCGGACGCCGTGGCGCGCATTCTCGTGGTCGGCGGTGGCTACGTGGGGATGTACACCGCCCTGCGGTTGCAGCGCACGCTCAAGCAGGAACTGCGGCAGGGCGCGGTCGAGATCGTCATCGTCGACCCCGACCCGTACATGACGTACCAGCCATTCCTGCCGGAGGCCGCCGCCGGCTCCATCTCCCCGCGCCACGTCGTCGTCCCGCTGCGCCGCGTCCTGCCGCACTGCACCGTCGTCATCGGCGAGGTCACCGCCATCGACCACGACAAACGGAAGGCGACGCTGACCACCCTGGCCGCGCGGGAGGCCGGCGACGGCGCCCACACCCTGGCCTACGACGAGCTGGTCCTCGCCCCCGGATCGGTCTCGCGCACCCTCCCCGTCCCCGGCCTCGCCGACGTCGGCATCGGCTTCAAGACCGTCGAGGAGGCCATCGGACTGCGCAACCACGTCCTCGAACAGCTCGATATCGCCTCCTCCACCCGCGACCCCGAGGTCCGCGACGCCGCGCTGACCTTCGTCTTCGTCGGCGGCGGCTACGCGGGCGTGGAGGCGCTGGCCGAACTGGAGGACATGGCCCGCTATGCCGTCCGCTACTACCACAACGTCCAGCCCGAGGACATGAAGTGGATCCTGGTCGAGGCCACCGACCGGATCCTGCCCGAGGTCGGCCCCGAGATGGGCCGCTACGCCGTCCGCGAGCTGCGCGCCCGCAACATCGACGTCCGGCTCACCACCCGCCTGGACTCCTGCGAGCGGCGCCTGATCCGGCTCAGCGACGGCTCCCGCTTCCCCGCCCGGACGCTGGTGTGGACCGCCGGCGTCAAGCCCCACCCCATCGTCGCCGCCAGCGGCCTCCCGCTGGCCGGTCACGGCCGCCTCAAGTGCACCGCCGCGCTCCAGGTGGACGGCGCCGAGCACGCCTGGTCGGCCGGGGACGCGGCGGCCGTACCGGACCTGACCGCGCCCCTGCCGGCCACCTCCGACGCCCCGCGCACCCTCTGCGCCCCCAACGCCCAACACGCCGTCCGCCAGGCCAAGGCGCTCGCCGCCAACCTCACCGCCGCCCTGCGCGGCGACGAGCTCCACAACTACCGCCACAAATACGTCGGTTCGGTGGCCTCGCTCGGCCTGCACAAGGGCGTCGCGCACGTCTACGGACGCAAACTCAAGGGCTATCCCGCGTGGTTCATGCACCGCGCCTACCACCTCAGCCGGGTGCCCACCTTCAACCGCAAGGCCCGGATCCTCGCCGAATGGACCCTGGCCGGACTGTTCAAGCGGGAGATCGTCTCCCTCGGCTCGCTGGAGAATCCGCGCGCCGAATTCGAACTCGCCGCGGGCACCGGCCGGCACAACGAAGCCAGTTGACCGGCCGCCCCACCAGGGACGTTGACCGCCCGCCCGACCGACGCCGGCCGGCCACCGCGGCGCCGGGAACTACGCCCGCGCGCCCGGCGTCTGACGGATGACCGTCCGGTCGGCCACACTGGACGTGTGACCATGGGTGGGCTCGTATCTGCGAAGAGTGACAATCACGAGGATTCAGGACGTTTGCTGCATTCCATCAGAGGGTGCCGACAGCGCCCCCAGCCACGCCACGGGGCGTTCCCCCACGCCGACGGCCCGACCCCGCGCGACGACGCGAAGTAAGAGGTATCCCTCCGTGATCTTCACGCGCTGGAGCGCCAAGTTCCCGGGTACGCAGCGGCGCACCGCCGCCCGAGCCGACCGCGCCGCTCCGTCGACCACCCCGCCCGCCGGGCCCACGGCACACTCGACCACGCCCGCCCCCGCCGGCGACGCCCCCGCCGGCCCGCCCGGCACCGTCCCCGCGGCCCGCGCCGAGGGCACCGCCGGCGAGGACACCCCGCCGCACGCCACCCCGCCCACCGTCGACGCGCTCTCCGTCCACGACATCCTCGGCACCATCCCCGCCCTGGTCGCCGTCGTCTACGGCCCCGAACACCGGATCGCCTACGTCAACGGCGCCTACGCCGGCGTCTTCGGCCCCCGCCCCGCCGGCCGCACCGCCCGCGAGGCCCTCCCCGAACTCGGCGAACTGGGCCTGCTGCCCCTGATGGACCAGGTCCTGCGCAGCGGCCGGCCCCGCACCGTCAAGTCCCGCAAGGTCCCCGCCGGCGCCTGCGGCGACCGCACCCGCGACGGCTACTACACCTTCACCTGCACCCCCATCGAGGTCGCCGACAGCGGCCCGGCCCCCGACCCGGAGGTCGCCTGCGTCGCCCCGCACAAGGGCGTCCTGGTCTTCGGCGCCGAGGTCACCGACCAGATCGAGTCCGCCGAGCGCCTCCGCGCCAGCGAGGCCCGCCAGCGCGCCGCCGCCGTCACCCTCCAACGCTCCCTGCTCCCGCAGGAACTGGAACAGCCCGACGACCTCCGCGTCGCCGCCACCTACCAACCCGGCGGCACCGACGCCGCGGTCGGCGGCGACTGGTACGACGTCATCACCCTCGGCGCCGGCCGCACCGCACTCGTCATCGGCGACGTCATGGGCCGCGGGGTGCGCGCCGCCGCCGTCATGGGCCAACTCCGCACCGCCGTCCGCGCCTACGCCCGCCTCGACCTCCCGCCCCACGAGGTGCTCCAACTCCTCGACGGCCTGGCCGCCGAGATCGACGCCAGCCAGATCGCCACCTGCGTCTACGCCGTCCACGACCCCAACGAAGGCCGCCTGGTCTACTCCTCGGCCGGCCACCTGCCGATGCTCGTCCGCGACGCCGACGGCACCGTATGCCGCGCCGCCGAACCGACCGGCCCGCCCCTGGGCACCGGCGGCTGGCTGCACACCTCCGGCACCGTCCCGCTCAGCCCCGGCAGCAGCGCCGTCCTCTATACGGACGGCCTCGTGGAGCGCCGCGACAAGGACATCGACGAGGGCGTCGCCGGCCTGGAGCGCGCCTTCGCCGGCGCCACCGGCGCCCCCGACATCGTCTGCGACCGGCTGCTGCGCTCTCTGGGCATCACCGCCACGCACGACGACGACGTCGCCATCCTCGTCATCCAGAACCCGGTCCGCACCGGCCACGACGCCGAGCTGTTCCACAACGCCGCGCTCGAACTCCACGGCGGCACCGAGGCCGCACCCCGGGCCCGCGCCTTCGCCTCCGGAGTCCTCGCCTCCTGGCGCTTCTCCCCCGAACTCCACGACCTCGGAGTGCTGGCCGCCAGCGAACTCGTCGCCAACTCCCTCCAGCACGGCACCCCGCCGATGCGGCTACGCCTGCGCCGCACCGACCGTCGCCTGATCATCGAGGTCACCGACGGCGATGACCACCTGCCCCGCCGCCGTCGGGCCGAGCCCGTCGACGAGACCGGCCGCGGCATCTCCATCGTCGCCACCATCGCCTCGTCCTGGGGCTCCCGCCGAACTCCGGGCGGCGGCAAGGCGGTCTGGTGCGAATTCGCCCTGCCCAAGGGCTGACCCCCGGCCCGCGGCCCACCACCGGGGCCGCCCGGCCGGGGCCCGGCGGCCTCCGCCGCCGAAACGCGCCTCAGACCGCGGCGGCCACCGGCTCGGCCTCCACCCGCTGCGCCGGCACGGCCGCCCGGTGCGGCTGGTCCTGCGCCGGGGTCAACATCCGCCCCAGCCGCAGCGCCAGCACCGTGATCCCGATCGCGCACGCCGTCAGCATCGCGATGTACGCGACATACATCCCGTGCCCGACCATCAGCGCCCCAACGGCCGGCCCGACCGCCAACGCCAACTGCTTGACCAGCGCGAACGCCGAGTTGTACTGACCTATGAGCGAGGCCGGCGCCAGATCCGCCACCAACGGCGACACGGTCGGCGACAGCAGCGACTCCCCAACGCCGAACAGCGCGTACGTGGAGATCAGCAGCACCGTCGCCACCACCTGCGCCCCGTGCACCAACCCGGACAGCCCGGCGGCGATCCACGCCACCGTCCATATCAGCCCCACCAGCGCCATCACCCGGCTACGGCGCCGCCGCTCGACCAGCCTCAGCACCACGAACTGCGCTGCCACGATCGCCGCGGTGTTGGCCGCCAGCGCGATGCCCAACGTGGCCGGCTCGATCCGGGTGACCTCCGTGGCATACGCCGCCAGCCCCGACTCGAACTGCCCGTAGCAGGCGAAGAACAGCACGAAGCCCAGCACGCACAGCCACACCATCCGCCGGTCGCCGAAGAGCACCCGCCAGGCACCCGCGGCCCGCTCCTCGGACGGCACCGCGTCCTCGACCTTGGGCGCCCGCGGCAGCCGCACGGTCGCGATCGCCGCGCCCAACACCAGGAACATCACGGCCTCGATGGCGAACAGCCGCACAAAGCTGGACGCGTGCGCCTCGTCCACCAACTGACCGCCGACCAGACCGCCGATCCCCAGCCCCAGGTTGTTGAGGAAGAACTGGGTGGCGAACGCCCGCGAGCGGGTCACCGTCGTCGAGCACCACACGATCATCGTGGCGAGCGCGGGCTGGATCACCGCGATACCGGCACCGAGCGCCGCCGCCGACGCGATCACCATCGGCTCGCTCGCCGACAGCCCGATCCCCAGCGAACCAACGGCCGCCGAGACCGTACCGACGACGGCCACCGGAAGCGGCCCCCGCCGGTCGATGGCCCGCCCCGTCAGCGGCAGCACGACCAGCGCGGAGACCGCCAGCATCGCCAGCACCACACCAGCCGTACTCGCACCGAGATGCCGCACGTTCGCCACGTAGACGTACAGATACGGCACGGTGAAGCCGTTGCCGAACGCGCTCAGCGCGTTCCCCAGCTGGATCCGGCGCAGCGCGGCGCCCATCGCGGTGGTCACACTCACCTACCTAGGTCAGGTCGAAAAGACGGATAACGAGCAGGAAACCCCCGGGGCCAAGCCGAGGCACGGTGCAGGACGTCCGCGACCGGACAGTCACACCCTCAAGACTTCGACCCTAAAGTTCGAAGCTAAAGACTACATGACGAAGAACTTCAACGCCAATGGCTTTCGTGTCATACTTCGCCGCATGCCAGAGCCCGAAGAACCGGCCGCCGGCACCGCCGAGCCGAGCCTTGAGGAACAGATCGCGGCCTATCAGCGCGAGTTCCAGGACCTCGACCCTCAGGTCGAGAAGGTCGTCTCCGCACTCCAGCGCCTCAACCGACGGATGAACGTCGCCTACGGACGCCAGACCGCCACCCTCGGCATGAGCAACGCCGAATGGGAGGTCCTCAAGGCCCTCGTCGTCTCCGGGGCGCCCTACCGCATGGGCCCCGGCGAACTGGCCAAGCACCTCGGCCTCACCCCGGCCGCCATGACCCACCGCATTGACCGCATGGCGAACGAGGGCCTGGTGACCCGCGAGCGCGACGAGACCAACCGCGTGCGCGTCATCGTCGAGCTGACCCACGAGGGCCGGGAGAAGTGGCTGGAGGCGATGCGCCTGGCCACGGTCTTCGAGGAGGACCTCCTCCAGGACTTCTCCGGCGAGGAACGCCGAATCCTCGGCGACGCGTTGACCCGCCTGCTGCGCCGGGTCGAGGACGCCCAGCCGGACGCCGAAGGTCGCCTCAGCGACCTCGACTGACCCAGGTTGACACACCCTCCCCCGATCCGTAGTGTTCTCCGAGTTGCCAAAGAGCCGGAACGGTTCTGCGACGACCATCCCGCCGCTTCGCGGCACCTCACTACTGCACGACTCCTCAACGGGATTGAATTCCGCATGTCGAAATTCATTCCGGGCGTCTGATTAGGCG
>NZ_JBHVJX010000027.1:0-107042 GCF_042798755.1 Streptomyces sp. NPDC057743
TCGTGGGGCACGACCTGTTCCTCAAGTGCGAGGGATTCAACTTCGCCGGCTCGATCAAGCTCAAGGCGGCGACCGAAATGGTGGAGGCCGCCGAGTGGAGTGGCCTGCTCAAGCCGGGTTCCATCCTGGTCGAGTCCTCGTCCGGGAACCTGGGCGTGGCCCTGAGCATCATCGCCGCCAGCAAGGGATACGGCTTCCTGTGCGTGACCGACGCGCGCTGCAACCTCTCGGCGCGCCGGTTCATGGAGGCCATGGGCAGCCAGGTGCACATCATCGCCGAACCGGCTGCCTCCGGTGGGCTGCTCGGCGCGCGGATCGCCCATGTCCAGGCACTGTGCGCCTCCGACGACCGGTACATATGGCTCAACCAATACACCAACGCCGACAACTGGCGGGCCCATTACCGCACCACCGGGCCGGCCATCGCCCGTCACTTCCCGCGCCTGGACGTGTTGTTCATCGGCGCGGGCACCACGGGCACGTTGATGGGGTGTGCGCGCTATTTCCGGGAGTTGCGCAGGCAGGTGAGGATCGTGGCGGTGGACAGCGTCGGCTCGGTGACCTTCGGCGGCGAGCCGGGTCGCCGGATGATCCCCGGCCTGGGCACCAGCGTCCGCCCCGCACTCCTGGACGAGTCCTATGTGGACGACGTGATCCGCGTCGAGGAGGCCGACACCGTCCGGGCCTGCCACTGCCTGGCCCGGCGCGGGTTCCTCTTCGGCGGCTCGACCGGCACCGTGGTCAGCGGCGCCCAGGAGTGGCTGGCCAAGCAGGGAGCCCACAACCTCACCGCGGTGGCCATCGCCCCGGACCTCGGCGAGCGCTATCTCGACACCATCTACCAGACCAACTGGCTGCACGCACTCTACGGCGAGGAGGTGCTCAGCCCCGACGCACCGGACACGCTCGCCGCGGACCTCAGATCGGCCTGAGGTCTCGAATCCATCCCGTCCATCTCCTCCAACTCCATTGCACACGGGCGGTATTACGCGCGGATTTCCCGCTCGTGAAGACCCGGTACATGGAGCGGCCGCCGACCCAGCGGAGCTCACTCGCCACGGAGCGGTGGCACCACGCCGGCCCGGCCGAACTGGCCGCGGCCGGCGCGAAGCGTGCCAGCGCCCGCCCAGGTGACGAGTTCGGCCCGCTGTGTGCCTCAACTCGTCATGACACCCACCGTCTCTCGCCGGCTCAACTATCCATGCAACGGGCGGCGTTGGCTCGGATCTTCCCGAGAAGCTCCCGGAGCGTCTGCCGCTCATCCGCACTCAGCCCCGTCAACAGTTGCTGCTCGACCTGTTGTTGGATGGGCCACAGGGCCGCGAGCGCCTGCTCGCCCGCCGCGGTGCGGAGGTAGGCGTTCTCCTGCCGTTCCAGCCAGCCGCGTTCCGTCAACGGAGCCATCAGCGCGTCGAGTTCACCGGCGTCCACGCCCAGATCGCGGCGGAGTTCGTCCCCGGGCGTGTGCTGTTCGGCCGTGACCACCATCAACGCGATGACCTGGGCCGAGGAGAGTCCGGCCGCCTCTCGTGCGGCCCGGTCGAGGGCGTCTCGGATGAAGCGGCCGGTGAGGGTGACGTCGCGGCCCAGGCTGTTGCGGATGCGTTCGGTCAGCACGGCAAGCACCATCTTCGTCCGTAGTTCGTACAGCGAAATGCCGGCGGCCACACCGACGTTGAGCGATTCCACCGCCCCGGCCATCGGGATGGCGACCAGCAGGTCCGCCGCATCGATGACTTCCTGGCTGACCCCGGCGGTCTCGCCACCGACGACCAGGGCCACCGGGCGCCCGTCCAGTGGGGCCAGTGCCTGGAGTTGGCGGCCGCGGGGGCTGGTCGCCACGATCTGGAATCCGGCTGCCCGCAGCGCCGCGACCGCCGCGGAGGGCGACTCGAAGCGTCGGGTGCGGGTGGTGAGCACCGTGCCGCGCGAGGCGTCGAGCACCCGGCGGGACGTCACGTCCGTCGTGGCGTCGGTCAGGACGACGTCCTCGATGCCGAGTGCCCGGCCGCTGCGGACGAGCGTGCCGAGGTTGCCGGGATCGGCGACCCCGTCGCAGACCAGCGCGAAGTCGCCCCAGGGCGTGGTCACTTCGGCGTCGGCGGGCAGCGCCGCGAGCGCCAGCCACGCCACCGGGCGCGCGGTGCCGGCCACCTGCCGCAGCACCCCGTCCCGGACCCGGTGCACGACCACGCCCCGGTCCCGCAACCGCCTGGCCAACCCCTCGTCCTCGGCGCCGGCCGCGCCCTCGGCACGCAGCACCTCCAACAGCGGTGTACCGGCGGCGAGCACCTGATCGATCAGCGCCCGTCCCTCCAGCACGCAGGCGCCGGCCGCCGCACGCCCCGCCCGAGTGCCCAACGCCCGTACCGCGGCGAGTCGTTCGTCCTTGACCGACGACACGACGGGACCCGCACTGCCACCACCGGCCTTGTCCTCGGACTGGCCGCCGCGCCCCACGTGTTCGCCGTCTTTGCCGTGCCTGTTGGACTCGGTCCCGGTCCTCTTTCTGGCCCTGCTCACGATGCGATGCTCTCACAGGGACTGGCCGGGCCTAGTTCAACTCCGCGACCTGGTCGGGGGTCAGGGCCCGGTCGAAGACCTGGACGTTCTTGATGCCGCCGGAGAAGAAGTCGACGGGTCGGCCGTCGAAGGTGGCGCGGCCGATGATGAGCGGGCCCGGGGTGGAGTTGGGATGCGCATCGGTGGCGGTGCCCTGCTGCACGCCGTTGACGTAGAGGTGCAGCCGGTGGGTCGTGGCGTCGCAGACCCCGACCAGATGGGTCCAGGTGTTGAGGGCGGGCGGCTTGGTCGCGAGCGTGCGGACGCCCCGGGAGAACGCCCAGCGGCGGTCGGCGCCCGAATACTGGAGGTAGAACGCGCTGCCGCCGGAGGTGCCTTGGCTGACGATGGTGGCGAAGCCGTTCGCGCTGGTGAGGTAGGCCCAGGCGGAGATCGTGAAGCTGTGTCCCGGAGTGGTGTCGAGCACCGGGTCGCGCGTGATGATCTGGCTGCTGACACCGTTGAAGAGCGCGGCGCCGCTGTTGCCCACGCCCCAACGGACGTCGGACGCGGTGCCGTTGTGCGTGCCTGCTGAGTCCGTGGCGGTGGTGCCGGCACCCTCGTCAAGTCGCCATGCGCCGACCGGCTTTGGGGCAGCGGGACGGGGCGGGGTCGGGGCCGGTGCGGAGTCCTGCGTGGTGTCGTCGTTGCTGCGGGTCAGGGCCACGGGGACACCCACCGCGGCGACGGCGGCCGCGGCGGCGGCCGAGATCAGGAGCACACGGCGACTGGGGCCGCGCCGGCCCGCCGAGCCGGTCGGGCTGGGTTGCGTCGTCGCCGTTCCTGGTGGGGGAGTGCGGGGCCCGTCGTGAGGGGCGGCGGGCGTGGGGCCCGTCGGCGGCGTGACGGGAAGCGGAGCCGGCGGAGTGTCGGGACTGGCCGGTGGTGGGGGTTGGGGGGCGATCGGCGGCGGCGTTGCCCCGTCGGCGTCGGTCGGCCGTCGGCCCAGGTAGGCCGTTTCGGTCCGCGCGCCGGGGGTTGCGGTGCCGCCGGGGAGGGCGCCGGCGCCGTGGGCACCACTTGCGCCCGGGGAGTGAGACGGGCTGGTGGAAGGTCGGCTGCCGGCGTCAACCCCGGTGCCCTGACTGGGAGTTCGGTCGGATGGTGCGAGGTCGTGCGGCGCCCCGTGAGTGTCGGCCGCGGGCGGTGCGACCGCCCCCGCACCCGCCCCACACCACGTCAGCAGCTCCCGGGGCGTGGGGCGTTGGGCGGGGTCCTTGGCCAGGCAGTCGGCGATGAGGGCGCGCAACGCGGGGTCGGTGATGGTGTCGAGTTCGGGGGTGTCGTGGGCGACCCGGTAGAGGAGGGAGGCCAAGTGGCCGTTGCCGAACGGGTTTTCGCCGGTGGCCGCGTACGCCAGGACCGTCCCGAGGGAGAAGACGTCACTGGCCGGGCCGATCTCCTCGCCGTTCACCTGCTCCGGCGACATGAATCCCGGCGAGCCGAGCGCGTACCCGGTCACGGTGAGGGAGCTGCCCTCGACGACCCGGGCGATACCGAAGTCGATGACCCGCGGGCCGTCTTCGGCCAGCAGCACGTTGGAGGGCTTGAGGTCGCGGTGGATGAGATGCGCGTGGTGGATCGACACCAGTGCCTCGGCGAGCCCGGCGCCCAGGGCGAACACGCGGGGCGCGGGCATCGGTCCCCGGTCGGCGACTTCCTTCTCCAGCGAAGGGCCGGCGATGTAACTGGTCACCAGCCAGGGCTTGGCCGCGTCCGGGTCGGCGTCGATCACCGGTGCGGTGAACGCCCCGCTCACCGCGCGGGCCGCCTGCACCTCCCTGCGGAACCGGGAGCGGAAGTCCGGCTGGTCGACCAGGGCGGCGTGCACCACCTTGACCGCGACCTGCCGGCCACCGGGCGAGCGCCCGAGGAAGACCCGCCCCATGCCGCCGACGCCCAGCCGCTCCAGCAACTGGTATCCGCCGATGGACCGCGGGTCGTCCGGATCCAGCGCTGCCACAAAACCCTCCCGCGTCGTCGACCCGGCCAGTTTCGGCCGGGCGGCCTCCAGCATAGGGGGCCGTCGCCGCGCCGGACCGGGCGACCTCTGCCGGTCCGCACGCCTGACCTGGTGTCACGGGCGGCGCGGGGGAACACCGATGCGGCGGACCGACGATGGGCGGCAGGGTGGATTCGGCGAAGTCGGGCCGCGCGTCGGCTTTCGCGCCGGGTTTCGCGCCGGTTGTCTCTGCTGTCTCTGCGCGCAGCGCCTCGTCGCGCACTTGTTATGTTCGGGCGGTGACGGACTACGAAGCGGCCGAGGCCCGCGGCAAGGGGTATCTGCTCGACAACCGGCAGGCCGAGGCGGGGGAGCGGTTTGCGGCCTTGTCGGAGTTGTTCGACCCGGTGACGTTCCGGCGGTTGCGGGCGCTGGGGGTTGCGGACGGGTGGAACTGCTGGAGAGGTCGGGGCGGGCGGCCCGAGCGTCCCCGCGTGGCTGGCCGAGCGGGTCGGCGCGAGCGGCCGGGTGCTGGCCACCGATCTCGATACGTCGTGGATGCCGCGGACCGGGGCTCCGTACGAGGTGGTTCGGCACGACGTGGGTGCCGACGAGGCGCCGGAAGGGCCGTTCGACCTGGTGCACGCCCGGCTCGTCCTGGTGCATGTGCCGCAGCGCGAGGCCGCGTTGCGGGCCATGGTGCGGGCCCTGCGGCCCGGCGGATGGCTGCTGGTGGAGGACGCCGATCCAGCGCTGCAGCCGCTTGCCTGCCCCGACGAGTACGGCCCCGAGCAGGAGCTCGCGAACCGCATCCGGCGCGGCTTCCGGGCGCTGCTGGCGGAGCGGGGCGCGCAACTCGCCTTTGGACGCACGCTGCCTTGGCTGCTGCGCACGGCCGGGTTGGCCGATGTCGAGGCCGATGCGTACTTCCCGATCACGTCGCCGATCGGGAGCGCGCTGGAAGCCGCGACCGTACGGCAGATCCGCGAGCGGCTGGTTGAGGCCGGGTTGGCGACGGCCGAGGAGATCGAGGAGCACCTGGCGAACATCGCGTCGGGACATCTCGACACCGCGACGGCACCGTTGATCTCCGCATGGGGCCGCAAGCCGGTCGGCTAGAGCTGCCGTGCCGTGGCCTCTGCTGTCTGCCGCGCAGGGTGCAGCTCGTTCGTCCCCCGGGGCTTTGCCTCGGGGGATTTTCCGTGCTTGGGGTGATTGTGGTGGTGAGCGGGTGTGGCGGTGGGTGGGCGCGGGTGCGGGGTAACGGGGCTCGGTGGTCGCCGAGTTGTCTCGACAGCGAGGCCGGCCTCGAACGACAACCGCTCCGGCCGAAAGCGAACGTCGTGCGGGCTGTCATGGCAGGGGGGTGCTCGCACTCCGAACGCCGGTGAGTTAGGTTAGGCAAACCTAAGTAACCCACTGCTCGCTCTGGGAGAAGCCGGATGCCTTCATCTCGTGCCCGCGCCATCGCACCGACCGCCGCCGAGCGCGTCCGCTCGATCCTGACCGTCTCCCACTCCATGACCGTGGTGAGTGACGGGCTCCGCAGCGAAGTCCACCGCCTCAACGGCGCCGGGACCACGGGCCTGTTCCACCTGCACGCCCCGTGCGAGGGCCCCGACGCTCCCTCCACCGGACGCGTTCCGGTCCGCCTGGAACTCACCGACATCGCCCCCACGCCCGTGCGCGACCGGCTGCGTGCACGGGTCACGCTGGCCGGGCTGCTGGATGCCCCGTACGACCCCCAGTCCGAGCAGAGCGCGTGCCTGGAGTTCGGCCAGGCGGTCCTGGAAGACGCGACGGGGCGTAGCTATGTCACGCTCCGGGAGTTGGAGCGCGTCGAACCCGACCCCTTGGCGAAGAGCGAGGCGGAGATGCTGACCCACCTCGTCGACGCACACGCCGAACTCGTCCCGCTCCTGCTCCGACTCGTCCGCCCGGTCCCCAACGACGGTGTGCAGCGCGCACTTCCGGTGGCCATGGACCGCTACGGGATCACCCTCCGCCTCGAATACCCCAGCTCGCACCGCGACGTCCGCCTGCCGTTCACCACCCCCGTGACCCGCGTCGAACAGGCCGGCCCCCAGATCCACGCCCTCTCGGCCGCGGCCCGCCGCATTTCCCACACCAGTCACCTCCTGGCGTGAGCGCGGGCGCCGCCGGCCGTGTTGGGCCGGGCCGCGCGACAGGGAAAGTCGCCGAGTCGTTCCGTCTGGGGCGCGCCGAAGGTCGGCGGCGGGGTCAGTGCGCCTACGGAATCCAGGGGTTGACGCTGGCGGCTGCCTCGGCGTTGCGCTTGACGGGCGCTAGGTGTGCGGCGGCCACGGCGGTGGTGAGTCGAGCGGCCCGGGGCGCGCGGAACGGGGCCGTGCATGCTTCCTCGTTGCCTGTCGCACTGTTGCGGGCAGTGTCCTGCGAAGTGGTGCCGTGTTCCGCCATGATCTTTGACCTTTCTGGCGTCCGATTTCGCCGGCCCACATCCTGCAACGATCACCGATACGTTGACCGGGAAATCAGCCAAGTTCCCTCCTGCGGGGGTGTGTTGGCGTGAAATCTGTCCCGGTGTGGCCTGGGACGTTCTTGCGCTGTGCGCGCGGGAGTTGACGGATTCCTGGCGCGGTGGCGACAGGGTGCGCCATGGCGTGCAACGGGGCGCTCTGGCGCGCGGGTTGCCGCATCGGATCGCGGCGCCGCACCTTCGACGGAATGCACCGATTGCGCCCGACTGGACCTCGGCCGCAGCGCCCTGGCCGCGCCACCGATGTCGGTGACCTCTACGAGGTCCTGGAATTCCTGGACCAGGCCGGCTGCTCGCGCCGTGTGATCACCGACGTCGCCCGTGAAGGGGCGTTGTATGCGGGCACGCTCAGCCTCCCCCAGTCGTTGGCGACCGTCGCCGCCACGGTCCAGGCGTAGCGGCAGTTGCGGATTGGCCTGGGCGGGGTGGACGCGTTGGGATCCGGCCGTGGTCAGGCGGTCGTGGTTGCCTGGGGCTGGGTCGACGTCAGGTAGGAGACGGTGGTCTGTTCGGCGTGCGGGGCGAGCAGGGCCCGGAGTTCGTCGGCCGCGGTCTTGACGAGGTGCCCGTCGCGGTCGGCGTGCAGGGTTTCGAGGGCGAAGACGACGTGGCTGGAGTCCTCCGTGACGCGGGTGCGGTGGGAGTCGCGGTGGTTCCAGTGACGGGTCAGGACGCCGGTGGTGTCCGCGTAGATGACCTCGCCGGGCTTGGGGTGCTCGATGGTGTCCGGCTCGCCGAGCGGAGTGAAGGACTCGGTGCCGTGGGCGGGGCGGATCTCGATGTCGCCGGCCACCCGGTCGAGGTCGAAGGCGCCGGCGGGCAGGCCGTGCCGGACGGAGACGGCGTTGTAGGAGTCGACGGCCGGGTTGATGCGCGGCAGCGTGCCCTTCTTGGCGAGGCGGCGGCCGAGCGCGTCGACGCTGGGACGGATGCGACGGGGGTTGGTGCCGAAGGAGCGGTAGGCGGTGTGCCATGCCTGGATGCGGGGATCGGTCTCGTCGGCGGGCTGCCAGGCACCGTCGGCGAGCTGTCGCTCCAGGTCCTCCAGGGCGGCGACGGTGTCGGGCCAGGCATCGTGGCCGCGCAGGCCGGACGCGGTGACCAGGGCGATGAGGGCGTTGGGAAAGGCTTCTGCGACGGCGGGGGCAATGCGGACGGCAGGCATGGGCGAACTCCGTTTCCGTTGGGGCGTCTTGAGCGCGTGTGGGACTTGGGGGCTGGAGAGCTTGGGCGTTGGAGCTTCTGGCGGCCGGCCCCATAGCCCGGCTGTGTGGGGTGAGTTGGACCGTAGCGCGTGCTCAGGTCAGGGCGAGGAGGCTGACGGCGACGGCGGCGGTGCCCAGGCCGATGAGTTGGCCGCGGTGGATACGTTCGGCGAGCACGCCGCGGGCGAGCAGGACCGTTCCGGCCGGGTAGAGGGCGGTGATCACGGCGACGACGGTCAGGTCCCCGCTGCGGGCGGCGAGCAGGAAGAGCAGGTTCGCGAGGGAGTCCAACACACCCGCGGTCGCCGACACCGCGTACGCGGGCCGTTCGGCGCCCAGTCTGCGGCGCATCAGTCCCGCCGCGGTCAGGGTGACGGCCGAGGAGACCGCCCTGCCGACGATCAGCGGAGCCACCCCGCTGTCGGACGGTGCCTGGTGCAGGCAGACCAGTTGGAGGGCGATGGCGGCACCCGCACCGAAGGCCAGCAGCAGCGCCGGGCGCGAGGGGCGCGTCGAGCCGGCGCCGTGTCCGGCGCTGACCAGCACCACCGCCACCAGCGCCAGCGGCAGCCCCACCAGTCCGGCGGTGGCCAGGCGCTCGCCCTGCACCAGGCCGACGGTGACCGGCAGCGCGGCGGACACCAGCGCGGTCACCGGCGAGAGCACGTTCATCGGGCCGATCGCCAGGGTGCGGTAGAGCAGCGCGAACGCGGCGGCGGAGGCGACGCCGGACGCGGCGCCCCAGGCGACTGCCGCGTTGCCGAACGAGGCGCCGAGCACGGGCCACAGCAGCAGCTCGACCGCGAGACTGGCCGGCGCGGCGATCATCACGGTGCGCAGCACATGCGCCTTGCGGGCGCCGAGCCCGCCGAGGAAATCAGCGCACCCGTAGGCGAGTGAGCTACCGAGGGCCAGCAGCAGAGCGATCACAGCACATTCCCTTACCGTTCAGCGGAGCGACCACACCGTACAATGGAACGACCGGCTGATGTCAACCAAACGACCGGGCGGTACATTCAAATGGTCAATCGGTGAGGATGGTGATCAGGTGGCCGAGACGGCCGCGGCCCTGCGGACGGTCGCACACAACGTCAAGGCGGCCCGGGTCCGCGCGGGCCTGTCCCTGGACGAGCTCAGCCGGCGCGCCCAGGTCAGCAAGGGGGCCCTGGTGGGACTGGAGAAGGCCCAGGGCAATCCCAACCTGGCCACCCTGGTCAGACTGGCCGACACCCTCGGCATTTCGGTCTCCGCCCTCATGCAGGGGCCGTCCGAGGGGCACGTCCGGATCGTGGCCGCGGACAAGGTGGCACCGCTGTGGACCGGCAGGCAGGGCAGTCAGGCCCGGCTCATGCTCACCACCTCGGGCCCGGCCCCCGTCGAGGTCTGGCGCTGGCAACTCGAACCGGACGAGGAGTACCCCAGTCACCCCCACCAGTCCGGGGTCGTGGAGTCCGTCAGCGTCACCGCAGGCCGGATGACCCTGGTCGTCGACGGCACCGAGCACACCGTCGAGGCCGGACAGACCGCCACGTTCGACGGCGACGCCCCCCACGCCTACCGCGGCGCGGGCACCGGAACCTGCCACCTCATCATGACGGTCCACCTGCCGCCCGGCCCGAACCCCGCAGGCTGACAAGCGAGTTGCGGGCACCCGCTGTGACCTTTGTCCCGCAACTGGCCTGGGGGCGCAACCCTCTTCCTCGTCAGCGGTCGCGTGTGCGCACATGCATCGCTGCGCAACCGCCGGTTGCCCATGGACCGGCAGCTCGGGTGACAACTCAGGAAGGCCCCCTTGACGGCAGGGCCGCGCCACGGCGGGCCCGACTGCGGCGCGCGACCTCAAGCCGCAGGGTGGCCAGGAGCCCGCTGCCAAGGGCGAGTTGGCCGCGACCGGCTCGTCCGCCGTGCTGCCGACGATCGCGCTGGGGGCCGCGTGGCGATGGCCGTGGGAGCGGGCGCGGTCGTCAGTGTGCGGCGGCGCCGGGTCGGCACGGGCACCGGCGCCGCAACGTAGGGACCAGAAGGGCGGGAGGGCGGTCGTGGCCGATGTTGGAGTGGGAGCGGAGCGCGCGCCCGAAGTTGCGACGGAGCCCGTCGAAGGCATACAACCAGTTACATGACATTGGGTTGGAAACTGGTCGTCGACAGCACGAACGCGCCTGCGCTCGCGGACTTCTGGGCCGCGGCGCTCGATTACGAGGTGGAGGACCCGGGCGCCCTGATCGAGCAGTTGCTGGCCGCCGGGCACATCGGGGAGGAGGCGATCGCCGAGCACCGCGGCCGCAAGACCTTCCGTGGCTACGCGGCGATCCGCCACCCCGAGGACCCGTTCGACGCGACCAGCGGCGTCGGCCGCGGACGCCGGCTGCTCTTCCAGGAGGTGCCTGAGGGCAAGACCGGCAAGAACCGCCTGCACATCGACGTCCACAGCGAGCCCGATGTGTCCGGCGGCCGCGACGAGTTGGTGGCACGACTGGAGGGACTGGGCGCGACCCGCGTCCGCGAGGTGAACCAGGGCCCGGCCGGCCACTGGTGGGTCATGCAGGATCCCGAAGGCAACGAGTTCTGCGTCTCGTAGGGCCGATGGTCGTCGCGGCCGGGGGCGTTCGGCGGCGGTCCGGCTCGGGTCCAGCCCGGCCCGCCGTTCCCGGCCGCGCGCCAGTCAGGACACCGCGCTGACCTGCGCCCGTAGCCCTTGGGCGTACGCTCGCGCGGCCTCCAGGTCGACGGTGTTGGGACGCCCCTTGTTGATGCCGCCGAGGAGCTTGAACGGCAGCCAGGTGTCGTAGGCGCGGCACGAGAAGGCGCTGCCCACCTCGAATCCCTTCTGTTCGAGAAGCTGGACGAGAGGGCGGGTGAAGGGCCGGAACGGCAGTTCGGGCAGGCCGCTGGTGGCGAACACAAATGCCGTGCCCCGCTTGGCCGTTGGCAGTGCCTGGACGAACTGGCGCAGCCGCGGATGGAACTGCATGGAGAAGATCCCCGAGCCGAACCCCACCAGGTCATAGGTGGCGAGCTCGGCCACGTCGACCTCATCGGGGTCGACGACGGGGGCTTGCAGGACCTGCCCCATGACGTCGGCGACCCGCTTCGTGTTGCCGTGGGACACGGAGGTGCACACGATGATGGCCTTCACGATGGTGTTCCTTTCGGTTGTGCGACGTGGCGGCGTGCCAACTCCGCGGTCTTGGCGTTGCGTCGATTGTGGCTGTGGCTGTCTCTGCGGCTACCACTGTGGCGGTGTCCGCGAGGTCGCCGCTGCGGGGGCCGGCACGGGAGTGGTCGTGGTCGGCGTCGGGCCGGGGAGCCACCGGTAGGTGCGCGCATGGCGCATCGACGACACGGTGAAGCGACAGACACGTTCCTTGAGTACCGCCGCGGCCCGGCCCGAGAAGGCGAGGCCACGAGGGGTGTCGTCCCGGTGCGTAGCCTGGATGAATCCGTCGCGCCGCCCGAGACTGATCCCCTGCCCGACCATGCCGATGGAGACTGGCGCCGGCCGTTCGCCCCGTATCAACGCCAGGACGGTGTCGGCGCCGTGCGCACCCATGGGCATCGCTGCCTGGCAGCTCATCCGGAGGTGACTGCCGACGCTGTCGGGCGGCGCAACCGCATCGCCGACACCCACGATCCGTTCTTGGCCGACGCACACCAGGGTGTCGTCCGTGCACAGGCGTCCGTCGGCGGTCACCGGCAGGCCACTGCGCAGCGCCAGGTCAGGCACTGCGAACGAACCGGCCCAGACCGTGCAATCGCTCGGCACCCAACCGGCCTCGGTCTGCACGCCGTCGGGGCGGATCCCAGTCACCCGTACCCCGGTGCGCAGGGCGACCCCGGTGTTCACCAGCCTGCGGGCGATGCGCGCCCGGCTCGATGCCGGCAACCACGCGGCAACCGACGGCGAAACCAACTCGACCGTCAACGACGGGTAGGCGTAGGCGATTTCGGCGGCACTCTCGATCCCGGTCAGTCCGCCCCCGACGACCACGACGCGTGCCCCGGCAGACAGGCTCCGCAGCCGCGTGCGCAGCGACTCGGCGCCGTCGAGGTCGGCGACGCCGTAAGCATGCTCCAACCCGGCCGAGCCCTGGGCCGCGGTGCTGCCCACCGCGTACAGCAGATAGTCGAAGTCGAGCCGGTCACCGTCATCGAGCCGGACCGACCGCTCGGCGATCGTCTCCACCGTCGCCACCCGCAGACGCACCTCACGGTGCAGCAGGTCGCGGAGCGGTCGCACCGCCTCAGACACACCCGCCGCGTGCTCGTGCAGCCGGACGCGTTCCACGAACTCCGGCCGCGGATTGACCACCGTCACCGTCACGCCCGGCCGCCCCGCGGCCGCCAGTCGGTTCGCCGCCACCACACCTGCGTAGCCCGCGCCGACAACCACTACCCGTGCCAACACCCACACCTCCGATCGTGTCGAGCTCACGCGGTGTGGACGCCGCAGGGGCGGCAACTGTGACATCGGAGGAATGTGGCTCCGGTCACAGGCGTTCCGTAGCCGGTTCGCGGCCGGCCTATCCCATGCTCTTGGCGCCGTCCAGGGCCTCGCGGATGATGTCGGCATGGCCGGCGTGCTGAGCGGTCTCGGCCACGATGTGCATCAGCACCCGGCGGGCCGACCACCGCGCGTCGGCCTCGAACCACGGGGCCTTCGGCAGCGGCCACGCGACGCCGAGGTCGGGCAGCGTCGCCACCAGGTCGTCGGTCCGGCGAGCCACCTCCGCGTATGCGTCCAGCACACCGGCCAACGTCTCGTGCTCCAACAACCTGAACTCGTCCGCCCGGCGGGCCCAGTCGGACTCCGTCAGCGCCGTGAAGTCCGGCATCGCCGAGGGGCCGTGCAGGATGAAGTCCACCCAATGCCGCTCGACCGAGGTGACGTGCTTGATCAGACCGCCCAGACACATCTCGCTGGCGGTGGTCCGCAACCTGGCCTGCTCGTCGGTGAGATCGCGGGTGGTGAAGCGCAGGAAGTGCCGGTGCTTGCCCAGTACCTCAAGCCATTCGGCGCGCTCACCGGTGACGGCCGGAGCCTCGGTCTCAGCGTTCGTGGTCGACTCATTGCCAGTCATGGTCTCCGCCTTTCGGTTCGGTGTTCCTCGTCCGTCGGTGGACACCACGTTAGAGAGGGTCGAGGTCAGGATGTGTCCTATATCCACGTGCTCGCTATCCGAGGTGGACGGGGCGCAGTCCGCACAACGCGTGGTTGTGGTTCCGGGCGGGTCGGTTGTTTGCCCTGGGCGGCCGTCAGTGGCTTGGATGCCGTGGTCGGTGGCGGCTGTTCGGACTGGTGAGAGTGGTGTGGGGCATGGCAGGTGGGCGGGCGCTGGGGCGGCGCTTCGGGTGGTTGTGGTCGGCGTATGCGGTCAGCGCGTACGGCACCGGGTTCGGGTTCGGCGCGTTGCCGCTGATCGCGGTGCTCGTGTTGCACTCGGGGCCGACCCAGGTGGCGACGTTGGCCGCCGCGGGGCGTGCGGTGGGGGCCGTGGCGGCGGTGCCGCTCGCGCCGTGGGTGGAGTTCCACCGCAAGCGACCAGTCATGATCGCCGCAGACCTGGCCCGATGCACGGCATTGCTGAGCATTCCCGCCGCATACGCGCTCGGGTGGCTCGGCTTCGCCCAACTCCTCGTCGTCTCCGTCCTCGTCGCCACGGCCGACATCGCGTTCAAGGCGGCCAGCGGCGCGTATCTCAAGGCACTGGTGCCCCCGGAGGACCTGCTCGTTGCGAACGGCCGGTTCGAGTCCACGACGTGGACCGCGACGGTCGTCGGACCGCCGCTCGGCGGCGCCGCGATCGGGGCGTTCGGACCGGTCACGACGGTGGTGGCCGATGCGGTGAGCTACCTGCTCTCGGCCCTGGGCATCCGCGCCATCGGCGGGAGCGAGCCGCGCCCGGCCCGGACCGGTCCGGCCAGGCTGCGCCCGGGCGATCTGCTGGAGGGCTGGCGCCACATCCTCCGCCACCCCACGCTGCGCCCCCTGCTCCTCAACGCGGTCCTGGTCAACGGCCTGATCCTGGCCGCCGAGCCGCTGCTCGCCGTGCTCCTGCTGGGTCACCTCGGGTTCGCGCCGTGGCAGTACGGCCTCGCCTTCGCGGCCCCCTGCATCGGCGGCCTCATCGGCTCACGCCTGGCGCACCGACTCGTGACCCGGTACGGGCAACACCGGGTGCTGCGCACCGTTGGGGCGCTGCGCGCGTGCTGGCCTGTCGGATTGGCGTTCGTCCAGCCCGGTGTCCCCGGGATCGCCCTCATCATCGTCGTCCAACTCGGCCTGGTGACGTGCTGCGGCATCTTCAACCCCGTCCTGGCCACCTGCCGGCTCGACCACACGGCCCCCGACCGGGTCGCCCGCACCCTGTCCGCATGGTCGATCAGCACCAGCACCACCATCGCGGCCATGACCGCCGCCTGGGGGCTGCTCGCCGCCGCGACCAGCCCCCGTATCGCGATCGCCCTCGCCGGAGTGCTCCTCCTGGCCACCCCGCTACTCCTCCCACGCCGCGAGAACGCGCCCCAGGCGAGGGGAGAAGCGGGGGAAAGGGGGAAACGCGCCCCGGGACTCACCTGACGCGCCCATCGCCCGACCACCCCGGACGAGCTCTAATACTCCTTCAAATCAAGGGAGTTGATGAACTCGTAGAACGCCCGCATGTCACGGTCGCCGATCGCCTGCGCCGCCTCCTCCTGATCCCGCGTGGCGGCGGCCATCGCGTCCTCCCTGCGCTTCTGGTTGTCCAGCGCGAACTGCTGGGTGCCCGCGACGTGTTCGCGCAGCTCCCGTTCGTAGGCGGCGAAGGCCGCCACGTGGTCGCCGCCTGCGGCCTTCAGCTCGCCCGCCAGTACGTAGGCGCCGATCAGTGCCAGGCTCGTGCCCTGCCCCGTCATGGGGGAGCCGCAGTAGCCGGCGTCGCCGAGCAACACCACGCGGCCCCGCGACCAACTGGCCATACGGATCTGGCTCATTGAGTCGAAGTGGAAGTCCGGCGCGTCCCACATGTACGTCAGCGCGCGCGGGAGCTCCCACCCCGCGCCAGCGAAACGATCGGCGAGCAGGCGCTTCTGGGCGGCGACGTCGCGGTAGTCGTACTCCAACGGCTCCTTCTGCTGGAAGCCCAGATACACCCGGGACTCGGTGTTGTGCCGGGCGCTCATGATGAGACCGCCCACTTCGCTGCCCTGGTGGAAGGTCTGCCAGTGGTCGAGACCGAGGAAGTTGGGGGCGGTGAACAGGCCGATGTAACTGCCGAGATGGTGGAGGTAACCGGATTCCGGGCCGAAGGCCAGTCGGCGCACCTGGGAATGCAGCCCGTCGGCGCCCACGACGAGGTCGAACGTGCGGGGCGCGCCCCGTTCGAAGGTGACGTGGACCTCCCGGTCGTCCTGGGTGAGGGTGGCGATGGAGTCGTCGAAAAGGTAGTCCACATGCTTTTCGGTGATCCGATGGAGGATGTGACACAGGTCGTCGCGCATGATCTCGACGTCGTCGTTGTCGATCTCACCGCCGGTGAAGGTGCGATCGGTGCTGCGGTACAGCTCCGCGCCGGATGCATCCACGACCGACATACCGCGGATATCGGTGGCGAGTTGGCGTATCTCGGACAGGACACCCATGCGCTCGGCGACGTCCAGCGCCGGCCCTCGCACATCGATCGCCTGCCCGCCCGGGCGCACCCCCGGGGACCGCTCCACCACCGTGACCTGGTATCCGTAGCGGCTGAGCCAGTACGCCAGGGCCGGACCGGCGACGCTGGCACCGGAGATGAGGACACGTGCATTCTTCATGTGGGGATTCCTCCGCATCAGTTGGACCTGTCCGATTGGACGCGAATCGCGCGCACCAAGGTTCCCCGAGCGACGCCGTACCGGCGCCGGTGAGCACGCGCACGGGAGCCCCAACCCGCATAGCCCCGCCCAGGATTGACAGGCAACTTCCCGACGCCATGTCATCGCGCCATGTCATCGGGATTTCACCACACGCGGTCAAACTCTGCGCAGTGCGGTCGCGGTCTGAGACCGTGACGCCAAGGGCCCATCAGTTTCCGGGCCCAACGGGCTTACGGGGACTACTGTCGAACGTCCCGTGGTCGGACTCAAACGCCTACAACTCCCCTTCCAGGAGGACATGTTGAGTGAGCAGAAGCACCCCACGCGTCGGGGTGTCTTGAAAGCCGTCGGTGGGATCTCCGCGGCGGTGGCCCTGGGCGCCGGGGGAGCCCTCGCGTCGGCGTCGCCGGCCCGCGCGGCCGGCGACGGCTCCGGGCTGCACATCGTGGAGCGCGGCGAGTCCGACCCCCGCATGTGGTACTACCGCTTCCAGACCGCCGAGGTGGGCGGGTGGAACCCGGCCGTCAACGTCCTGCTCCCCGACGACTACCACACCAGCGGTCGCACCTACCCGGTCCTCTACCTGCTCCACGGCGGCGGCGACGGCCAGGACTTCATCGCCTTCGACCGCCCGCCCCGGACGGACATCCGTGCCTGGACCGCCGGCAAGCCGCTCATCGTGGTGATGCCCGACGGCGGGCACGCCGGCTGGTACTCCAACCCGGTCAGCACCAACGTCGGCGCCCGGAACTGGGAGAACTTCCACATCAACCAGTTGATCCCGTGGATCGACGCGAACTTCCGGACCTACAGCTCCCCTGACGGGCGGGCGGTGTCCGGATTCTCGATGGGCGGCTTCGGAGCGCTGAAGTACACCGCCAAGTACTGGGGCCACTTCTCCTCGGTGAGCGCTCACTCCGGCCCGGCCAGTCTGCGCGGGACCGTCGCGGGGGTCCCCGGCGCGGTCGTCCACTGGGCCAACGTCTCGTCCGCCGCCATCGAACTGGGCGGCGGCACGGTCTACGGGGTGCCGTGGGACGAGAACCGCGTCAACATGGACAACCCGTGCCAGCGCATCGAGAGCTACCGCAACAAGCGGATCTTCATGGTCGCCGGCACCAGTCCCGACCCGATCAACTGGTTCGACACGTTCAACGAGGTCGGCGTGCTCACCACCCAGCGCGAGTTCAAGGGCCTGCTCGACAGGGCCGGCATCCCGCACGAGTCGCACGAGGTGGCTGGCGGCCACTTCGTGCGCGGCGACATGATGGTCCACGACATCGAAGGCATCATCGCCCACCTCCGCAAGGCGGCCTGAGCCCACCCGGAACGTCTGCGGATGCATGGCCACTTCGCCACCCGCGCTTGCCGACGCTTCGGTCAGTGGACGCCCCGGCCCCGGCTGCCGCGTACGAGAGACGACGCGGCAGCCGAGGCGCTGCGCCACCCCAAGGATTCACGCCGCATCTCTCGCTACGGTCACCACCGTCACATGCGCTCGGCGGCAACGATCAGGAAGTTGGGCAGGTGGACATAGCTTTCGATGCCTGGTGTGGTGTCGTGCGCCTCATGCGCCGCCTGGGGATCGAGCCCCGGCTCGGCGACTTCGCGCAGTCGGCATCCGAGGGCGGCGAGCTCGTTGAGGTAGGTCGAGAGCGGGCGGTGGAAGTCGGCGGCGTGGGACTGGGGGATCGGATACTCCTCCAGGTAGCGGTGCAAGCGGTAGTCGCCGTGCTCGCGCCACGTCGACAGAAGCTGTTCGAACGCCGGGTGGTTGACGGAGAAGATGAACAGACCCCCGGGCCGCAACGCCTCGACGCATGCCCGCATCGCCGGTTTCCAGTCCGGAATCGCCGCCAACACCATGCTGCAGACCACCGTGTCGAACGGCCCGTCAAGATCCGGCAGTTGGGTCAGGTCGGCCTGCACGTACTCGATGCCCTGGCGGAGGGCGTGTTCCTTTTCCGTCGCGTAGCCGAACATCCGGTCGGTGGGTTCGACACCGGTGACACGGGCTCCGCGGGAAGCGAGCATGCGACTGAAGTAGCCGTGCCCGCACCCCGCGTCCAGGATGCGGCGTCCACTCACCTCGCCGAGCATGCGCAGCAGCACCGGGTTGATCAGATGGCGTTTGGCGAAGTCGCCATAGGGCTCCATCGCCTCCAACGCCTCAAGAGGAATGGTGTTCCACTGTCGAATCGCCGCGTCGTTCGTCGGTTCTGTGCTCACCCGCGGGAGCGTAGCCGAGCCAGCACGCCCCATCGCGAGGCAAAATCAGCCAGTTGGTGTGCCGTCAATAGTCGGTGTAATGGGGAGAGTTGGCGGGCGCGGAGATCGACACCGTACGCAACCTGCCGGCGAGCTCTCTATCGCAGCCGCGCCGTCGCGACGTGCACCTTGACCGCGCAGGGGACCCGCCCGTCCGGCGTCGTCAGATCCGTCACCTCGGCGAGGAAGGCTTCACGTAGGCGCTCCACGGTGCTCCGATCGAGCGGGCCAAGGTCGTACATGCCGGAGACCGTCGTCCACACCTGCCCCACCGGTCCGCTCAGGTCGAGGGGAACGGTCTCCCAGTCCACCGCGCCGAAGCCCGCTGGGCCGAGGACGCTGTCCAGCCCGTTGCGGCTACGCGCCCTGCCGTCGCCCAATGCAGGAATACGCTGCGTGGCAGGCAGTTTCGCGACCGTGGACCGCAACAGTCCGAGGAAGCGGTCGTACGCCTCGCCACCAACGGCCCCGCCGCCCACCACGCATGCCAAGATCCCGCCGGGTGACAGAACCCGGGCAACCTCGGCTGCGACCTGCTCGATCTCGCCCATCAGCATCAGCGCCAGATGGGAAACGCAGGCGTCGAAGCTGTCGTCGGCGAAGGGCAGTTCCTGAGCCCGGCCCTCTTCCAACCGGGCGTCGGACAGCGCCGGTCGACGCCGCGCCAGCGCCAAGGATTCCGGGGACAGATCCACCCCCGCGAGCTGTCTGCCGTCCTCTCGGGCCAGGTACTCAAGCAACAGGCCATCACCACAGCCGAGGTCCAGCACGCGTCGGCTTCCGGTTACCCGGTCGCGCAGGATCTCGTAGCTGGTCCGACCGTCCGACGCCCGTCCGCGGTCGAATACCTCCGCGGTCACTGACGGATGCTCAGCGTGGAACGTCTGGAGGAACGCTTCCTGCGATGCGGTAGTCGTCACCCGCCCAACGTACGGTGCGGGCCGCGCCCGTGACACCCACGTGACACCCATGAGAGCCGTCAGCTACAAGAGGGCCGCACCAGCGCGCCAGCTTCCCGCCCCAGCAACCCCGGTTACTCGCCGGCCAACGCCGCGCGGACGATGGCCGCGGCCGCCTTGCCCGCCGTGCGGACAGGGGCGGTGCTGCGCGCGGCGCGGCCCAGCATGAAGGCCCCCTCCAGCAGCGCGATCACCGAGCTCGCGGTCTCCCGCGCGGCCGGTTGTGGGATGCCGCCCGCCGTGTAGTAGGCGGCGAGACCGTCGATCCAACTGTCGAAGACCTCCGAAGTGGCCTGTCGCAGCGTCTCGTTGGTGCTCGCCACCTCCATCGCCACGGTGGCGATCGGGCACGGGTCGGCGAAGTCGAGCTCGCTCAGGGTGTCCGCCGCGGCGGCGAAGGCATCGGCGGTGGCGGCCACCCTGTCCTCGTACGGTTCCATGAGCGCGGCGACCAGGCCGAGATAGACGGCCCCCGACGTGCGGATCACCTCCTCGCCGAGCTGGGCCTTGCCGCGGGGGAAGAAGTGGTAGATCGACCCGAACGGGGCGCCGGCGGCCTCGGCGATCTGTTTCATACCGGTCCCGGTGTAGCCCCGGCGGCGGAACAGCTCGGTGCCGGCGGTGACGATGCGCTGCTTGGTGTCCGGTGTGGTGCCGGTGTCCTTGCCCTTGCTCACGGTGGAGCCTCCCGGTGGCGCCTGTTGTCGGTGGCGGGGGTCTGCGCCTATTCTGTCACTACAGTCACTAGAACGATCTATCTAGTGGTGTGTGCGGCCAAGGCCGAGGCCAATACCCAGGCCAAGGCCAAGATCAAGGCCAGCGTCAAGGTCAACCGCCAATGCCAGTCCCGAGGTCGACACCGACCTCAACACCGAGCCGGAGGCAGTGACATGCCCGAGATCGAGCTGAGCGCAGGGACCATCGACTACGTGGACACCGGCGGTGACGGCCCCGCCGTGGTCCTGGTTCACGGCCTCGGATTCGACGAATCGGTCTGGGCCGAGGTCGTCTCCGCCCTCCGGCCCGACTTCCGGGTGCTGGTCCCCGTGCTGCCGATCGGCAGTCACCGGCGCCCCATGCGGCCGGACGCGGACCTGTCCGCACACGGTGTCGCGGCGCTGCTGGCCGAGTTCATGGAACGCCTGGACCTCCGCGACGTCACCCTCGTCCAGAACGACGCCGGCACGGCCCAACTCCTCATCGGCGTACGGGACGAGCGCATCGCCCGGCTGGTGCTCACCCCGTGCGAGGCGCTGGACAACTACCCGCCAGGCATCCAGGGCAGGACGCTCCTCCGCGCCAGCCGGATCCCCGGCGGCCTGTTCCTCCTCATCCAGTCCTTCCGCTTCCCGCTCCTGGCCCGTATGCCGATGTCGCTCGGTGGCATGGCGAAGAAGCGACTGCCGAAGGAGTCGATCGCCCGCTGGTACCGGCCACTGCTGGCCAATCGTCAAGTCCGCCGCGATTTCACCAAGTTCTGTAACAATCTGGACCTGAACTGCTATCTGAAGGCGGCCGAGAAGCTACCCTCCTTCACCCGCCCGGCGCTGGTCGCCTGGGGTGCCGAGGACCGCATGATGCCGCCCGCCACGGGCCGTCGCCTCGCGGATCTCCTGCCGAACGCGCGCTACGTCGAGATCCCCAACGCCCGGACCCTGGTCCAAATCGACAACCCGGCTGCCCTCACCGACGAGATCCGCCGCTTCATCAAGGAACACCCACTGCCTGCCGAGAACTGACCGCAGCCGCCAGGGCCGAACCCGCGAGGTCACCGTCACACGGGGGACTGCCAAGCAGGAGGGGAGTGTTCGTGAGGCGAGCCATCCGGATACGGCCCGCTCACCGCCGACGCGGGCACCGTCATCGGCCCGGTCCGGCCTGGCGCCCGACCTCCTCGGCCGACGATCGACTTCCGGGTCGCGTACGTACACTGGCCAACATGGCATGCCGCATCAGTGAGTTGGTCCTCGACGCCGCCGACGCCGATCGGCTCGCCGCATTCTGGAGCGAGGTCCTCGGCTACGTCGAACTCGGCCGGGAGGACGACGGAAGCATCGAGATCGGGCCGCCCGACGCCGGCTTCGGCGGCCCGCAGCCCACCCTCGTCCTCAGCCCCAGCAGCGACCCGCGGCCGGCGAAGCTGCGACTGCACATCGACGTCAACGCCACCGACCGAGACCAGGACGCCGAGTTGGCGCGGCTGCTCGCGCTCGGCGCCAGGCCCGTCGACGTCGGCCAGGCCGGCAGCGAGAGTTGGCACGTCCTGGCCGACCCGGAAGGCAACGAATTCTGCCTCCTGCACGCCCGGCTTCAGCCCCTCTGACCACTCGCGTTCCGCCGCCAGGCGCCCAGTCGCCGCACTTGCCCCCCGCCACGTCCCGCGACGTCGAGGCGGGGGGTGGAGCCGGTGGGAGCCGGTGCTTGAGTCGGCCGCTATGCCGGTGTCTCCGGGGGCGTCGCGTTCGGGCCCTCGATCTCGGGGCGGTGACGTTGCATCAGCTCCAACATCGTGGCGACCGCCGGGTCGGCCGCCGGTCGGCTGAGCGCCGCCACCGTGGTCACCAGCCGATCGGCGTCGCCTTCGAGCGGGACGAACCGGACCGAGGGGTGACCGAGCGCCGCAACCCGCTCCGGGACGAAGCTGACGCACATTCCGGCCGCGGTGTAGCCCAGCATGCTGGTCAAGTCCTCGGCCTGGGCGCGACTGCGCGGTTCGAAGCCGGCTTCCCGGCAGGCATCGTGCACCAGCTGCCGCAGCTCGGATATGGCCCCCGGGGAAGCGGTGACGAACTCCTCGTTACGGAGCCGGGAGAGCGGCACCGAGGCGGCCCCGGCGAGCGGGTGGCTGAGCGGCACGGCCAACACGGTGCGCTCCTTTGCGACTTCGTGCACCTGAACGCCGGCGAGATCCGCGACCGGCATCCGGACCAGGGCCAGATCCGCCGCACCCTCCCGGACCTGCTCGGCCAGTACGACCGAGGCCAGCTGACGGATGCTCAGCCGAATGCCCGGCAGCTCCCGGGCGGCCACCGCGAGCAGTTGAGGCAGGTGCCAGTACCCGAGGCTGCTCACGTAGCCGAGTTGGATGGTGCCCTCGACGCCCCGGGCAATCCGGCGGACCCGTTCCATCGCCGCGTGCTGCGCCTCCAACAGTCGCTTGGCGTCCGCCGCGAAGGCGACCCCGGCCGCTGTCAACTTCACGCCCCGGCCGGTACGTTCCAGTAGTGACGCGCCAAGGCCACGCTCCAGGCGTTGGATCGCCTGGCTCAGCGGTGGTTGACTCATCGACAGGCGGCGCGCTGCATGGCCGAAGTGCCTCTCCTCAGCGAGCACCACAAACTGCTCCAGCAGGCGCGGGGTGAGCTCCATGCGCGTCACCATATGGCGGGATTCGAGAGTGGATCAAGAATGCGTGCGGGGCCGACCGGTGCCGCGGTGCCGCCGAACCACCGCGTCCACCACCATCGAGGGGTGAACGGTCCACTCGTCCACCCCCGAGGTCGCCAGCCGTACGGATCACTCGCGGTCGGTGGATCGCTAAGCGTGTTTGGCGATGTTCAGGTGCTCCGCGTGCCAGCCGCTCTCGTCTTCCACGGGCACATAGGTGACCCGCAGACCTTCGACGACGAAGGTCCCGTCCTCGATGGCAGGGCTGTCCACCCGCACTTCGCGGCCGTCATCCCCGTCGATATACCCCATGCCGCGGGCCTGGTTGTACCACCGGACCACGCCGCTGACCCTGTCAGCCATCAGTTCCCCTTCAACTTCAGTAATTGCGCAACTAATTGACTGTTGTTGTCTGAGGTCATTCCCTCCCCGGTGGCATCGCCACCCTGGCTCGGTGTCTTAACTTCGCTACAGTCGCCCGCTGCCGGCATCCCGTAGCCCCGCCCTCCGCCGCCCGCCCGCTTCAGTGGCCTACGGGTACGTACCGGGCGAGATCGGTAGCCCTGCTCATCAACCATTCGAGCGGCCCGCGCCGGGAGATCCGCGACCAGGCGGTAGCGAGAACCATCGCGACGGCGACGAAGCCGAACAGAACGCGCAGCGGCGATCCAGGGACCCGCTCGATGCCCAAGAGCCCGATCGCGACAAGGTGGCAGACATACGCCGTCAGCGACATGGATCCCACCGCGATCACCGGCCGGGCCAGGGCGAGGAGGCGTGGGCTGGCGTCCATGGCGATGAGGCAGGTGGCCAAGACGGCGAGCGCCACCCCGGTGTTGCCAATGATCGACAACGTCGTCTGGCTGTGCGGAGAGGCCACCAAGAGCCAGGCCGGGGTGTCGTAGGTCGGGTAGCCGGCGATGTCCGACCACCACGCACGCGCCGCACCTGGCCCGGCGACGCCGATAAGGGCGTGCGCGGCACCGGGGACGGTCCGCAACGCCAGCCAGGACCCCCCGTAGCCTGTCACGGCGAGACAGACGCCGACGAGGGCCAGGCGCACGCGGACCGTGGCGCAGGTCAACTCAAGACGGGCGACGGCCATACCGGCGATCACGAACGGGACCCAGGTGATGGCCGGGTAACTGCCGCTGACGAGAAGGGAGAACGGGTCGTCCACTCCCACCTGACTCCCGTACCCGTGGCCACCCGTCGCGTGTGCCACGACATACAGCACCTGAGGAAAGACGACGGCGGTCCCCGCCGCGATCCAGGCCAGCGGCCTGGCGCCGAGCCGGTACAGCGGCAGCACGAGCAGGAAGTACACACCGTAGAAGGACAGGATGACATCGACGGGGGTGTCGGTCAGGGTGACGGCGGAACCGCCAACTACCAGTAGCGCGGCCCGGATTGTCACCTTGACGACGGCCTCACGGCCGGCGGCCCCCCTCTTCGGTGTGCTCCGACCGGTGATGAGAACGACGGTGAAGCCCGCCAACAAGGCAAAGAGCGCCGAGGATCTCCCGTGCGTCCATTCCATCAGGAAGCCCGTCGTGCCGCCCCGGTTCGGAGCAGGCCCCACATGGGCTGCGTACATCCCGAACACCGCAAGGCCGCGGGCCAGATCGACGCCGAACAGCCGCCCCGTCGAAGGGCGTTGAGACCTGTCGACCGGGGCCGATGCGCCAACCGCGGGCAGGACCTCTGTCTGTCGCACGGTGCTCACGGCGTCCACGGTGCGCACCGCCGTCGTGCCCGCCGTCCGGTACGGCCCCGGCCAGGCCCTCTTCCCCTGTGCTGTCTCTCCCCACCGCATGCGTGCCTTAACGATCAAGGCGCGATACGGTCACTCGCCGCCGGATTCGTCGTCTAGGGCGTCAACAGATCGGTGGGCGGCCGTAATTGGCAAGGTGCGCCACCGACCGGCGGGGGCCGGCGGGGGCCGGCGGGGGCGGGTCACTGCCGGTATGCCGCGATGTCCTCAGCTCCGCTCGCGGAGGTACGCCTCCAACTCGGCCGCCCCAGTCAGCATCGCCCGCCCGCGGGCGGACAGCCGGCCGTGCCAGTCGTGCAGTGCGGCCTCCAACGGCTCCAGCCCACCGGCCGTCCGCACCTGGGCGATCAGGGGTGCGATCTGTTCCAACAGATAGCCGCCCCGCCTGAGTTGGTGGACCAGTTGGGCCTCGCGCACGTCGGCCTCGTCGTAGAGACGGTATCCGGTGGCTGGGTCGCGGCGCGGGCGCACCAGTCCGGCGCGCTCCCACTTGCGCAGCGTCGCGGGCCGGATGCCGAGCTTGTCCGCCAGTGGTCCGATGAACGTGCCGCCGGTGCCGGACAGCGGGGTGGGTGCGGTGGACTTGGACCCCATGCCTGGCCCGGTTCTGGTGGCGGTGGGCTCCAGGTCGCGGAGGGCGCGCTCCACGGCCTGGAGCGTTCGGCGGTCGTCCAGGAGTTGGGCGTGACGCTCATCGATGAGCCGCAACGCCTCGTCGGTCGCGTCCTGGTTCACCGCCCGCATGATCGCCGTCGCGGCCTGGTGGCCGTGGCCAGGCACCAGGGCCAGGAACGCGCGCAGTGCCGCCGCGTGCAGCGGCGTATAGGTGCGGTAGCCGTGCGGCGTGCGCCCGGCGACCGGCAGGATGCCGGCCTCCTCGTAGTTCCTGATCGCCTGGGTGGACAGACCGTGCCCACGCGCCAAATCCACCGGCCTGAGCCGTTCACGGCTTTGAAGGTTTCCCCCCATTGTTCCGCCAATCCAGCACATAAGTTTCCACCGAAGGTTCAACGATACCGTTGAAGCCATGGAAGCCAAGGCATCTGACATCCAAGACACCGCCCATGCCGTGGCGGCCGCGAACGTCATGCGGCTGCTGTCGTCCCGGCCGCAGATGCTCGCCCTGGGCGAGCCCACCCACGGCGAGGACACCCTGCTCGATGTGCGCAACGACCTCTTCCGGCAGCTCGTCGAGGAGGAGGGCTACCGCGCGATCGCGATCGAGAGCGACTGCATGCGGGGCCTCGTCGTCAACGACTACGTCACCTCGGGCACCGGCACCCTCGACGACGTCATGGAGCGCGGATTCAGCCACGGGTTCGGCGCGTCCGCCGCCAACCGCGAACTCGTGCGCTGGATGCGCGCCCACAACGACGGCCGCCCCGCCGCCGAAAGGGTCCACTTCGCCGGTTTCGACGGCCCGTTGGAGATCTCCGAGGCCGCGAGCCCCCGCCAGGCCCTTACCGCACTCCACGCCTACCTTTCGGCGCACGTGGACGCGGACCTGCTCCCGTGCACCGCGGACTCGCTCGACCGCCTGCTCGGCGCCGACGGCCGATGGAGCAACACCGCCGCGATGATGGACCCGACCCAGTCCGTCGGACAGTCGCCCGACGCCGCCCAACTACGCCCGCTCGCCGATGACTTGAGCTCTCTGCTCGACGAGCAGTCGCCACACCTGATCACGGAGACCTCGCGGGAGGACTGGGACCGGGCGCGCGGCTACGCGCGCACCGCCACCGGCCTGCTGCGCTACCACTTCTGGATGGCCGACACCTCGTCGGCCCGCATGACGCGCCTGGTCGGCATACGCGACCAGATGATGGCCGACAACCTCCTCGCCCTCGCCGAACGGCGACCGACACTGGTCTTCGCCCACAACCTCCACCTCCAGCGGCACAAGACCATGATGCGGATGGGCGAGCTGCCGTTGGAATGGTGGGGTGCCGGTGCGCTGGTCAGTGCCCGCCTGGGCGAGGAGTACGCCTTCCTGGCCACCGCCCTTGGCACGATCCGGCACCAGGGCGTGGACACCCCGCCCACAGACACCATCGAAGGCCGCCTGTACGCGCTTCCGGAAGACCGCTACGTCATCGATGCGCCCGGGCTGGCCACCTCCCTTGCGGAAACGCAGCCCTCCCCTCGCGTGTCCCCGTGGTTCGGCTACTTCCCCCTCGACCCGGCCCACTTGGCCGGCAGCGACGCCGTCGTCTTCGTCAAGGACGTTCCGCAGACGTGACGCCGTCGTGCCTGGGCGCCTCGGACACGTGCGCCGAGGCGCCCAGGGGCGCCGTCATCATCAACCGTCAGCAGCCGTTCGTCGTGGGCCGGTGCGAGCGGCGGCGTCGACCTCCACGACGCAGTGGCGCAGTTCGTAGCTTCCGATGCCGTCGACGAAGCCGATCGTGGGTGGCGTCGCCATGCGCACTCCCGGAAGGGCGAACAGCCTGCTGAGGAAGGTGTCCGTCTCCAGGAGCGCGATGTGCATTCCGGGGCACTTGTGCGGACCGTCGCCGAAGGACAGGGCGGGAGAACCGGTGCCCTCGGTCATGGCGCGCCCGGGACGGATGCGTTGCGGTTGTCGGCCCACGGCCCGTTCGTCGAGGTTGGCGTAGTCGATGAGGATCTCGATACGGGCGCCGGCCGGTACCGTGAGGGCCTCGTCGCCGTTGCCGGACAGGTCGAGGGGCTCGGTGGTGCGGCGGCTGAGGCGGCCGATGACCGGGTCGAGACGAAGGATCTCGGCGAGGACCGCGATCCTGCCGTCTTCGTCGGACGCCTGATAGTGCGTCAACAGTGCGGCGTCGGCGAACAGATGCCAGGCGGCCGCGCTGATGAACTCGCGGGTGGTCACCATGCCCGCCGCGGCGAAGGTGAGGCACTCGCCGAGGATCTCGGTGGTCGAGCAGCCCTCGTCGAGCAGGTGGGAAATCAGGTCGTCGCGGCGACTGCGGCGCCGACCCCGTACCGCGGGCCGTACGTCGCCCAGGTAGACACGCAGCCAGTTGGTGATCTGCCGCGTCATCCAGTAGATACCGTGCAGGCTCGTCAGCCCGGGCGTTCCGAACTTCTCGGGGAAGAAGCGTTCCAGCCGCTGCTTGATGCCGGGCCGGCTCTCGGTCAGGCCGATGACCGCGCACGCCACCTCGATCGCCACGTTGAAGGTCAGGTCGGAGAGCAACGCCCGGCCATTGGAGGTGAGTTGGTGCAGTTGGACCTGCGTGGCACGGTCCATGACGTCGCGGTAGTGGTGGTCGACGCGGCGCGGTGTGAAGAAGCGGGCAGTCTGTCGACGGTGCTCGCGATGTTCCGGTCCGTCTCGGTAGAGCACCGGGCGTCGGATGCGGGAGGGGAGATTCTCGACGGTCTCGACGCCGAGGCCGGCCTGCACGGTGGCGGTGCTGCGCAGCGCGGTGCGGGCTTCGGCGTACCCGCGCACCTGCCAACTGCCGTCGTCCGTACGCGAAACGGGGCAACCGGACGCCGTCGTCTCGCGCTCGATCCTGCGGTACCCGTAACTTCTGTCCTCGCCGTTCACGAGCGGCACCTCCGTTTCCCGAAGCCGGTGTGACGATGCCGGGTGCGCCGCCGACCGGACGCGACCGCACCGTGCGGTGGGCTTCGTGAGTCCTTCCCACGGAGGGCCTTCCGGTATCCCCGCCGGTGCGGTGTCGGTGGCGGGGACCGCTTCTCCACCCGGGCTCCACCCCTGAGTTGAGCCGCTCCGCCTGGGTTGGGTGCGATGGTGGAATCGTGCGACTCCCTGGCGGGGTACGGAAACGCGGAACGGACGGGAGGTGCTGCGATGCACCACGCTATGAACACCGCACTCATCATCACCGTCTGGCTCTGGGCGGTGGCCGAGGTCCTGCTCCAAGTCCGACAACGCGTCCGCAGCGAGCGAACCGAACGAACCGAGTGGATCAGCCTGCTGATGTTTGCGGTGCTGATCGGCGGTGGAATCGGGCTGGCGGCGCCGATCCGGCACGCATTGCCCAACCTGTCGTACTCAACGCGCGCAGCGGGCGTGCAGGTGGTGCTACTGCTCGTGGTGTGGTGCGCGTTGGGGTTCCGGTTGTGGGCGATCGTCACGCTGGGGCGCTTCTTCCGCGGCACCGTGCACATTCAGCACGGTCACCGGGTCGTCACCGCGGGCCCGTACCGATGGGTGCGACACCCCGCCTACACCGGGATCCTGATCGCCGGCGTGGACCTCGCGGTTCTGACGGACAACGCGGCTTCCGCGCTGGTGATCACCGCATGTTGTCTGCTCGCGCTGGCATACCGGATACGCGTCGAGGAACGGATGTTGCTCGATGCGCTGGGGGAGGAGTACGGGGAATACGCCGCTCGGACCCGCAGGCTTGTGCCCGGTGTGTGGTGAGGTCGGTCGTGGCGAGCTGGCCGGGGTCTCGCCCCGAGGCGGGTCCCATGCGTCGCGCTGCGTTCCGGTCGGCCATCGAACGAACGCCGTTGGCCCGCCGGGTGGTTCACTCGGCTCCGTGGGCCGCGGTTGTGGTGGAGGCCCGTCGGCGCGCTCGGTAGGCGGCGGCCTTGATGCGGTTGCCGCATGCGTCCATTCCGCACCAGGTGCGCCGGGCGCCGCGCGAGCGGTCGAGGTAGAGGCGCGTGCAGCTGTTGCGGCCGCACTCCTTGAGGCAGGCGTGGGGATCGGCGAGCAGGGTGATCGCGCTTCGGGCGATCTGGGAGAGGACTGCGGGGAGCTCTCCTGACCTGTGTAGTCCTGCGTTGCTGAGCCTGAGCGTGGGCAAGGGGGACTCGGCCGTGTCGTTGAGGATCTTCAGGCTGGCCGGGGTGAAGGGCTGGTCGAGCACGCGGTCAAGGGCGAGTTGGTAGATCGCCTCTCGAAGCGTCAGGGCGGAGTCGAAGGTGGTGACGTCGGCCGTGACGCGGTCGGGGAGTTCGTCGCATGCGGTCACCCACCGTTCGAGGTCCGCGGGCGCGGCCAGGATGTCGATGGGCTCGTCTCGACGGGACAGGACGGTGCCGGCCAGATCGAGTCCTGGGTTGCCGCTCACGAATGCGAAATCCACGTCACCATCTTGACTGGTGACGTGGCTGACGGCAAGGTCGTTACGGAAGGCGTCACCTGTTAAGACGGTGACGTCGTGGCGAGCGGGAGGGTGCATGACTGGGATGCGCGATATCGAGGTGGTCGTCTTCGACGTCCTCGGAACATTGGTTGACGAACCCAGTGGGCTTCGGGCGGCAGTTCGTGAGGCGGTGCCCGGGGCCGACGACGCGTCCGTCGAGGAGTTGCTCACCTTGTGGCAGCAGCATCGCGAGCATGAGCTGTGGCGCATCGGGCAAGGGCATCGCCCGTACGCCAACAGTGAGGTCATCGACGAGGAGGCCGCTCAACGGGTGGCCGAGCGTGCGGGGTTCGATGATCCGGTGGCCATCGCCCGCCTGGCGACCGCGTGGCAGCGGCTGCCTCCCTGGGACGACTCCGTCGCCGGCCTTGAGCAGTTGGCACGGCAGTTGCCCGTCCTCGGACTGTCCAATGCCAGCCGCACCGCGCTGCTGCGACTGAGCGCACATGCCGGACTGCGCTGGCACCAAGCCCTGTCTGGCGAGGCCGCCATGGCCTACAAGCCGGCGCCGGAGGTCTACCAGCTCGCCATCGATGCTGCCGGTTGCCCACCAGAGCGCATGCTCATGGTGGCCACCCATGCCTGGGACCTCCGTGGGGCCCAGGCGCGCGGCATGCGGACCGCCTACGTTCGGCGGCCGGTGGGGGACCCGCCGACGAGCTCCGATACCTTCGACGGGCAGTTCGACGGGCTGGGCGGACTGGTCGCCGCGCTGACGGCGAGGTAGCCAGTAAGCCGTCGCATTCAGGGCTTGCGGGCCAGGCCCCCTACGATGAGCCGCTCCCAGACCGTCAAGTCGCGCTCTGCCGGCCCGATGCGGGTGAGCCCCTCCGCCGTCTCCGTCACCTCCGGCCGCCACAGGGAGCTGGGGACGATCCCCGGTTCCAGGATTTCCAGGTCGCCGAAGAGGTCGCGGATCTCCTGGTCGGTGCGCCACCGGCCGCGGCCGAAGGTGGCCTGGAGCACCGCCTCGGCCTCGGCGGTCTCGGGGTTGCCGCCGCTGCGGAAGTGGGAGATGAAGAAGTAGCTGTCGGACGGGACTTGCTGCTGCCAGTAGTCGACGAGGGAGCGGGGGCCCTCGTCGTCGTTGATGTGGTGCAGGATGGCGCTGTGGATCACCGCCACGGGCCGGTCGAAGTCGATCAGGTCGATGGTGTCCGGGTGTTCCCGGATGCGGTGCGGGTCGCGGACGTCGGCCTGGATGACGCGGGTGTGTTGGCTCTCCTCAAGTAGGGCGCGGCCGTGGGCCAGGACGATGGGGTCGTTGTCGATGTAGACCACGCGGGCGTCGGGGATGTGGCGCTGGGCGACCTGGTGGACGTTGTCTGCCGTCGGCAGCCCGCTGCCCATGTCGATGAACTGCTCGATGCCCGCCAACGCGAGCTCCCGCACGGCGCGGACGAGGTTTTGCCGGTTGGCGTGCGCGATGGCCACCGAGCCGGGCAGGTCGCGGGTGAACTTGTCTCCGATGACGCGGTCCACCTCGTAGTTGTCCTTGCCGCCCAGGAGATAGTCGTAGACCCGGGCGATGCTCGGCTTCGACTGGTCCACGCCGGAAAAGCCCTCGGTCATGTCAACTACCTTCCTGCCAGCGGAGTTTCTGGCGGACATGGTAGGCGAGGGGGGCGTCTTGGGCGATTCATGCGGACGCCGTGGTCGGGTCCGTGAGCGTGGTGACCCTTCCGGCGCTGGGAGGCTGCGGCCACTCACTCAGCGCAGTGCGATGAGTCCTGCGTCGGTTGGTGTGAAGCCGCAGGCGTCGAAGTAGAAGGGACGCAGCTGTTCCTCGAAGTCGACGTGGAGCCATTCGCAGTGTGCCGCGCGGGCGTTGCGGGCCGCGGCCGCCACGAGTTCGGTTCCGACGCCAGTCTTGCGCAGGTCCGGAGCGACCATCGTGTCGAGGACGAAGGCATGGACGCCGCCGTCCCAGGCGACGTTGACGAATCCCACGAGCCTGTCCCCTTCTCGGGCGCAGACCCAACCGAGGCTGTGGCGGTGCAGTCGTGTCTGCCAGTCGGTCGGTGTCGGGGCGTGGCCGAACGCCTCCCCGTGGAGCGCGTTGACGGCCTCGTTGTCGAAACCGCCTCGCCATTCGTACGTGAGCGCCATGGCCGCATCGTAGGTCAGGGGCGGCCGCTCCAGCGGGTGTTGGGGCCAAGACGGTCAGAGCGCAGGCGGCCCCGCCTCGATGCGGCGCAGCACTGGGGGGAGGCGGTCCAGGTCGGGGCCGGTTTGGAGTTGGCGTTCGTCCCACCAGGTGGCGCCGGCGTCGTGGAGCGGACCGAGCACGTCCCTGGCCCTGGCCGGGTCGGAGGGCGTGGCGCCGCCGAGCACGAGCTCGAAGGGACGCTCGGTCGCGGCCGTACGGTGTTTGCGGACGTAGTCGACCAGCTCACGCACTTCCGCCACCTCGGGCACCTGTCCGTGCCGGGCCGTCTCGAACAGCGGCACCGCGCCGTCCCATCGCGCCGCCCGCCGCATGGGTGCGCGATGCGGCCAGAACCCGCCGATCCACACTGGGGGATGGGGCTGCTGCACGGTCGCAGGCAGCAGCGTTACGTCGCGGGCCTCGTAGTGCTGGCCGTGGTGGTCCACCGGCTCGCCGGACCAGAAGCGCCGTAGCAGCTCCAGTCCCTCGTCCAACCGCTCGGCGAGGAGACGCGGTTCGGCGGTATCGCCGAAGCTGCGGTACTCGTCCTCGATGGGACCGCCGAGGCCGGCGGCGAAGATCACCCGGCCGTGGGTGAGGTGGTCCAACGTGGCTACCTGGCGGGCGAGTTGCTGTGGGCGGTAGCGCGGGACGGGCGTCAGTAGTGGGCCGAGCCGGATACGGGAGGTCGCCAGCGCGGCCGCGGTCAGCAGCATCCAGGGATCGCCGAAAGGGCGCCCTTGGTGCTGCCTGTGCAGTACGTGGTCCCAGACGAAGAGCCCGTCCCAGCCGGCCTGTTCGGCGGCGGTCGCCACCGTCGCGACGTTGCGGGGGTCGGCGAAGTCGCCGAAGTTGGGGATGTTGAGGGAGAAGCGCATGCCAGCAAGGATGCGCAACCGGCCTTGCCGGGGCAATGGGGCGTGCCTGCCGTCGACGTCCGGGTGACTGAACGGCAATAGCGGGAGCCAGGGGGGAGCCGCCCTGCCGCGGCCGTCGTGGCCCATAGGGCATTACATCGGGCATGCCGGGAAGCGCCAGAAGTCTCAGTAGAAGGCCAGACTTGCGCCAGTAATGTCTGATTCCGCACTGGGGGATACGGAGCCGTTCCACGATGCTGAGGAGCCAGCCGGCCCGGCGATCGAAGCTCGGCCGGCGCCACTAGGGAGGGGACTTTCATGCGAACCATGCTTCGTCGCGCCGCCGCGCTCGCGGCCGGCACCGCCGCGGCGGCTGTGCTCACCATCGGCGCCGCCAGCGCCGCACCCGCCAGCACCTGGGCCGGATGCCCGGACGGCGCGGTCTGCGTCTACCCACAGGACCAGAACCCGGCCGCCTCGCCGAGCCTGACCTTCTGGAGCTACGGCGCACACAACCTCAACAACCAGTACGGATACCACTGGGTCCTCAACAACCAGTACGGCGGCGCCCACGCCAAGCTGTGCACGGGCTACAACGGCACCGGCAACTGCTACGACGACATGGCACCGCAGAACGGCTGGTGGGCCGACCTCACCCCGGTCAACTCAATCGTCCTGTACCAGTAAGCCACTCCTCTCCCCGGGCCTTCGCGGGCCCGGGGGCCTATCGGAGGCGTGCCCGGTAATGGGGTGGTGTTCGGCACTGTTGTCTGGGTGGTGTCACGGTTTTGGGGGCTGTGGCGTCTGGTTGGCGAGCGCGGGCGTACGGGCCTACGGACCCAGGGGTGGATGGGCGTAAGGGCGTACTGCCGGTGATCCGGGCGCGGTGGTTGTTCCGCGCGGGCTGGCCACGAGGAGGGACGGGAACGGCATGGAGACCTTGACCGTGCGACGGGTCATTGCAGCGCCGATCGCGGAGGTTTTCCGTTGGTGTGCCACGACGACCAACTACGCTCGCACACCGTTCGTCCTCAAGGCACGGTTGGCGAGGCCGGGCCAGGGTGCCCCCTATGGGGTGGGCGCGGTGCGGCTGCACACGTGGTTGATCGGCTGGTTCCGCGAGCGGATCACCGTCTACAACCCGCCATACGACTTCGACTACGCCGTCGAACGCAGCTTTCCACCGGCCCGGCACGAGCTGGGCCGGATGACCTTCACCGAGGTGCCCGGCGGCACCCTCGTCGCCTGGACCACCGCCTTCCAGCTCCCACTTCCCGTCGTCGGCGCCGCCCTGACCCGCGCACTGGCCAAACCGATCGTCGCCCATGTCTTCGGCAGGATCCTCGATGCCGCGGACACAGCGCTCACGGAACCTGGAGCGAACGGCGCCAACGGTGGTTAGCGGAGGGGGTGTTGGGCCGCGTTTGTGTCGTGCCAGGCGCCGTGTGGCACGCATCGCGCACGGGAAGTGCAAGGGGCGTCGGTAGGCTCACAATGCGGCGCAGGCGTCACCAAGAGCCCGGTCGAGGATCGTCAGGCCGAGCGACAGCTCGTCCTCGGTGGCGGTCAGTGGGGGTGCGATCCGGAAGACCCCGCCCATGCCGGGTAGTTGGACGATGTTCATGTGCAGGCCGAGTTCGAGGCAGCGCTGAGTGACCTGAGCACCCAGTTCGTCCCAGCTCTGCTTCGTCTCCCGGTCCACGACGAGTTCGATGCCGGCCAGCAGGCCCCGGCCGCGGATGTCGCCGACGACGGTGTGTCGTTCGGCGATCTCCGTGAGGCCGTGGCGGAGGAACGCGCCGAGCGAGCGTGCCCGTTCGTCGAGTTCGTCGTCGATCAGGACGTCGAGGACGGCGTTGCCGACCGCCGCCACCAGCGGGTCGGCGACGTGCGTGGTGAAGAACAGGAACCCGCGGTCATGTGCTTCCTGCTCGATCTCGGCGCTGGTGATCACGGCTGCGAGGGGCAGCCCGGCGCCGAGCGTCTTGGACACCGTGAGGATGTCGGGGACGACACCGTCACGCTCGAACGCGTACCAGGTGCCGGTGCGGCACAGGCCGGTCTGGGCCTCGTCGAAGATCAGCAACATGCCGCGTTGCCGGCACTTTTCCTTGAGTGCCGCGAAGTACCCCTCCGGTGGCTCGATGATGCCGCCCGAGCTGAGGATCGGTTCGACCAGGCACGCGGCCAGGCTGCCGGTCGACTGCGCGTCGATCAGGTCGAAGGCGAAGTCCAGTTGGCGGCGCCAGTCCAGTGTGCCGTCGGGCGTGGTGAAGTCGGGGCGGTACGCGTTCGGCACCGGGATGGCGAAGTTGCCTGGCGCGGTCGGGCCGTAGCCCTTGCGGCCCGTGCTGTAGGTGGCGGATGCGGCGGCCTGCGTCATGCCGTGCCAGGACCGCGCGAACGAGACGACCTCGTGCCGGCCGGTGACCAACTTGGCCATCCGGAGGGCCGCCTCGTTGGACTCGGCGCCGGTCGTCAGCAGCAGTGCCTTGTCCAGCGGGGCCGGCAGCGTGCCGGCCAGCCGCCTGGCGAGGTCGACCACCGGGCGGCTGAGCATGCCGCTGTAGAGGTGGTCGAGGGTGGCTATCTGGCGTTGGACGGTCTCGACGATCCTCGGGTGGGAGTGGCCGAGGATCGCGCTCATCTGGCCGGAGGTGAAGTCCAGGATTTTCCGGCCGTCCGCGGTGTAGAGGAAACTCCCGGCGGCGCGGTCGATGATCTCGCGGGTGAACGCGCCGCCGTAGCGCACGAGATGACGATCGGCATCCGCCCAAAAGGACTCGGCGGTTGCGGTTGCGGTGGGCGCGGAGGTGGGGATCGAAGTAGCCATGCTGCTGACGGTAAGCCGCGCCGGAGCGGCACGTCACGGCCCTGTCACGATGCGTTTTGCGCCGTGGGGGAGGTCGGTTGGTGATCGACCGGCAGGCGCGGGCGCCTGGGGCCGGGTGTGTGCCTGGGCCCGGGTGTCTCGCCCGTGGCATGGGGGCCGTCGGCATCGGTCAGGAGGGGCCGTCGCTCCCGCGTGGTTCCGCCCACCGTCACGGTGTGCTGCACGAGGCCGGGTAGCGTTCGTTGGGGGCCGTTGTTCGCCATTCGGTTGTGGTGAGGCGGCGGTTGGCGAAGCGGCAGAGTGATTTCTGCCAGTTGGTGGGGTCGAGGTCCACGGAGACGAGCGTGTGCGCGCCGGCGAGGATGGCCCGGGTGCCGGTGGGGGTGATTTGGGGTTGGGCGTGGCCGCCCAGTGCCGCCAACCGCGGCCCTACTTGCTTGCGTTGGTGCAGGTCCCACAGCCAGAGGCTGCCGATGTTGAAGTCGCCCTGCGGGTGCGTGACGACGAGGAGATGGCGGCCGTCCGGGGCGAGGGTGATGGCCTGCACGGCCGTCTCGTCGGGGTCGGCGACGGCGAAGGCGGGGGTGCGACGGGCGCCGGTGTGGGCGTCCCAGAGTTGCACCGCGGCGTTGGAGGACACGGTGGCGAGGGTCTGGCCGTCGGGGGAGTATGTGACGAACAGGCCGGATTTCGTGGGCTGTTGTTGTCTGCCGGTCGCGGTGTTCCAGAAGTGGATGCGTGCCTGGCGGTCCGCGGTGGCCAGGGTCTTGCCGTCGGGGCTGAGCGCCATGGAGTCCAGATGGCCGTTCTGCCGCAGCGAACCGTAGGTGCGGATGCTGCGGCCGTCGGACAGGCGCCAGCGTTCCACCGTGGCCTCCTGGGAGAGGGCGAGGTAGAGCTGCCGCCCGTCGGGAGAGAAGGCCAGTCCGCTGGCGGCCTCCCCGGGGTTGGGGCGGACGGTACTGCGGAGGGTGGCCATGCGGCGCCCGGTCGTGGTGTCGAAGAGGTCGGCGTAGCTCTGCCGCATCTCGCCCGAGATGAGCTGCTCTCCGGTGCCGACGGTCCGCGCGACGGCGACGCGGGAACCGTCGGGGCTGTAGGCGACGGCCCAGCCGGTGCCGTGGAGGGGCATGGCGTGGCGCCGTCGCCCGTTGGCACTGTCGATGAGGGTGAGGGTGGTGCCGTGGACGACGGCGAGGGTGCGGCCGTCGGGGCTCAGGGCGTTGGCCGCGACGGTGGTGACGGGGGCGGGCAGGTGCGAGACGATCCGGCCGTGGCCGTCCAGGCGCCAACCCATCAGCTCGCCCCGGTCGTTGACGGTTGCCACGCGACGGCCGTCGGGACTGTGCAGCACGCCGGCTTCGGCCCTGGGCAGGACCGTGCCGAGCGCCGCCAACCACATGCCGTACTGTGGCGGGCCGGTGACCAGGTCGGGGAGCCGGCTGTCCCCTTCCGTGTTGGTGTAGACCTTGAACAGTCCGGCTTTGCGCAGCTTCTCGAAGTTGACCGGGCCGAGCCTGCGGTGGGACGTGAGGTCCCAGACCTCTGTACGGGTGGGACCCGTTCCGGCGGTTTCCAGTACTGCGCGGCGCCCGTCGTCCGAGACCGCGTTCGGTGTCATCTCGGGATCCGGTACCCAGGCGTCGTGCTTGACCGGGTCGAGGACCTTGGCGATGCGGTGGTCCCTGACGACCGGTTCGTCAGCGGCGGTCCAGCCGTACAGCGCACTGTCGTCGGGTTGCGTGGTGGCCTCGCGGGTGACGCGGGCGCCCAGGGGGCGGCCGGTTGCCTGGCGCAGGGTGCCCGCGTCCGGGTCGTTGCACCACACCCGGGTGCCGCGCGGACTGGGGGCGGGGTCGGTGCAGGGGTAGTGGGCAAGGTCGCGGTGGTGGGTTACGTCGCGCAGGAGGGTGGTCGGTGAGCCGGCAGCGGCGGCCACCACCTGGTTGCCGTCCCCGGACAGACCGCCGGACCACGTACCGGAGGCGGACGGGCGCGCGGCGGTGTGGAAGGCGTCCACCACGCGGAGCGAGGCGGTGTCGCGGACCTCGATCCGGTCTGCCCGGCCCACCACGATCCGTCGCCCGTCCGCGCTGAGGCCGCGGCGGGCATCGGACGGCAGCGTGCCGGGCAGGGTTCCGCGCGGCCACCAGGTCGTGGCGTCCCAGACGAGGGTCGTGCCGCCGGTGAGCGTCACGGCGAAGATCCGGCCGCGCTGGCTGAAGGCCATGTTCGGCTGACGCTCAGTGCCGGTTGCCAGGAGGGTGACGGCCTGGTTGATCCGCATCAGTTGGGTGGCCATCGCGTTGCGGCCTCGTAGGTGTCCGCCTGCGCGTAGGAGGCCGCGGCCAGCAGCGAGGAGCCGATGAGCCCGGGGTAGGGCGGCGCGTCCGCCGCGGTGGCCAGCCGCTGGGAGAGGGCGGTCCTGCGCTGCTGTTCGGCGTCCGCCTGGCCGGTCAGTACCAGCGCGGTCAGTCCGGCGAGGGCCGTCACCATCGCCACGGTGATCAGCCACCACCGGCGGGCGCGGAGCCGGACCGCGCTGCGGCTTCGGTCGATGAACTCGTGCTGTTCGGTGGTGGGTTGGGCCCGGAAGCCGGGGATGTCGGGGGTGTGCGCGCGCCACGCCTCGGCGATCCGCACCTCGTGCGGGCGCAACAACAGCCCCTCGCTGAATCCGCTCACCTGCCAGGCACGGGCCTGGTCGGCAAGCCGGGTGCGCAGATCCACCCAGGCATGTTCCTGGGCGACGAACGCCAGGGTCTCCCGCACCCCGCGGTCGAAGTCGGCCGCCCCGGTCATGGTGAGCCGCTGGTAGTCGGTCAGTGGCCCCCAGCCCGCCTCGCGGAGTGCGGTGGTGACGCTGCCCGCCGGCTCGGGGGAGATCAGTACCGGGAGGATGCGCTTGCCCAGTGCGATGGCTTCCTGGCATTCGCGCCAACACCACTCGGACTTCAGCGAGTTGCGGCTGACCAGAACGATCACCGCGTCGGAGGCGCGCAGCATGTCGAAGATCTTCCGCCGCCACTTCTCCGATGCCTTGATCCCCTGCCAGTCCACCAACACCTCCCGTACGTGGTGTGCGAGCGCGGCCACGTAGCGGGCGGCGAAGTCGGAGTCGGCGCGGGAGTAGCTGAGGAACACCTGGGCGGTTTCCCGTAGTTGAGGTGGGCCCTCGTCCTCCGGCGCGTCGGCGAAGGGGTTGCGGAGCCGGGCCCGGCGCGCCGGCCACTCCCGTAATGCGGCGCTGCCCCCGCCGATCACCAGGCCCACCGCCACGACCAGCAGCGGCCAGTACCACCGCGCGAACGACGGGCCGAACAGGGAGGTGTGCACCTGCTGGTCGAGTCGCCCCAGCAGCTCCGCGCCCGGGGACGCCCGCTCCCCGGGCGGGAACTCCCCGCGGACGAACGGCAACGTCCAGTGCCGCACGGCCCAGGCCACGCTGCCGAGCACACCGGCCACGACGAGCGCCCAGAGTGCCAACTGCCTTACCGGCATGCGTAGTTCCGGCACCCAGTGTCCGGCCCGCCTCCGGTACACCAGGCCCTGCGCGACGGTCGAACCCAACCCGAGCACCGTCACCGCCCCCACCAGGACCCAGCCGTACGGGGGCGGCAGAGCGGGGCGCAACGGAACGGCCAGCGCGGCCAGGCCCGCCGCGGACAGCAGCCACACCAGGCTCTCAGGGCGCAGGAGCCGGCGCCCTCGCCACTGCGGTCGCCGGGCCCCTGCCGGGCGCCTCCGCAGTTGCCCCGCCGTTTCCACCAGCGGGCTGAAGACCAGCGTGACCAGGGGTATCCCGATGAGCCCGCCCAGGGACCCGAAGAATGGCCGGCACAGTAGCCAGGCCAGCGCACAGGCGAGCAGCCACGCGGCGCGGGTGCTCATCGCCCATCGTCGTAAGCGCGAGACCATGAACCCTCCCGAGAGAGTGCGTCAGGGTGCGTCTTCCTTCTTCCCGTGGGAGCGGAGGGTCACCCGCGGGGCGGGGCTTTCGGCGGCCGGCGGGCGGCTTGCGCGCGGCGCCTGGTGGGTGCCTGTCCCCGCGCGGGTGGGAAGAGGCGACTTCAGCCAGTTCTGCGGATTTCCCTGTCTGCGGGCGCAACGACTTCAGGCCACGCCGGACCGGTGCCCGATGAATGTGAATCTCCGTCAACTCAGGGCCGGTGAACGGATGTTGTCGGAACGGGCGAGGGATTTGCCGTTCTTTGGTGTGGCGACAAAAAGCCCCGTGCGGGCGCGCAAAAGAAGCCAAGGGATCACGGGGCTGCATGGCGCCCCGAGGGACGGGAGAAGCATGCTGTTGCCCCTCGGGCCCGCCGAATGTGACATCGAACTTTCATGGAAGGGACGGCATGGCCGCCAGCGCAACGCGTCGCCTTTATGAGACTTTCCCCTTTCCCTCGCCCGGAGTTGAGAGGCCGCTGATCGATGTGGTGGGGAGCGAGCTTCCCCTGGTCATCGAGGGCGGACTGGCCGACGGCTGGTCGGTGCTCGACGCCGGGTGCGGCACCGGGCACACCCTGATCGGGCTGGCGCGCGCATATCCGAAGGTGCGCTTTGTGGGGCTCGAACCGTGTTATGCCTCGCGCGAAATCGCGCAGCGGCTGGCCCGGCGGCACGGGGTCAGTAACGTGGAATTCATCGACGGCGCGATATCGGGCGCCGCACTGTCCGAACGTTTTGAATTCATCTATAGCTACGGCGTCGTCCATCACCTACCGGACCCCCGGGCCGGACTCCAGTGGCTCGGCGACCACCTGGCCGACGACGGGTTACTGCACGTATGGCTGTACAACGCCATCGGTGAGGCGCAGCGCATGCGCGACCGCGAACTGGTCCGTCTGATGGGCGCCCGCGAGGACGCCACGGGTCTCGACGTCGTCAGGGCGCTGGGGCTCTCCCTCTCGCTCGACGCCTACGGCATGCCCGGTGCCTGGGCCGGTACCGCGCTGGACCGGGCCGAGCAGGACGTCTTCGACGCGGACGCCTATCTCAATCCCGTGGTGCACACCCTGCGGTTCGGCGATCTGCCGAGGCTGTTGGACGGGGCGGCCGACTGGGTGGCGGCCGATCGCGTCTACGGGCCGCACGGCGCCCCCTACCTGGACCTGGCCGGCGCAGGCGACTTCCCGGCCCAGGGGCCCGAACTGCTGTGCCCCGAGGACCTCTTCGCCGACCCCGGGCTCCGGGCCCGGATCGGTGAGCTCGACAACCTCGACCGGCTGCGGGCGGTGGAACTGCTCCAACGACCCACCGGATTCCGCGCGTTGGCCGGCCGAGGAGCCGCCCTGGAGCGGTGCACCCCGCGCATCGCCGGCAACCTCCTGACCCGCGTGGCACCGCGGGATTAGCCCCCAACGCGCCAGCCCAGTACCGCAGTTACGGACAACGCCGCTGACGGCGCTGACACCGCTGACGTCGACGACTCCGCCGGCTCGGCCGGCTCGACGACGAGGCCGAGGGCGCGTCCGCTGCGGCTCCCGAGGAAAGGGCCAGCTCCCCGTGCTCGACCCCCGCATCAAAGAACGCTTCCTCGACGTACTCAACGCGACTCCGCTGCCGGAGCCGATGACCCCCGATGTGCTGCGCGCCGCGGTCGAGGGCATGGTCGCCTTCTGCGCCCCGCCGCCCGCCGTCGCCCAGGTGACCGACGGCACGGCCGCACACGGCACGAGCGAGGTGCCGTACCGGCTCTACCACCCCCGGCCAGGCACCCTCCTCCCGCTCGTCGTGTACTTCCACGGCGGCGGTTGGACGGCCGGCAGCATCGCCTACATGGATCCGCCGCTGCGGGCCCTGGCGGTGGAGGCCGGGGTGGCGGTGCTCAACGTCGACTACCGGCTCGCGCCCGAACACCCCTTCCCGGCCGGACTGCACGACGCGCAGGCCATCACGGCCTGGGCCCACGAGAATGCCGCCGCGCTCGGGTGCGACCCCGCCAGGTTGGCGGTCGCCGGGGACAGCGCGGGAGGGGCCCTCGCCGCCGCCGTCGCCCTCGAAGCCCGCGGCTCGGCGACGCCCCTCGCCCACCAGCTCCTGATCAATCCGGCGCTGGACCCGCGGCGGAACGCCCCCTCGTACCGGGAGTTCGCCACCGGCTACCAGAACACCGCGGCGATGATGGAGGCGTGCTGGCGCGCGTACCTGGGCCGCCCCGAAGGCCCGTTGGACGACGCGCCGTGGCGGGCCGCCCCCGCCCTCGCCCCGGACCTAGCCGGCCTGCCGCCGGCCACCGTCATCACCGTCGAGTACGACCCGCTGCGCGACGAGGGTGAGGCGTACGCCGCGCGGATGGCCGCCGCCGGCGTGCCGACCACCCTCGTGCGGTGTCCGGGACTCGTCCACTGCGCACTCCACCTGGACGGCGTGGCTCCCCGCGCCGCCGCCCTACGGCAGCACGCGGTACGGGCGTTGACCGCCGCGTTCGCCTGACCTAAGACAGCAAAGGACCCCGCATGGCAATCGACGAGGATGCCCCGATGTACCGGGCCATCGCCGAAATCTACGACCGACTGGACGACTGGATCGTCGCGAACTGGCACGAGAAGCCGGTCCCCGAACGGGTCGCGTTCCTGCGCGAGCAGTGGGCGCGGCGCGACGGCGACGTGCGGGACGTGTTGGACCTGTGCTGCGGCACCGGCAGCGTGCTGCACGACCTCGCCCGGGCCGGCTACGCGGTCACCGGGCTCGACCAGTCGCCGCAGATGCTCGCCCTCGCCCGTCAGCGCCTCGGCAAGCAAGTGCCGCTGATCCAGGCGCAGTTGCCCGAACTCCCGCTGCCCGAGGCGTCCGTCGACGCGGTGAGCTCCACCGGTTCGGGGCTGAGCTACACCGCCGGCGAGGAGGAGCTGACCGAGATCTTCCGGGCCGTGCACCGGGTCCTGCGCCCCGGCGGCGTCTTCGTCTTCGACGTGCTGTCCCGCCACATGGTCACCGAACACGCGGGGCATCGGGTATGGGCCGCAGACCAGGGCGACTTCGCCTTCATCTGGGAGTTCACCAACTCCGACGAGCGCTACAGCGACGCCTTCTACACCCAGTTCCTCCGCCGCGGTGCGGGCGAGGGCGCCACCTATGTGCGGACGAGCGAGAAGCACCGCCTGTACGTCCTGGACCACCCGCTGGTGCGCCGCAGCGCCGAGCGGGCCGGCTTCGCCCGCGCCGAGGTCTTCGACAACTACACCAACGCCCCCGCCCACGCGACCACGCTCTACGACACCTGGTCCCTCACCCGCAACTGACGTAAAGGACACCGCACATGATGCAGGGACAGCCACACGAGGACGCCGGCACGCCCGAGCCCTACGCCGCGACCGCCGACGTGTACGACCGGCTCGTCGACTACGCCATCGCCCAGTGGGGAGAGTCGCCCCGGGCAAAAATGGCGGACTTCATCGAACGTCTCTGGGCCGCCCGCGGGCAGCGCGTGCACCGGGTGTTGGAACTGTGCTGCGGCACCGGCCTGATGACCGAACAACTGGTGGGCCGCGGCTACGAGGTCACCGCCCTGGACCGCTCCGAGACCATGCTCGCGCTGGCCAAGAACCGGGTCGGCCGGGCCGCCGACTTCCGGCAGTTGGAACTGCCCGCACGGCTGCCGACCGCCGCGGACGCCGTGGTGTGCACCGCCGCCGCCCTCAACTACCAGCCCGACGCACGGTCGTTGGGCGAGACTTTGCGCTCCGTGGCCGAGGTGCTGCCGCCCGGCGCGACGTTCGTCTTCGACATCGAGACCGCCGCCCTGCTCAAGGGGCACTGGGGCAACCGCATGTGGGCCGCCGACCAGGACGACCTGGCCTTCATCTGGAACTTCACCAGCGAACCGGACACCCCCTACTGCGATCTGCACTACACCCAGTTCACCCGCCACGGTGCGGTGGACAGCTACGCCGGCACCCGCGAGGTGCACCGGTTGTACGCGTTCGACCACGACACCGTCCGCGCCCAGGCACGCACCGCGGGCTTCGTCAGGGCAGAGGTGTTCGACAACTACACCGAGCGCCCCACCACCGACACCACCCACTACGAGACCTGGGTCCTGACCCGGGGCGAAGGCTAGGGACATGCTGATCTGCGGACTGAAACTCACCCACGACGGCGGCCTGGCCGTCGTCGAAGACGGCAGGCTCCGCTTCTCCGTGGAAATGGAGAAGGTGGACAACAGCCGGCGCTTCCAACCGCTGGACCGACTGGAGCGGGCCGAGGACGTGCTCGCCAGGGAAGGCGTGGCCCTCGGCGACATCGACCGGTTCGTGGTGGACGGCTGGTTCGCCCCAGCGGGCCAGGACCAGCGGAACCCGTTGCTGCACGTCTCCCACCAGGGGCGCCCCGTGGTGCTGCCGGTGGCCGCCTACCAGGACGTGCCCGGCGCCGACGTACTGGCCCGGCACGACTTCATCGGGCTTCCGCTCGGTTCCGCCAGGCACGCCTACAGCGGCTACCACCACAGCACCCAACACCTGATGGGCTCCTACGCCACCAGCCCGTTCGCCCGGCGCGGCCAGGACGCCCTGGTCCTGGTGTGGGACGGCGGCATGACCCCCGTCCTGTACCGGGTCCAACCCCAACCCCTCCGCGTCACGCGCCTGGGGGAGCTGTTCCCCCTGTACGGCAGCATCTTCGCGGACTTCTGCGCCGCCCTGCCGCCGTTCCGCGGCGCCCCCCAACCGACCACGGATGACCAGCAGTTGATGCCCCGTAACCTCGACGTGGCCGGCAAGGCCATGGCGTACGCCGCCCTCGGCACGGACAACCCGGGCTTCGACACCTTCCTCACCGAGCAACTCGACGCCATGGAACTGTCGTTCACGATGGGCGACGACCTCGCCCGCGCGCTCAAGGGCGACGCCGCATCCGCCTGGCCCGACGCCACGGACGCGGACCTCATCGCCACCTTCCAGGGCTATGTGGGCCGTCGACTGCACGCCGCCCTCGGCGCCGCCGTGCGCGACCGCGACCTGCCGCCCCGCCTGTGCCTGGCCGGCGGCTGCGCGCTGAACATCAAGTGGAACAACCTGCTGCGCTCCGCCGGCCTGTTCGAGGAGGTGTGGGTGCCACCGTTCCCCAACGACTCCGGGGCCGCCCTGGGAGCCGCCGCCACGGAGTGGGCCCGGACCAGCGGCCGGCCCGTCCTCGAATGGTCGGTCTACCAGGGCCCCCGCCTGCGGCCGGCGCTGGACGACCCGCCGGGATGGACCTCAACCGCCTGCGACATCAACGGACTTGCCCGCGAACTGCACGACACCGGCGCGCCCGTCGTGGTGCTCACCGGTCGGGCCGAACTGGGCCCGCGCGCCCTGGGCCACCGCAGCATCTTCGCCCCGGCCACCGACGCCGGCATGAAGGAACACCTCAACCGCATCAAGGACCGCGAGGACTACCGACCGGTCGCCCCGGTATGCCTGGAACACCGGGCGCCGGAACTGTTCGCCCCCGGCACCCCAGACCCCCATATGCTCTTCGACCACGACACCCGGGTCGGTTGGGAGGCCAAGGTCCCCGCCGTCGTACACCTCGACGGCACCGCCCGCCTCCAGACCGTCAATAGTCGCCAATCACCGTTCGTACACGCACTGTTGACCGCCTACGAGAAGCTCTCGGGCATCCCACTGCTCTGCAACACCAGCGCCAACCACAAGGGCCGCGGCTTCTTCCCCGACGTCGCCTCGGCCGCGGCCTGGGGACGGGTACCCGCCATCTGGTCCGAGGGCCGGCTCTACCGTCGCACATGACCGCCTTCCGGCCCGCCACGGCCCGCGACCTCCCCGATGTCGCCGCCACCCTCGCCGAGGCGTTCGCCGCCGATCCGCCGACCCAGTGGGTCTTCCCGGACGGAACGGCAGCCCTCACCCGCTTCTTCTCGGGCGTCGCCGGCCGCGTCCACGCGGCCGGCGGGATCGTCGAACTGTCGCCCGGCACCGCGGCGATGCTCGCCCTGCCCCCGCACGCCCAACTCCCCGACGACCCCGCCCCCGGCCGGGAGGGCGAGATGCGCAACCGCCTGGACGCACACCATCCGCACGCCCCGCACTACTACCTGCTGTTCTACGGCGTGCGCAGCGCCCACCAGGAGTCCGGTCTGGGCGGACGGATGCTCTCCCGCCTCACCGCGCTGGCCGACCGCGACCGCGTCGGCGCCTACGCCGAGGCCAGCACCTGGCGCGGCGCACGACTGATGCTCCGGCACGGATTCCGACACACCCGGACGCTGCACCTCCCCGACGGACCACCCATGTTCCCCGTATGGAGAAACCCCATCGATGACGACCCCGACAGACCACGCGGAACGGGCAGTTGACGCCTGGCTCCAGCGCATCCGCAAGGGCCCACCCGGACCGTTCCCGCACCGCCCGGTCACCCGCGTCATACGGGCCCACGGCACCGCGGCACTGCCCGGCGGGCTTCAGACCCGACTCCTCGATGCCTGGGACTGGGCCCGCAGTCGCCCCCTCGAACCAGGCACCCTGGAATGGGCGACCGCGGCCTGGCTGACCTGCCTGACCAGCTCCCTGCGCAACGCGCCCTCCTACGGCGCCTACACCATGACCGCGCTGTTCGGCCAATGGTGCCGCCTGGGCGACTTTGCTCGACGCGCCGCGCGACTGTCCGCACTGCTCACCGCGGACCTGGTCCGGCACGAACTGCGACGGGCCGCCCGCGAGGAACGCCTCGGCGAACGCCGCTTCCGCTCCACCGCAGCCAGCCACCTCGCGCGCCACCTGCACGCACACCACGGCTGGGCCGACGCCGACACCAAGCCCCGGCACACCGGTATCGCCGAGGCCATGCACCGCTGCAACCGACTGCTGTCCGCAGGCGGTGCCGGACTCCCGGGACCGCTGGAGCTGCTGGTGGAGTCGTCCCTCCCGGTGGCGACGGCGCAACCGGACGAACCCCTGTTCCTCCGTAGCGTGCAGATCATGGAACTCCTCGCCGAACAGGCCGCGTTCCACACCGCACAGGCCCACCAACAGGCCCTGGCCACCAACCCCGACAGCGCCGCGCTGACCGCGTCGCTGCACGCCACCGCTGCCCATCTCGCCCGTGCCCAGCACGTCTTCCGCCTGGTCGCCATCATCGACCCCGACCAGTTCGCCGCGATCCGCGCGGCCACCACAGGCACCGGCGCACTCCAGTCACCCGGCTTCGCGCGCCTGGAGCGACGCTGCCGCGGCGAGGCCGCCCTCCGCCCCGAACCCCTCGCCGCGGTCGGCCCGGAGACGGCCCCGCCCCACACCCCCTCCCTCGCCACCGCACTCGCCCGCGTCACCGGCCGCCTGGAAACGCACGACCAGGCCGCCGCCGAGGGCCTACGCCTGGCCGTCGACGCGGTCAACGACCAGTGGGCGCGGTGGAAACGCACCCACCTCGGCGTCGCGAAGAAGACCATCGGCGATGTGCCAGGCACCGGCGGCACCGACGGCATCCGCTACCTCGCCCGCCATCTCAAGGAGCCGCTGCTATGAAGCCCACCGACGCGCAGTCCCCCCGCACCCCGCACATGGACCACGACACCTTCCGCGCCCTGGGCCACCAGACCATCGACTGGATCGCCGACTACTGGCAACACCTGGAGGACCTACCGGTCGCCCCACCCGTCGAACCGGGCAGCATCCGCGCCCAACTCCCGGCCACCCCGCCCGAGCACGGCGAGGACTTCCCGGCCCTCCTCGCCGACCTCGAACGGATCGTGCTCCCGGGCCTGATGCACTGGCAACACCCCCGATTCTTCGGCTACTTCCCCGCCAACGCCTCCGGCCCCGCCGTCCTGGCCGAACTGCTCTCCGCCGGCCTGGGCGTCCAAGGCATGAACTGGAGCACCAGCCCCGCCTGCACCGAGGTCGAACAGCAGATGCTGGACTGGTTCGTGCACCTGCTCGGACTGCCCGACAACTTCCGCGGCAAGGGCGTCATCCAAGACACCGCCTCGAGCGCCGTACTGGTCGCGCTGCTCACCGCACTGCACCGCACGAGCGCGGGCCGCACTCGCGAAAACGGCACCAGCGAACGCCGCTACCGTGTCTATCTGACCCGCCAGACACACTCCGCGGCCGCCAAGGCAGCCGTCATCGCCGGACTGGGACTGCGCGCCGTCTGCGAAGTGGCCACCGACGCAGACGGCGCCATGGACCACGCCGACCTCGAATCCCGCATCCGGGCCGACCTGGCCGCCGGCCTCACCCCCCTCATGGTGGTCGCCACCCGCGGCACCACCTCCCACCTCTCCTTCGACCCCCTCGACGCCATCGGCCCGATCTGCCGCAGGCACGGGGTCTGGCTCCACGTCGACGCCGCCTACGCCGGCGTGGCCGCGGTCTGCGACGAACTGCGCTGGGTCAACGACGGCGTGCACCACGCGGATTCCTACTGCACCAACCCGCACAAGTGGCTGCTGACCAACTTCGACTGCGACCTGCTGTGGGTGACCGACCCCGACGCCCTCGTCGGCGCCCTGAGCGTGCTCCCCGAATACCTACGCAACGCCGCCTCCGAGTCGGGCCGGGTGACCGACTACCGACACTGGCAGATCCCCCTGGGCCGCCGCTTCCGCGCCCTGAAACTCTGGTCCGTGGTCCGCTGGTACGGAACGGAGGGGCTGCGCACCCACATCCGCACCGGCGTACGCCACGCCCGACTCTTCGCCGAACTGCTCCGCACCGACGGCCGCTTCACCCTGCTCGCCCCACCCACCCTGGGCCTGGTGACCTTCCGCCTCAACGGCTCCGAAGCCGACAACCGCAACCTCCTCCACACCGTCAACGCCGACGGCACCACCTTCCTCACCCACTCCGAACACCACGGCGTCTTCTTCCTCCGCCTGGCCGCCGGAGGCACCCGCACCCAAGACCGCCACATACACCAGGCATGGCACGCCGTCCGCCACGCGGTCCCCCACCACATCACCGCGGAAACGGTCGAGGCAGAGGCGAGTTGACGGTGCGTTCAGGCGGAGGCGAGGCGTGATGAAACGTGACGAGGCGGGATGAGGTGAGATGACATGGGATCGACCGGCCGGGGGGAGAGCACCTCTCCTTCAGGCCCCACGGGAAACCGCCGGGGATGGCAAGCGGGGCTTCAGGAGTGGCCCAAGAAGGTTCAAAGACGGGGCGGTTGGGGCCTGCGGGGCTCTTGACGGCGGCCTTGGTCTAGTCCAAATGTTGTCGGTGAACGGTCATGCTCTTCCCCTCCCCCCACGGAAGGACCGGACACTGATGAGGAAGTCGACCCGCATTGCCCTGGCCGCGGCCGTCGCCGGCACCATGTCCGCCGTAGGAATCACCGCCGCCAGCGCGAGCGTCGCGCATCCGCAGGCGCTCCGACCGGCCGCCCGCCTCGACGCGGCGGGGCAGTTCGCCCCGTACGTGGACATGAGCAACTCCGGTGTGGGCAAGCTCGATGGAGCCATCACGGGCCATGGCGTGAAGACCTACACCGCCGCCTTCACCATCGGCTCCGGTTGCAACAACGTCTGGGGTGACACGCTCCCCGTCGGCAGTGACCCGAACGTCGACCCGGTGATCGCCAAGGCCAAGAGCGAGGGCGCCAGCGTGATCATTTCCTCCGGGGGAGCGGGCGGTGCGCCGCTGGCGTTCACCTGCACCGACCAGGGCGAGATCGACGAGGGCTACCAGAAGGAGATCACCGCCTACGGCACCCACTCCCTGGACTTCGACATCGAGGGTGCGTCCGTGGCCGACACCGCGGGCGTGGCCCGGCAGATGACCGCCATCAAGGACCTGAAGGCGAAGAACTCCGGGCTGACCGCCTCGGTGACGCTGCCGGTGTTGCCCAACGGGCTGACGGGCGACGGCGTCAACGTGCTGAAGGCCGCCAAGGCGGCCGGCGTGAAGCTGGACAACGTCAACGTCATGACGATGGACTACGGGCAGGGCACCGGCGCGGACATGGGCGCGGCCGCGATCAGCGCGGGCAAGGCCACCCTGGCGCAGATGAAGTCCGTGGACTCCAGTTACACCTACGCCAACCTCGGCATCACGCCGATGATCGGCGTGAACGACGACGGCTCCACCTTCAGCCTGGCCAACGCCGCGTCAGTGGCGAGTTGGGCGGCGAGCAACGGGGTCGGGCGGATGTCCTACTGGTCCGTGAGCCGCGACCAGGCATGTACCGCGGCCGCGAAGAAGGCGTCGGGTGCGTCGAGGACGCCGGCTCCGTCTGCGGTGTCGGCCAAGGCGGGCCCGGAGGCCGCGCGGGGCGCGAAGCCGGCGTCCTCGCCGGTGTGTAGCGGGGTCTCGCAGTCGCCGTATGCGTTCACGGACGCGCTCGGCAAGGGCTGAGAGGCAGTCTGACGCGGGGCGTGCGGCCACCGTGGGGGTGGTCGCACGCTCCGCGGTCGCCCGCCGGGGTGGTGGTACCGGTCTTGATGCCGAGGGCGCCGTCGTAGGAGTCGACCCTGACCGTCAACGGCTTGGGGACTGCTCGAACAGCAACTCGTAGCCGTCGGGGTCCAGGCCCATGAAGATGCGGCCCCATGGGGCGTCCGCCGGCTCCAGTGTTACCGGCAGCCCTTCAGCACACCAGAGTGCGTGGAGGGCTTGGAGGTTCCTGGTGGGCACGGTCAGGACGAGGCCGTTGCCGAGCGGACCCGTTCTGGCCGCTTGGTCACGAACGGCGGTGTGGTCGCTGTGGATGAACAGGCCGGACAGGATCAACCAGGTGTGGCCGAAGGTCAGGTAACGGATGCCTGGGTAGGAGGTGTGGGGGACTTGCTTGAAGCCGAGCTTCCGGTAGAGCCCGCAGGACGCGTCCAGGTCCCGCACGCGCAATCCCACCTTGAGTTGCCGCGTTCGACGCATGCCATCCGATGCTAGGGGCGCTTCGGCGCCGTGGTCACACGGCGGGCGACGGCTTGGGGCGTGCGGAGACCCTGCCAATGGCTGGAGTGCTGGCAGGCGTTGGAGAGAGTGCGGACGGTCGTCCTCCAGTTCGCCGGCGAGTCGCGGCGGTGTGGGATTGACACGCGACCGGGGCGGGGGCGTTCGCTGCCGTGAGCGCAAAGTTGATCGCCGGATTTCGCTGGCGCCGGGTGACCCGCTCTCGATCTCGCCGCTCGGGGTGCATGAGCTGCCCCTTTTCCTCGGCAGGTTAGGGGGGTGTTTGGGGAGGGTTAGGGGTGGAGGGCGAGCTCTGGTCGAACATTGAATGAGCGGCGCGCAGCGGGCGCGTGCGGGGGGAGAAGGCGGGAGGCGTTCGCCAGAACATTGCGGGAGTTACCCGAGAACGGCCGAGGGAACCGGCGCTGCCGTGAGCACGGGTATGGCACGACCTGGGCGGCATCGCGGGCACCCCACCGCCCGGCCAATTCGCCGCGCACGCGCGCTTTCCCGCGGATGGCGCAATTGTAAAGCGACCCCGCCCCACCCGCACCATCGTCCCCCTGTGACACGCCCCGCTCCGGAGTTGGCTCCTTTGTGACGTGCGCATTTCCGCCGTCTGGCATTGCTTTTACGAAACGGGTTGTGAGCGTCTGACCAATGCGGGAACCTTAGTCAAGTAGCCGGCCGAAAAGCACCGTTGAGTGGCTTGATAGTGGCCGTGAGTGGGGTGTCCCCGTCGCGATGCGTGGTCGATGCCTCGGATAGTTCGTGACTGTAGCAATGACTGTAGGGATGACTGGAGGGGCGACTAGTGTCGCCCGCGAGCGCCTGGTTGATCTTGAGGGAGCCGGGCGGGCTGTGGTCGGATGCCGTCATGAGTTGCTCGGCCCCGAACGGAAGTCGCCCGGGCAATGGCGTTGCACCCGCACACGCCGCGACCCCCGACGGGTCGAAGAGTTCGGGTTCTGACGACAACGTGGTCGCCCCGGATGCGACTTCCGCACGGAGCACATCCGAGCCGTACGGGAACTGGGCCAAGCCCATCGCAGGAGGCGGAATGTACTTAGTCGAGCGGGACGCGCAGTTGAGCGAGCTTGCTGACCGCATGGGCCGGAACTCGGCACGGCGAGGAGCGTTCTTCGCCGTCAGCGCACCGGTCGGCTGCGGCAAGACCGCCCTGCTCGAAGCGGCTTCGGCACACGCCAGGACACGGGGCCTCCGCGTGCTGTCCGTTGGCGGCCCCGAACCCGAAGGGCCGGCCGTGGTCGACGTGGTGGGCGCGGTGCGGGACGCGCTGCGCGACACCACGGCCACCGAGCCGCCGACGACCCCCACCGCCCTCGCCGAACACCTCCTCGCCCTGGCCTCGGCCGAACCGCTGCTGCTCGTCGTGGACAACGCCCCTCTCGCCGGCCCGGACTCCACCAAGCTCCTGCGCGAACTGGCCCGACACCTCGACTCCGCACCGCTGTACGTGCTGGTCTCCGACTCCCGACGGGCCACCGACCCCCACGACTCCCGACCCGGCGTCCCCCTCTTCCCCCGCTCCCGCCGGCGCGCGTTCACCCTCGGCCCGCTGACCCGCGGGGGAGTGGTCGCACTGCTCCGCAGCCGGCTCGACCGCGAACCCCCGGCCGTCCTCGTCGACGAACTGCTCGCCGTGACGGGCGGAAACCCGCTGCTCCTCCAGGCCCTGCTGGACGACGTCGTGGCCGCGGGCGAAGAGGACCGGGACGAACCGGTCTACGGCCCCTCGTTCACGTGCACCGTCCTGACCCGCCTGCGCCCCGCCGACTGCCCGATCACCGCCGACGTCTTGGAAGCCGTGGCCGTCCTGGGCCCGTTCTGCAACCAGGAACGACTGGCCCGCGTTGCCGAGTTGGCGCCCCGCGAACTGCATCGTGTACTGGACGAGTTGACCGCCAGCGGCGTGCTGGCACCCGGACTGGTGCTGCACCCCCGCGTCCGCGGCGTGCTGACCGGGGCCATGGACCACGAGGCGGCGCGCCGGTTGCGGCTGCGCACCGCCGAGGTGCTCTACGAGGACGGCGCACCGGCCGAGCACATCGCCCCACACCTGCTCGCGGCCGGCGCCGCACCGCAGCCCTGGGCGGTGGGCATCCTGTGCGAGGCCGCGGACCAGGCGACCCGGCGCTACGACTACCAACACGCCATCGCCCTGCTCAAACTCGCCTCCGACGGCTGCACCGACCACCACACCCGGGTCGAGGTGCACGCCAAACTGCTGGACATCACCTGGTGGGTGGACCCGGCCCTGGTCTCCCGGCGCCTGAACTCCCTGGTGGACAGCGCCCGCGAGGGCAGCCTGTCCGGGCGGTGGCTCTCCCGGCTGTCCCGACGCCTGGCCTGGCAGGGCCGCGCCGACGAGGCCGACGAGGTGTTCACGATGGCCAGGGCCGGCCGCCCGAGCGACCCCGAGACCCACATCGAATTCGCCCTCACCGACTTCTGGCTCCGCCATGTCTTCCCCGGCATGCCGCACGCCGAGTGCTGCGACGGGTGCCAGCTGAGCCCGGAGATGATCATCGGCGGGTACCCGTGGCTGCCGAGCGCCAGCGAACTGCCCGGACTGCTCACCGGCGGCGAGCAGGAGCCCGTGACGCGCCGCGCCGAGGAGATCCTGCAACGCGCCCGACCCGACCACACCGACCTCGAAGCGGCGCAGGTCGCCCTGTTCTCGCTGCTGGCCGCGGAACGGCTGGACGCCGACGGACTCCGGTCCGTCCAGGCCGCGGCGGAGGCCGGCGGCGCACCGGTGCCCGCGCTGTGGACCGCGATGCTGTCGGTGGCGAGGGGCGTCGTCGACCTGTGGCGCGGCGACCCCGCCGGCACGGTGCGCTCGGTGGAATCCGCGCTGGAACTCCTCGACGCCCCGAAGTGGGGCATCCTGCTCGGACTCCCGCGCGGCCTGAAACTCCTGGCCATGACCGAACAGGGCCGGCACCACGAGGTCGAGGAGGAACTCTCCCGCCCCATGCCGGCGTTCTTCGCCCGTAGCCCCTACGGACTGGTCCACCTGCGCGCCAGGGGCCGGCACCACCTGGCCACCGGTGGCCTGCGGGCGGCCCTCGACGACTTCCGCAGCTGCGGGGACATCCTCCAGTCCTGGAAGACCGAACTGCCGGGCCTGGTGCCCTGGCGCCTGGACCTCGCCGAGACCCTGCTGCGCCTCGGCGAACGCGAGGAGGCACGGGTCCGGATCGACGAACACCTGGACCTCTTCCCGGCCCCCAACGCCCGCACCCGCGGCATCGCCCTCCGCCTGCGGGCCATGGCCTCACCGGTGGGACGGCGCGCGGCGGGACTCCGGGAGTCGGCCGTGGTGCTCGAACGGTGCGGCGACCCGCTCGAACTGGCCCGCACGCTCGGGGCGTTGACGCAGACCTACCAGCTCACCGGCGACCTCAACTACGGCCGCAGAACGCTGCGCCGGGCCGAACGGCTCGCCCGGGAGTGCGGCGGCGTCCGCGCCCTGGAGGAGATCCGGACCCCCGCCACACGGCAGATCCCGGCCCCCTCGCCCGCCCCCACGGTCCGTCCGCCGGCCCCCGCACAGCAGGCCCCCCGGACCCCCGTCGCGCAGGACAAGAGCGCCGCCGCCGAAGCCCCCTGGACCGCCGGGGGACCGGCGCTGACCCTCGCCGAGGGAAAGGTCGCCAGCCTGGCCGCCGAGGGGTACACCAACCGGGAGATCGCCGACGCGCTGTACGTCACCGCCAGCACCGTCGAACAACACCTCACGCGCATCTACCGCAAGCTCAACATCCGCCGCCGTTCCGAACTGGGAGCACGGGTGAACGTCCGGTGAACCACGGCCCGGCCGCCAGCCGTTGACACCGACGGCTGGCGGGCCGTCGCTCCGGAACAGCCCCCGATGCAGTTGATACGTGGTCTGTCGGGCCGTCAGGTTGCCGAAGTGGTCCGCTGTCGCATCGATTTCACGTACTCCCTGGCCATGGAGCTGGACGATCCCGGCTTCCATCACAGTGTGCTGGCCGACTTCCGCGAGCGCCTCACCCACGACGGTCGCGCCGACCGCCTCCTGGACTTGGCGCTGACCCGCCTGAAGGAGGCCGGACTCGTACGCGAGCGGACCACGCGGCGCACCTACTCCACCCACGTTCTGGCCGCGGTACGCGACGTGACCCGGCTGGAGTTGGTCACCGAGGCGGTCCGCGCCGCGGTGGAAGAAGCGACCCGCCCCCTCAGCCGCCACGAACGACGCCCAGGAGTTGCCCGGCATCCATACTCGCCTGGCGCGTCGCGGTCTCCGATGTGGAGGGCCCCATCAACGAGTTCGCCCACGGACACGGCATGCGTCACTGCCGCTACCGAGGACAGCGGAAAACCCACCTGCAACACGTGCTCACGGCCAGGTCGAAGTCCTGGCGAAACCTCAGCAGTTGACCTTGACCACCCCAAGATCCCCGACAGAATCAAGCAAGCCGAAGTGGAACCCTCCCGGCCGTCGTGACAGCATCCGCCAGGCATCCGTGGGGCTTGAAGTCGCAGACCGAGAGCTACGAACGGAATCTCTTCATGACTCGCAACGTTGAAGTGCGCCTGAACGCCTGAGTTGTTCGGCCAACACGCCATCCAGGGGCCTCCGATCTCACGATTCGCCGGACACGGCTAACGGTTGCCAGCCGCCCTCGTGCAGCAGTCCGGTCACTTGGCGGGCGGAGGCCACGCAGGTGGCGATCTTTCCGCCGAACAGTGCGACGGTGCGTTCGTCGAGGCGTCGTACCAGTGTCGGGCGGTCGTCGGTGGTCTCCACGTGGGGCAGGACGGCCCGTATCGTGAAGTACGAGCCCAGGTGGGTCGCTTCGGTGAAGCCGGTCACGAAGCAGCGGGCGAAGCGTTGGAAGTCGGGGAAGCGGGTCACCTGGGGTCGGTGGACCAGTCCCGCGTTCACGTACTGCATGAGTGGGCCGGGTATGAGTGGGTAGGGTCCGACCGTCGTCGCGTGGATGGCGTGGTCGACGTTGCCCAACAAGAAGCGGCGGGTGCCGGCGACCTGGTCCAGGCACATGAAGGGGCCGTCCATGATGACCAGGCTGTGGCCCAGGTACATGGGCGGGAGTGCGACCAGTGGCTTCTCGCAGACCTCGAACTGGTACTCCGGCAGGGCGGAAACGGGTCCGGGGTGTAGGGCGTTGATCGAGGAGTAGGTGGCCAGCACCACTTGGTCGAACTCCCGCAGCGTGCGCCGGTCCGCCCGGGTTCCCAGCCGCACCTCGACGCCCGCGGCGGCCAGTCTGGCCGAGCACAGTCGGCGCAGTTCGTTGATGTCGATGTGGGCCTCTGCGATGCGCACCGACAGTTCGACCGAGCGCCTGCGGAGGAACGGCGGGTACTCCTCGCGGTACGGCAGCCCGACGCTGTCGCAGAAGGCGAGATAGCGCTCCGCGGTCACCAGGCTGTTCCGCTTGGCGATGGCGACGTAGTGTGCGGATCTGTTGTGGATGGCCGCACCGTACTCGGTCTTGAAGGCGCCGAAGGCCCGCATCACCGCGGCAACCGTGTCCATCCCTCGTGGGTAGTGGTAACCGCGGTGCAGCCGGCGCTGGTTGGCGCTGCTCGCCGCCGACAACAGGGTGTGGGACTGCTCGAAGAGCACCACGGAATATCCCGTGCGGGCCAACTCCACCGCCGTGGTCGCACCGAATATCCCGCCGCCCACCACCGCGATGCGTTCTGCCTGCACCATGCTCCTCCGAATCCTTCGTGAAGCGGTCTGCGCGGGAACAGGGGGTATTTCTGCCCGGGAGTGTTCCCCGGAAACGATGCCCGCCGTTTTCCCGGGGAATCGGCGCGGGCGGGCCGACGGGGGCGGGGCGGTGGCCGGCTCCGGAGGAGTAGACTACAGAGAGTCAATTGGTGCAAGGGCTTTGCAAGGAAGCGGAATTCGCTGCGGAGTGGGTCGGCGACACCGTTTAGGAAGGTTTCCGTATGTCCCAGCCGGTGCAGATCGTCGAGTACGACCCTCAGTGGCCGGTAGTTTTCGGGCGGTTGGCCGTCGTCATTCGCGACGGGCTGGGTCCGCTGGTCCTGCGTATCGAGCATGTCGGGAGCACGGCAGTTCCCGGTCTGCCGGCCAAACCCGTTGTGGACATGGACGCGGTCATCCCCGCGGGAGCGGATCCGGCCGAGGCCATCGCGGCGTTGCGGTCCTTGGGATACGCGCATGAGGGGGACTTGGGTATTCCCGGCCGGGAGGCTTTCGCTGCCCCGGAGGGGACGCCGGCGCACCACTTGTACGTGTGTGCCGCCGACAGCACGGAGCTCGCCCGGCATCTGGCGTTCCGTGACTTCTTGCGCGCGCATCCGGAAAGCTCGCGGCGCTATGGCGCGCTCAAGCGGGAGTTGGCGTCCCGGCACCGCGACGACCGGTCCGCGTACACCGTGGGTAAGTCCGCGTTCATTGAGGATGCCCTCGCCCAAGTGCGGGCGGAGGCCCGCCGAGCGGCTGGTCAGGGCTGACGGCGCCGCTCTGGGGGTGCCCTCCGGGCCTCTCTTGAACCGCGGTGACCCCTCACCGGACTCCACGAAATGGTTTGCCAACTCGTGGTTTTCCGATGGCTGAAAGTCGCTTGTGCTGATCCACTGGCAGCGCCTATGTTGACTCAAACCACACCCGTGTAACGCTCAATGGCTAGTACACGGGTTCGGCGAAGGGGCAAAGGAGCATTCAGAGGCGAACCTCCACCGAGGGGAGTTGCGGGTGGCCCTGGTTGGCGTGAGTTGCCTCGCACACGATGCGGGTCTGGCCGTCCTCAGGGAGGGTCGGATCGTCTTCGCGTCGCACAGTGAGAGGTACAGCCGAAAGAAGAACGATCCTTTACTGAACGGCGCACTCCTGGACGACGCCCTGCGGTATGCCGACGATATCGAGGGCATCGTCTACTACGAACACCCTTTACTGAAACGGCTGCGCCAGGCACGGGCGGGAAACTGGTCCGCGGCCCTGACGGTGAGCCCCAAGCGCTACATCGAGCGGTTTCCGGCGTTACGTGGGAAGCCCGTGCATTTCGTCTCCCACCATAAGTCGCATGCCGCCGGTGCCTATTTCACCTCACCGTTCACCGACGCCGCGGTGGTCGTCGTCGACGCCATCGGAGAATGGGACACCCTGACCGTCTGGCACGCCCGGAACCGCCGCCTGAGGAAAGTGCACTCCGTCCGCTATCCGCACAGCCTGGGACTGTTCTACTCGGCCATCACCCAGCGGGCCGGACTCAAGCCGAACGAGGAGGAGTACATCCTCATGGGCATGGCGGGCTACGGAACTCCCCGCCACCGTGCGCTCCTCGAAACCGAGCTGCTCGCCGACCGGAAACCGCCGAATTTCGCGCTGAGGCAGAGCCTGCACCGGGGCCTCGGTCCTCGCTGGCACCTCGAACTCACCCACGCACCGGACCTGGCGAGCAGCGCCCAGGCCGTACTGGAGGACTTCCTCACCGATCTGTTCCGCTGGGTGGCCCGGACCGTTCCGTCCCGAAACCTCGTCTATACGGGGGGCGTCGCCCTGAACTGCCTGTTCAACGGACGGCTCGCGGCCATGGGGCTGTTCGACGACATCTGGATCCCGCCCAACCCCGGGGACGCCGGTTCGGCGCTGGGAGCGCTGGCCGCCCACACCCGTCAGTTCCTCCCGTGGGAGGGACCCTATCTCGGGCACGACATCCGGCGCCGCACCGAACCGGCCCAGGTCGTCGATGCCCTGCTCGGCGGATCAGTCGTCGGACTGGCCAACGGGCGTGCGGAGTACGGCCCGAGAGCCCTGGGCAACCGCAGCCTGCTCGCGGACCCGCGGGACCCGGCCACCAAGGACCGGGTCAATGCGATCAAAAAGCGGCAACGCTACCGGCCGTTCGCACCCGTGGTCCTGGCCGAGTACGCCGACAAGCTCTTCGAGATGCCCGTGGATGAGGCTCCGTACATGCAGTACGTGGTGGCGTGCCGGGACCCCGACGCCTATCCGGCGGTGTGCCACGTGGACGGGACCAGTCGGGTCCAGACCCTGCGCCGCGAGCAGAACCCCCTGCTCCACGAGGTGATTTCGCGCTTCCACGAGCGCACCGGGTGTCCGATGCTGCTCAACACCAGCCTCAACATCCGCGGCCAGCCCTTGGTCAACACCTGGCAGGACGCCCAGGACTTCGCCAGGCAGTACCAGGTTCCGGTTTTCTGACGCGTGCGGGAGGGCGGTGGGACAGTGTACGTCTATGCCAATGGCTGCTCCATGACCTACGGATCGGAACTCGCCGACCACCCGGTCACGAAGGTGTGCCGGGACCACGGCTACCGCTGGCGCTACAGCTGGCCGGGGCGGCTGCACGCCCTGCTCGATGCCGACGGCAGCTACAACGACGCGATGCCCAGCGGGTCCAACGACCGTATCGTGCGGACGTCGATCGACTTCGTCGCACGCTGGCTGAAAGCGGGGCTGCCACCGCAGGCGCTGCTCGTCGTCGTGGGGTGGACGCACCCCGCCCGGCGTGAGTTCCACGTCGCGGGCGACTACCGGCAGATCGTGCCCCACCACGCGTACGACATCAGGGCGTTGGACCGGCTCGTGTCGGCGTATCGGAAGTCGGCGGTCTGCCCGGATGAGGCAGAACAGCGCTACGCCACCCAAGTCGCCTCACTGCATGCCTTCTTGGAGCAGAGCGGCATCGCGCACGTGTTCTTCAACGGCATCGTCGCCCCCGAGACTCCCAGGCACCTGCGCGGTACGTGCGTTCAAGAAGCCCTCATGGGCGCGCCTTTCGTCCCGCACGAACCGGCCGAACCGACCATGGCCGCGTTCCTGCGTCGGTGGCCGAACACGGTCAACGTCCAGCACCCCAACGAGACCGGCCACCGACTCTGGGCGACATCGCTGGCCGCACACCTCGACCCCGACGGGTTCGCGAGCGTCGACCCCGCACAGCTCACCGACGCCGGTCTGCCCGTGCTGGGAGGGGCCCAGGCCCTCAGACGACACGACAGGAAGGGCACCGAGCGGATCGGGAGATTCGTGCGATCCCGTCGTACCCGCTCGCGCGCCCGGCGCTCCGACCGGTCCGATCCCTACATCTACCCCTGATCCCGGGCAGGCCCCGCGACCGGAGGAGCCACCTTGACGCCACCCGACCCGCCCCTCAGCCCCCGGGTCCCCTTCAACGACCTGGGACGGAGCGCCCTCACCGACACCCTCCGCGCCGCCGTCGAAGAGGTTATTGCCGCGGGGGACTTCATCCACGGCCGCGCCGTCAACGCCTTCGAGCGGCAGTTCGCCGCCCACAACGGCGCCGCCCACTGCGTCGGCACGTCCTCGGGCACCAGCGCTCTCCAGTGCGCCCTGGCCGCCGTCGGCTGCGGCCCCGGGGACGAGGTCGTGACGGTCTCGGCCACCTTCGTCGCCACCGCGGCCGCGATCGTGCACACCGGTGCCGCACCGGTGTTCGCGGACATCGACCCGGCTACCAGGACCATCCGGCCGGACCAGGTGAGAGCGGCGATCTCGGCACGGACCCGGGCCATCGTCCCCGTCCACCTCTACGGCCACCCGGCCGACCCAGGAGAACTGGCCGCGATCGGCGCCGAGTACGGCATCCCGGTCGTCGCCGACGCCTCCCACGCGCACGGGGCCACTTGGGAGGGAAGGCCGGCTGCGCAGTACGCGGACGTGAGCTGTTTCAGTTTCTACCCGTCCAAGAACCTCGGCGCCATCGGCGACGCGGGAGCGCTGGTCACCGACGACCCGGACATCGCCCGGCGGGCCCGGGCCCTACGCGACCACGGCCGTCAGGACGGCGAGGTCGTGACAGTCGGCCACAACTGGCGGATGGACACCCTCCAGGCCGCCGCGCTCGGGGCCAAACTGCCACACCTCGACGAGTGGATCGCCTCGCGGCAGCGGGCCGCGGACGGCTACCGGCGGCTCCTGGCAGACACCGGCCTCGCGCTTCCGGCAGGATCCGCGGAAGCCGGCCACGCCTACCACCTGTATGTCGTCCGACACCCCGAACGCGACGCCCTGCGGGCCGAGTTGGCGCGACACGGCGTCGACGCACGCGTCCACTACCCGCGGGCGGTGCACGACCTGGCGCCGTTCCGCGCCTTCCGGACCGCGCCGGAAGGGCTGCCGGAGACCGAGGCACTGGCCCGACAGTGCCTGTCCCTCCCCCTGTTCCCCGGCCTCACCGGCGAGGACATCCACACGGTGGCGCAAGCCGTGCGGGCGGCCCTGCGCACGGTCGGTGGACGTGCCACCGCAAGCACCGACCCGGCTGACGGCACCGTGCCAGCCCACCCTCACCGACCGACCGCGACAGCAAGGAACTGATGGCCATGCCTGCTCTGCGCGTTCTCGTGATCTGGCCACCCCAGGTCCTCAGCTACTTCAACGCCGGTCACCACAACCTGATCTACAGCGTGGCCAGTTACCTCCGTCGGCTGCCGGACGTCGAGCGGGTGGACACCCTCGACGCCTCCGTCGAATCCCGAACGTGGAAGGAGGTCGGCGACCTCCTCCACCAGGGCGGCTACGACGTGGTGGCGATCACCAACGACCTGGACGGTGTGGACGGGCTGACCCGCTTCCTCACCTACGCCAGGCAACTGGCGCCACGGGCCCGGCTGGTGACGTTCGGGCGGCTCAGCGGTATGCAACCGGAGATCTTCACCCGCTTCGACCTGGACGCGATCGTCGGCTCGGGCGACTACGAACCGGGGGTGGCGGCGTTCGTCCGCGCCGTGGCCGAAGACCGGGTGACGGCCGGCGCCCTGCCCGGGGTCTGGCTCCGCGTGGGCGGTGACTGGGTCGCACCGGTCGCGCCCGGGGGCGTGCTGTCCGCCGCGGACTGGGTGATGCCCGAGGTCTCGGAGATTCCGTACCACGCCTACGACTGGTTGTACCGGGACGACCAGAACAAGTTCTGTGGCATCCCGGGCCGCCGGGAGCTGGTGGTCCCGGCGGCCCGGGGATGTCCGGTCGGCTGCGACTACTGTGAGGTCCCGGCGGTCTTCGGCAAACCGGATCGGCGCGCCTCGGTGGAGCACGTGGTGGAGTACATCGAGCAGTCCTTCGCCGCGCTTCCCTTCGAGTACGTCGCCTTCTACGCACCGACGTTCACCCTCAACCGGGCTTGGACGGTACGACTGTGTGAGCAACTGGTGGAACGGGGCGCCCGGTACCCGTGGAAATGCGCGACCACGGTGCACCACCTCGACGAGGAGTTGGTGGCCTTGATGGGCCGCAGCGGGTGTGTGCGGGTCAGTGTGGGCGTGGAGACCCTGGCGGAGTCCGGGCACGCCGCCCTGCCACGGCTGAAACGCAAGAGCGAGGACGCCGTCGAAGCGCTCGCCAGCTGGTGTGCGCGCGCCGGCGTCGAGTTGAACTGCTTCGTCATCGTCGGGCTGCCGGGCACCAGCGTCGCCGACGCGCAGGCGGCCGCCGACCGGGTGCGGGCCGTTGGCGGGCGCGTGCGTCCCACCATGTACAGCCCACACGAACTGCTGCACCCCGGGATGTCCGTGGACGCCCTCTCGCTGCACAACCGGCAGATCCTGCCCGACGGCATCTTCCCCGATCCGGCCGAGCGACAACGGGCGTACGACATCGTCTTCGGCCGCGAGCGCCACCTGACCCGGGTCGGCGAACAGGTCAGGGAGCGGCGCGGCACCGACGCGGGGGCGAGTTCCCGGTCATGACGGCGCGAACCCCAAAACGCTCCCTGCGGGACTGGTTCCCGACCGCGGCCGGCGTGTGGGACCTCGCTCCCCGCAGCCGGAACCATGTGGCCGGTCAACTCAACCTCAAGAGCTGTGAGTTGCTGCATCCTGCCGTGGCGCAGTGGCATGCCGAGCGACTCGGCAAGCTCTCCTCCGTCACCGCCGTCGAGTACCCCCTGACCGACCCCTACCGCGACGCCGTCGCCGCCCACTTCGGGCAGGATCCGACGCGTGTCCTGCTCACCCCCGGTTCCGACTACGCCATCCAGCTGGTCTGCGAGGCACTCGCCGCGCCGGCCGGCCGCCTGGTCATCGCCCGCCCGCACTTCGACAGTTGGAGCCGGTGCGCCACCCGCTTCGGCTTTCGTCTCGACGGTGTCGACATGCCGCACCGGGCGCCGATGGCCGTCACCTCGCTGATCGACCGGCTGCTGTCCGGGCCGCCGTCGGTACTGGTGATCACCCAGCCCGACAGCATCACCGGTCAGCTCCACACCCGCGCCCAGCTCACCGAGGCGGTGGCGGCGGCCCACCGCCACGGCAGCGTCGTGGTGATCGACACCTGTTACCTGGCCTACGCCGACGACGAGGAGGCCACCCTCCAAGGGCTTCAGACGTGGGACAACGTCCTGCGGATCAACAGCTTCTCCAAGAGTCACGGCCTCGCCGGCGCCCGGCTGGGCGCGGTACTGGCCCAGCCGTCGGTCATCGACTACCTGGCCCGATGGGCGCCCGACGGCATGCTGTCCCACGCGAGTCTGGCACTGCTGGAACACGCCCTGGCCGAACCCGCGGTCTTCGACACCGCACGCGCCGAGGTACGGACGGCGAGGACGGCACTGGCCCGCGGCGTCGAGGAGGCCCTCCCGGGCTGGTCGGCCCGGCCCACCCAGACGAACTTCGTGGCCTTCGACGCCGAGCCCGACGCCGCCGCACGGGTGTACGCGGCGCTGCTGGCGGACGGCATCCGGACCAGACTGCTGAACGCGGAGCCCGGATTCTCCGGAGGGCTGCGCATCGCCACGCCGAGCCTCGCCGCCGTCCGACGGGTGATGGACACCCTGACCAACCTCGCGACCCCGACGGGGAATTGAGATGACCCTGCTCAACCTCGCGGCCATCGGCTCCGCGCCGCTGTCGACGCATCCCTACCCGCACGCCGTGCTGCACGACAGCTTCGCCGACCACCAGGACGCCCTGGTCGCGGAGTTCCCCACCGAGGGCTTCCACTACGACGTCCGGGACACCGCCGAACCCGGCCGCAAGCGCTACCGGACGTACAACTACCAACTCGTCAGGTTCGGGGAACCGGACCAGCACAACATCGGTAGGCTCTCCCCGCGTTGGCGGCTGCTCCTGGACGACCTCACAGGCACCGCTTACCGCACCGCCGTCAGCGCAGCGACGGGAGCCGACCTCACCGGCACCGTGCTGGACATCCGGCTGGTCCGCTACGCGGACAGTTGCTGGATCGAACCCCACGTCGATCGCCCCGACAAGGTGGTCACCCATCTGTTCTATCTCAACGCGGAGTGGCAGCCGCGGTGGTCCGGCGCGCTGCGCGTGCTGCGTTCCGCCGACATCGACGACTGCAGCCAGGAGGTGTTCCCCCTCGTCGGGACCTCGGTGCTGATGGTCCGCACCGAGCACGCCTGGCACGCGGTACCACCGGTCACCGGCGCCGGCCCGCACGACAGGAAGACGCTGCTAGTGCACTTCGCCCGGCCCGCCGACGCGGCCGCGGGCCCGGGACAGAGGTGAGATGCGGAACATCCTGATCGTCGGTATCTGCGGCGCGGGCAAGTCGACCCTGGCCCGTGCGCTCGCACGGCAGTTGGGCCTGCGCCATGTCGAACTGGACGCGCTGCGGCACGGCCCGCGATGGGGCGTGCGGGCGTCCTTTGCGGACGACGTCGTCGCGCTCACCGCGACGGACGGCTGGGTCGCCGACTCGACCGCCTATGCGGAGGTGCTGCCGCGGTTGTGGTCCCGGGCGGACACCGCGATCTGGCTGGAGTTGAGTCGGGGCGTGGTGCTCGGCCGGGTGCTGCGCCGTACCGTGCGGCGGCTGTTGAGGCGGGAGACGCTGTGGGCGGGCAATCGTGAATCGTGGCGGGGTGTGCTGAGCCGTCGGCACCCGGTGGTGAAGGTGTTGCTCGACTTCCGCACCCGCCGGGAACAGGAGCGGCGGATGCTGGCCCGGTTCGACGGCACCGTGGTGCGGCTGTGCACACCGGCCCAGGCGGCGGCGTATCTGGCCGGGGGCCGGGGAGTGGGCCCCGGGCACGGGGCGGAGTTCGGCGGCCGTGGTGACCGGGATGGTGGGAGGGGCAGCGATGTTCTTGGTGGCCGCTGACGGGTCGGCTGATGCGCAGGGCCTGCCGGGTCTGCGCGTGGTGCGAGACGACCGGGTGACGGTGCTCGGGCGCCCCGGGCACGATCTCCTCCTCTTCGAGGGGGTGCTCTACCCCGATAGCGGCATGACCCCCGAGCGGCTGCTGCGGATGCTGCGGAGCACGGCCGACGCGAGCACCGCGGCCGATTGGGCCTCGGTGAAGGGCAGATACGCCGGTGCGTACCTGTGCGCGCGGCCGAGCGGGACCCGGCTGCTGGCCTTCAACGACCATCTGGGCGTCGCCGACCTGTACGCCTGGATCGAGGGCCCGGACCGGGCGGTGCGCGGCTTCGCAGTCAGCAACGCGTTTGCCGCACTGCTGCCTCAACTACCCGCCTCCGCCAGGCGTTTGGACGAGCGGGCGGCGGATGCCTTCCGGGTCCTTGGAGCCACGGTGAACGGCCGGACCTTCGCCCGCGGGGTCCGCCGGCAGCCCCCGGGCACCCTGCTGGCCCTGGACGCCGGAACGGTGCGCCGGGGACGCAGCTGGCGCTACCGCTTCGAGCCCGCGGCAGGGGACGTGAACGAGGCCCTGGATCGGTGCTGGCAGCTGATCGAGCAGGCGGGCCGGCGGATCGAGGCATGCGCGCCGCAGGACGGCCCCGCTCTGCTGGGCATCAGCGGCGGACACGACTCACGCGTGACCGGCGCCGCCTGCACCGCCGCCGGAATGAAGCTGACCGGCTACTTCTTCGGCGAGCGGCACAGCAGCGCGGGGCGGGCGGCCGACCAGGTCGCCCGGGCCCTCGGCACCCCGCTCGACTTCGCCGGCCGCAACCGCGAACTGCCCCGGTACTTCGCCGCTTCGCTGCGCCACCAGCCGATGGCGGACCTGGAGTGGTGCAAGTACCTGCCCGGGCGGGACGCGCTCGTCACGGGCGCCCGCGCGCTGCTGTCGGGCAGGCTCGGCGACCACCTCTTCAGCGACAAGGGACACCAGCCCGAGAACGGTCCGCAGGACGACCGCGGGATCGCCGCCGACCTGATCCGCGAGCTCGCCAAGGAAGACGTCGGCGCGGCCGCCGCCGAGGGGATCGTCGCGGACGTCACCCAGGAGCTCGCCGGCCTGGGCGGTTCGGGGGTCCAACGCAGGCGCGGCTTCAACTTCCAGAGCATGAGCATGTCCGTCAAACAGTGTGGGCTGTTCCACACCCTCGGGAAGATCCCCCACTACTCGGTGTTCGAGGACATCGACGTGTTCGAGTCCGCGCTGGAGCTGCCCAACGCCTGGCGCGTCGACAACCGTTTCTATGACACCCTCCTGGAGCGCAGACAACCCTCTCTCGCCCGCAACCGCATCGCCGTTCCCACCACCAACGAGCACAAGCCGATCGAGCACTGGCTGCGCGGCAACGCGGAATTCGCCGCACAGGCGGGACAGCTCCTGGACCCCGACGAGGACATGGCGCTGCACGGAGGCCGCCGGACCTTCGGCGAGGCGCTGGAGGCGATACTCGCGGGCCGGGCGACGCGGAACGAGATCCATCAGTACTTCCGGCGGGCCACCGTCAAGGCGTATGAGCGCACGCACGGCTAGCCCCGCCGCGCACGTGCGCGCTCACGCCGAACTGGCCCGCTACGGATACCGGCGCTATGCCACCTACGCCAAGGCATCGCTGCTCGGTCTGGCCACCACCGTGCTGTTCGGCGTGCTCCGTTCCGCGATCATGCGCGGTATCTACGCCGATCCCCGGGAGATCGGTGGCTATCACGTCGCCCAGGCCCTCACCTATGTGTGGCTGGTCCAGGGGCTGATGACCGTCGTCCGGATCTACGGCGACGCCGAACTGGCCACCCGGGTGCGGAGTGGTCAGATCGTGGCCGATCTGGTCCGGCCGGTGCACCTGCAGTCGGCGTATCTGGCGGCCGACTTGGGGCGGGCCTGGTATCACCTGCTGTATCGCGGAGTGCCGCCGATGCTGGTCGGCTGGGTGTTCTACGGGCTCACCGGACCGCCGGGTGTGCTGGGTTGGCTGGCGTTCCTCGCCAGCATCTGGCTCGCGGTCGTGGTGAGCACGCTGTTCCGCTTTCTCTACAGCCTGTCCTCGTTCTGGCTGTTGGACTACCGCGGGGTGGCGCTGATCGCGGTCATCCTGGTGAATCTGCTCTCCGGGTTCGTCCTGCCGACCGGCTTCTTCCCCCACTGGCTGCAAGCAGTGGCGGCGGCCACCCCTTTCCCCTCGATCGTCCAGGTGCCCGTGGACGTCTTCACCGGACACATGACGGGTCTGCAGACCGTCGCGGCGCTGGCCCGTCAGGCGCTGTGGGCGCTGCTCCTCCTGGCGGCCGGGCGGTGGCTGCTCGCCGTCGCTCGCCGGCACGTCGTGATCCAGGGAGGCTGACCGGTGTTCGCCCTCGCGCTCCTGCTCCGGCTCGCCCGTGTGCAAGTACGGTCGCAGATGCAGTACCGGACCAGTTTCGCCCTCTCGCTTGCGGGCAACTTCGCCTTCACCGCCCTGGATTTCGCCACGATCGTCCTGCTCTTCGGCGACATCTCCCGACTCGGTGGCTGGACGGTCAACCAGGTGGCGCTGCTCTACGCGGTCTCGTCACTGTCCTACGCCCTGTGCGAGCTCACGCTGGGGAGCTTGGATCAACTTCCGACGATGGTGCGTGACGGCTCGTTCGACACCCTGCTGCTACGGCCGGGACCGACCTTCGTCCATCTGTTGGCGACGGACTTCCTGCTGCGCCGTGCGGGGCGTCTGCTCCAGGCGGTGGTGGTGCTCGTCGTGGTGACAGCCCGCTACCCCGCAACGCTGTGGACCGCCGAGAGGGTTCTGGTGCTGCTCTCGTCGGTGGTGGGCGGTGCGGTGATCATGGGGTCGCTGTGGATCGTGGCCGCTTCCGCCTCGTTCTGGGCCAACGGGGCCGACGGGCTGGTGAGTGTCTTCTCCGCGGGCACGAGCTTCCTCGTCCAGTACCCGCTCGACGTCTACACGGCCTGGCTGAGGTCGTTCGTGCTGTTCGTCGTCCCCCTCGGGTTCGTGTCGTACCTGCCCGTGAGCTGGGTGCTCGACAAGCCGGACGCGGCGGGACTGCCCACTGCGGTCCGCCTCGCCACGCCCCTGGTCGCCGCGGTGACCGCGGGCGCCGCCGCGCTCGTGTGGCGCATCTCCGTCCGCCACTACCGGAGCCCGGGAGGCTGAATGACCGACCCCATCGAGATGCGGAGCGTCACCCGCACCTTCACGGTACGCACGAAGACCGGCCGGTTCCGCAGAACGCGGGAGGAGGTGGCCGCGGTGGACGACCTCAGCTTCTCCGTGGCCGCCGGCGAGTTCGTCGGGTACCTCGGGGCCAACGGCGCGGGCAAGTCCACGTCGATCAAATTGTTGACCGGTGTCCTGGCACCAACCGCCGGCCAGGTACGGGTACTTGGCCACGACCCGTTCGACGAACGCGCCAAGACCGCCCACCGCCTGGGCACCATGTCCGCCCAGCGCATCCAACTGTGGTGGGACCTGCCGCTGCGGGACTCCTTCGAGCAACTCCGTTACATCTACCGGGTCGACGCCGCCCGCTACCGCGCACGCCTCGACGAACTCGTCGACGTACTCGGCCTCACCGACCTGCTGCCCGTCCCGGTGCGGCAGCTCAGCCTCGGCCAGCGGATCCGCGGCGAACTGGCCGCCTCCGTGCTCCACTGCCCCGACGTGCTCTTCCTCGACGAACCCACCATCGGCCTCGACGTCATCGCCAAGCAGCGCATCCGCGCGTTCCTGACCACCCTCAACCGCGAACAAGGCGTCACCATCCTGCTCACCACCCACGACATGGCCGACCTGGAGCGCATGTGCTCCAGGCTGCTCGTGCTCTCCAAAGGCAAGCTGATCTGCGACGACTCGATCAGCCGACTGATGGTGGCGCACGGTCTGGAGCGCACCCTCGTGGTCGACCTCACCGACCCCCACCCACCGCTGCGGATACCTGGCGCCAGGGTCAGCAAGGTCGAAGGCCCGCGCCAGTGGCTGAGCTTCTCCACCCGGTCCCTGCCCCCGGACCGACTGATCGCGGAGATCGCGAAGCAGGCCCGCATCGTCGACCTCACCATCAACGAACCCGACGTCGAAGACCTGGTCCGGGCCCTGCACGAGACGGAGCACCGATGAGTCAGGACACACCGCACACCACCTCCGCCCCGGCCCGCCGGCCCCGGCGACCAGTCGCCGCCCTCACGGAGGCATGACCGTGTCCAGCCCACCAACGCCCCGTCCCGCGCAGGGATCCCGGGTCATCCCCGGTGCGCCGAACGCCCGGGACCTCGCGGGCCTGCGCGCCGACTCCGGCCTCTACGTCAGGCCGGGACTGATGTATCGCGGGGCCGCTGCCGCCATCGGCCCGTTGACCGACCACGCCGGCCTGCGCCTCGTCGTCGACCTGCGGGGTGGCCGCGAGAGCGCCGGCCAGAAACCGCCCTCGGACGTCACCGTGCTGTCCCGGCCGCTGGTTGCCGACCGGTCGGTGATCAAGACCGGTGGCACGCCCCAGCCGTCCCATTACCTCGCCTACTACCGCCAGTTGGCCCGGCTGGCCGCGCCCACGGCCGCCGAGCTCGTCGGCGTGCTCGCCGAGCCGGAGCGGCTGCCGCTGATGATCTGTTGCTCGGCCGGCAAGGACCGTACCTCCGTGGTGTGCGCGCTCGCCCTGCGCGCGATGGGCGTGCGACTGGCGGACCTCGCCCGCGACCACGCCCTGACCGGCCGGCTGTTCCGCCGGGACCCGGCCGCGACGCGACTGCTGCCATGGGCGAGCGGCCTCGCCCCGCGCGAGCTGGCCGCGCGCACCGCCACCCCCGGCTACATCCTCCGGACGTTGCTCTGTGGCCTGGAGCACGAACACGGCTCCGTCCGACGGTTCCTCATGGACCACGGACTGCGGTCGAGCACCGTGCGCCGGGCCCGCCACATCACCCTCGGCGCTCCCCGCGCGGCCGTCCTCGATGGCGTCGCGCACCCGCAACCCGACACCGACAGGAGTTGACGTGACCTCACCCCCCACTGGGCGCGGCTACCTCACCCATGCCTTCAACCACGAAGGCGCCGACTACCTGCGCATGGCCTACTGCCTTGCGCTGTCGCTCCGACTGACGCAGTCCGCCGTCACCGGACTGAGCGTCATCGTGCCGCGTTCGCAGCACCTGCCGGACCGCTACCGGCAGGTCTTCGACCACGTCATCGCGATCCCGGATGCCCGGCCGGACTTCGTCAACAAGCACTGGCGCGTGGACAATTACGTGCGGATGTACGACCTGAGCCCGTATCGGGAAACCGTGACGGTCGATGCTGACACCCTCTTCTTCGACGATGTCTCCCCATGGTGGGAGGTGATGACGTCGGCGGACCTCGTCGGCGGGACCGCGGTCACCTATCGAGGGGAGCCGATCGAGCACAACCCCCTGCGCAAGGAGCTGTACCGGATCGGCCTGCCCGATCTGCACAACGGGTTCTGCTACTTCCGGCGCGGACCGGTGGCCGAGCGGTTGTTCGCCACCATGTCGGGCTACCTGGAGGACTGGGCCGGGACCTGCGCACACCATTTCGGCAACCCCCGCGTGCCGTTCTCCTCAGACTCCGCCTTTCTCCTGGCCATCCGGGACAACGGTCTTGAGGACATCGCCGCCGGCCCCTGCCCAGGCACACCGCACTTCGTCCACATGAAGGCATGCGTCCAAGGCTGGCCCGGGGTGCCGGAATCGGCCCGCGAGTGGCGCCCCCACGTCAGCCACGCCTTCGACGACCAACTGCGGCTGCACATCGGCGGATTCCGCATCGGCGCCCCCTTCCACTACCACGTGCGGGACTTCATCACCGACGACCTGTTGCTGGCCTACGAGACCGCACTGGAGGCCCGGCATGGCGCCGCCCGGGGCTGACGCACGGGCGGGGCGGGTACTGCTCCTGGGCTGGAACACCGGGCGCGCCGCGGCAGCCCTGGTCGACCTGGGCGCCCGCGTGACGTGCGTGACCGAGCCGTCCGAGGCGGCCGCCGCCCGAAGGAGCGGGCTGGTCGAACGGACGGTGGTCGCCGCCGATTCCGCCGACACCGAGGCCGTCCTCTCCGCCCTGGCCCGCGCGGGCCTGCGACCACAGGACCACGCCGCCGTGGCCCCATCCCACGAACTCCGGGTGGTCACCGCCTCCGTACTGGGCGCACTGGGCGGTACCAGGGCACTGCCGCTGGCCACCGCCCTCGCCCTGCGCGACAAGGCGCTCCAGAAGCACCTGATCCGCACGGCAGGCATCCCCACGGCGAGCTCCGTCGTGGCCGATTCACCGGCCGAAGTGCCCTTGACGCCCATCGGGTTCCCGGCCGTCGTCAAAGCGCTGAACGGCCACGGCAGCCTCGGGGCCGAGCGGTTGCACTCTCCCGCACACGCCCGCACATGGACCTACCGACCCGGCGGCGACGGCCCCTGGCAGGTCGAGGAGTTCGTTGCGGGGCCCGAGATTCATCTGGACGGTGCGGTGCGGGCAGGCGAGGTGACGGCGCTCGCGGTCTCCCAGTACCTCGGGAACGTCCTCGACACCCACCACGGCGGGCCGATGGGCTCCGTGGTCACCGACCCCCGACGCGATGCCGACCTCTACTCGCGCAGCCGGTCCCTGGCGACCCGTGCCCTGGCCGCCCTCGGGCACGACGACGGCGTCTTCCACATGGAGGCGTTCGAACAGCCCGACGGGTCACTGGTATTCGGCGAGTGCGCGGGCCGGGTGGCAGGCGGGCGCATCGACGAGGTCGTTCGGCGCAAGCTCGGAGTGGACCTGCACGCCCAGTGGGCGGCGGCGCTCCTCGATCTTCCGGCACCGCCGCCGTCGACCCACCTCGCCGACGAGGCGTTCGGCTTCCTCCGCCTGTCCGCGGCACCCGGAGTGGTGGACGAGGGACCGGACACCGAGGAGGTTCTCGCCCAGGACGGGGTGGTCATGGCGGAACGCGAACGCCGCACGCGGGGCGCACGTACCGGCCGACCCGTCTCCTTCGCCGTCGTCCGCGCCGTGCTGACGGGCAAGGACGAGGCCCATGTGACACAACGCGCCCACGACCTCGTCGCCTGGTACCACCACCGGATGGACCAGATCGTACGGGGCAAGACCGGCACCGCGGAGGACAACCGTGCCTAGCAGGCACCATGCGGGCCCCACCGTGACGCCGCGGGCCAGGCCCTTCGGGGCACGCCACAGCCCGCGCCACGCGGCCAGGTACCAGGCAGTTGGCCAACTGCGCCCCGGCGCACGGCTGATGCACCGCGCCGGGGACCGCTTCCCGTCCCGCAAGGCGTTCGAGCACGTCCACGGAGCGGACTTCGATGCCGCCCACTTCGAGGAGACCCCCATGGCTACACGACGTTCCGGCTCCGCCCCCACCCGGGGGTCGGACCAACCGGCCCTGCTCCGCGGGCGGCGGTGAACCGATGACGCTGCTGAAGAAGTTCCCAGCCGACTTCCTGGTCTCGGAGAGCCTGGTCCTGCCCACCACCGCACCCGACACCGCAGGCACCCCGTACCACTACGTGCGGCTGCGCAAGCGTGGCTACACCACGTTCGAGGCGATCGACACGCTGTCCGCCTTCTGCGATCTGGACGCACGCGAGGTCGGCTACGCGGGGCTCAAGGACGAGGACGCGATCACCGACCAACTCATCTCACTCACCGGCCTGTTGACCCTCGAACGCATCGAGCAGTTCAACACCGAACACGGCGCGGGCGAACACCAACAGGGCCACCCGCCCTTCCTGATGCTGCGTCACCACGGTTACGGACCGTTGGCGCTCGGGGTGGGCGAGCTGGACGGCAACAGCTTCCACATCGTGGTGCGTCATCTGAACCAGGCACAGGCCGAACGGCTCGACGGCATCCGCGGCCGGCGCAGCCTGTACTTCGTCAACTACTACGACACCCAGCGCTTCGGAGTGCCCACGGGCCCCAAACGCACCCACCTGATAGGCCAGGCACTCCTCGACGGTGATCACGGCCGCGCCCTGGAGCTGGTCCGCGAGTCCGGATCCGCCGAGGCGACCGCCGCACAGCGCTTCACCGGCCCCGCCGCCGAGTTCTTCAGCTCTCTGGACCAGCGCCGGGTCGCCTTCTTCCTCTCCTCCCACGCCTCCGCCGCCTGGAACCGTCAGGTGAGCGACCTGGTCCGCACGAACTGCGCTGACCACATGGTCCAAGAGGTGCGCGAGGGCATCCCGTACCTTTTCCCCACCACGGCCGACGGGGTCCTGGCAGTCCTGCGGGACGGCCTGGGCCTGCGCTACGACAGCTGGCGCTGGCGGGACGGGCAGATGGCCTCATCCCCCTCGGCGCGGCCGGCCGCCGTGCAGACCCAAATACGCGTCGGGGAGGTCACCGAGGACGAGAGCGCCCCGGGGTCGTGGAGGTGCACGCTCAAGTTCTTCCTCGGCTCGGGCTCCTACGGCACCACCGCGGTCGGCCAGTTCTTCCACCAGCTCCAGGCGGCCGCGCAGTGAGCGCCAACTCCACCCCCGCGCTGCTGGTGCAAGGCGGCCACGAACTGCACGGCGAACTACGTGTACCGGGGTTCAAGCACGCCTTCGTCACCGTCCTCGCCGGCGCGCTCACCGGCCGCTCGACGGTGACCATCGACAACTGCCCCGCCATCGAGGAGACCCGGGTACTGCTCACCTTGGCGCAGGCGCTCGGCGCCCAGGTGCGCAGGAACGGCCGGACGGTGCTCGTCGACCCCGCGGGCCTGACCGGGCAGTCACTGGACCCGCAGTTGGTCGAACGCATCCACGGTGCGGTCTACCTGCTGCCCGCCCTCCTGGCCCGCTCCGGCCGGGTACACCTTCCGGTCTCCGGCGGTTGCCAGATCGGCGACGAAGGCTCCGGTATCCGTCCGGTACGCCAGTACGCCGAGGTGCTCCAGCGGTTCGGCGCCGAGGTCACGGTCGGTCCCGATGGTTCTCTGACCGTGCGCGCCGACCAACTGACCGCTTGCGAACTGGACCTGCGCGACTGGACAGCGGACCGGAAGCTGCGCACCGGACCGCTGTACTCGGGGGCCACCAAGATGGCGATCCTCACGGCGGCTTCGGCGCGCGGCACCACCCGGCTGCGGCATCCCTATCCGAAGCCCGACGTCACCGAGCTGGTCCGCCTGCTCGACGCCACTGGCCGCCCCGCGCACTACACACCCGAGGGCGATCTGCTGATCGAGGGCCGTCCGGACGGCGGTCACGGCCGCCCCGTGCAGCACATGCTGGTCAGCGATCTGATCACGGTGGTCACCTGGGCCACGGCCGCCGCCCTGACCCGCAGCACGATCCGACTGACCGGCCTGACGCCGAACCGCCTGGCGGCGGGCCTGGCGCCGGAGATCGCCGTCGCCCGTGACATGGGCCTGGACTGGCAACCCGCGGCAGACACCCTGGTTTTGACCGGCGAACCACCGAACGCACCGGTCGACGTCACGGTCGCCTCGCACGGCATCTACAGCGACAGCCAACCCTTCTTCATGCTCCTGGCGACACTCGCACCAGGTGTCTCGCACCTCCGGGAAACCGTGTGGCGCCGCCGCTTCACGCACGTCCCGGAACTCCGACGGCTCGGCGCCGACATCGAGGTGACCGAGGCCCGGGCTCGGATCCGCGGCGGCTGTCCACCCAACCGCCCGGACCAGTCAGTGGCCGGCGGCGACCTCCGCGCCGCAGCCGCCCTACTGCTCGCCGCCCTCGCGGTGCCCGGCCAGGTCCGGGTGCACGGCGCCGAACATCTCGTGCGCGGCTACGAGGACTTGGTCACCGACCTGGTGAAGCTGGGAGCGCATGTCCGGTCCGAGCCCTGACCAACGGCCGGCGCCGTCTTCCCCCGGAGCGCCGGTGGTGGCAACCGGCCGGCCCGGCCCACAGTCCGGAACCGCGTTGCCAGCCAGGTCAGTTCACTCCGTTACGGATACCGGCAGGCACTCGTCGAGCAGGGCGACGACATCGCGCCAGGCGCGCTGCGCGTGCCGTGGGTGGTGGCCGACGCCGGGGCGCACGGTGTGGTTGACCGAGGGGTGGTGGAAGGCGTGCAGGGCGCCGCCGTAGACAACCAGGCGCCAGTCGACGCCCGCGTCCTGCAACTCGGCGGTGAACGCGTCCCGTTGGGCGGGCGGCATGATCGGGTCTTCCGATCCGACCCCGGCCCACACCGGGCAGCGGATGCGCGCCGCCTCGCCCGGTCGGCCGGTGATCAGTCCGTTGACTGTCGCGATGGCGCGGAAGTCGACGCCGTCGCGCCCGAGTTCTAGCGCGATCGCGCCCCCGGTGCCGTAGCCGATCGCGGCGATCCGGTCGGGGTCGGTCCGCGGCTCGGCGCGCAACACGTCGAGCGCCGCGTGGCCGATGCCCCGCATCCGGTCGGGGTCGGCGAGCAGCGGCATGCAACGGGCCAGCATTTCCTCGGGGTCGTCCAGATAGCGCCCGCCGTGGAGGTCGAAGGCCAGCGCCGCGTACCCCAACTCGGCCAGGGCATCGGCCCGGCGGCGCTCGACGTCGCTGAGGCCCGTCCCCTCGGGCCCGACCAGGACCGCGGGTCGGCGATCGGTACCGGCCGGGAGCGCGAGATGCCCGATCATCGTGAGGCCGTCGGCCGAGTACTCGACCGTGCGCGTGGTAACTGTCGTCATGCGACCGGACTCTAGTGATCATCGAGTCCGGCCGGGCAGGCGTTCACCGCAGGCAGAAGAGCACGGGCGGGCGCGCCCCCGCAACGCGCCGACGGCTCACAAGACCCCTCATCGCGACCCGACTTGACCCGGGCGCAGGCGAGAACACCGTGGGGATCGCCTACGCCCCAACCAACCCACCAACGCTTCCCGGCCCAACCGAATCGAGGCGACCAGGGGCGCAGGATCAACGCCGCCTGGTGCGGCTCAGGTGGCGGAGGTGCGGCGGCCGCCTCGGCGGTCCGAACCGCGTCCGCCGGTCCTGGCGGCACCGCCCTTCGCCCCGCCGGCTCCGGCTCGCCCGCCGGCTCCCGCTCGGCGGCCGGAACCGCTGCCACCGTTTGCCGAAGCGCCACCGGACGCCGTCGCCCCGGCCGCGGCTCGGCGGTCGGAGCCCCGGCCACCCGTCCTGGGGGCAGCGCCTGCGGCCGACTTGGCCCCGCCGCCTCGGCGTCGGCGGCCGGATCGCCCGCCGGGCTTGTCCCCGGCCTTGCGATCCGGGCGGGACGCCGCCGGGGTAGCCGGCTGGGGGACCTCGATGGTGACGGCCACACCGGACGGCTCGCGGGCGCCGGTGATGGTGGCCAGTTCGGCGTCGCTCGACTTGATCCGGGCCGTCCGGGGGCGGATGCCCGCGTCCGACATGAGTCGGTTGACGTCCCGCTTCTGGTCGGGCAGGACCAGTGTGACCACGCTGCCGGAACCGCCGGCGCGGGCCGTGCGGCCGCCCCGGTGGAGGTAGTCCTTGTGGTCGGCGGGGGGATCGACGTTCACCACGAGGTCGAGATCGTCGATGTGTATGCCCCGGGCCGCGACGTTCGTCGCCACCAGCGCGGTGACCTGGCCGTTCTTGAACTGTTCCAGGGTGCGGTTGCGCTGCGGCTGGGAGCGACCGCCGTGCAGTGCCGCCGCGCGGACACCGACGGACAGCAGCCGCTTGGCGAGCCGGTCGGCGGACCTCTTGGTGTCGAGGAAGAGGATGACCCGGCCGTCACGGGCCGCGATGCGCGTGGTGACGGCCTTCTTGTCGGTCTCGTCCTGCATGTGGAGCACGTGGTGCTCCATGGTGGTCACCGCTCCCGCGGACGGGTCCACGGAGTGCACCACGGGATCGACCAGGAACCGCTGCACCAGGCGGTCGATGTTGCGGTCCAGGGTGGCGGAGAAGAGCAGGCGCTGACCGTTGGGCCGCACCTGCTCGATCAGCTTGGTGATCTGCGGCAGGAAGCCCATGTCGGTCATCTGGTCGGCTTCGTCCAGCACCGTGATGCGCACGTCGCTGAGCACGCAATCCCCGCGCTCCACGAGGTCGTTGAGCCTGCCGGGGCTCGCCACGACCACCTCGGCGCCGCGCCGGAGCGCATTGGCCTGCTTGGTGATCGACAGCCCGCCGACCACGGTCGCCAGGCGGAGGTTCACCGCGGTCGCGTAGGGGGTCAGCGCGTCCGTCACCTGCTGGGCGAGTTCGCGGGTGGGCACCAGCACGAGGGCCAGCGGCTTCTTGGGCTCGGACCGCTGCCCGGCCGTGCGGGCCAGCAGCGCCAGCCCGAACGCGAGGGTCTTACCGGAGCCGGTGCGTCCACGTCCCAACAGGTCCCGGCCGGCAAGCGAGTTGGGCAGCGTGGCGGCCTGGATGGGGAAGGGAGTGGTCACACCTTGCGCGGTGAGGGTCTTGAGCAGCCCCGCGGGCATGTCCAGACCGGCGAAGTCCTCGACGGCGGGGAGTGCGGGCGTCGTGCTCTCCGGCAACCGGAATTCTCTCGGAGGCGGCGCGGACGACGGGGACGACGAGGCGCGTCGGTTCGACTTCTGGGGCCTTCGGGGCATGCAGTTATCTGCCTTTCTGGAAACAGCGCAAACCGGGGTCCGCACCATGGCGGTGCGGACCCCGGTAAGCGGATACGCGTCCGGCGATTAGGCGGGGACGATGTTCTCCGCCTGCGGGCCCTTCTGGCCCTGCGTGACGTCGAACGACACCCGCTGGCCCTCCTGGAGCTCACGGAAGCCCTGGGCCTGGATGTTCGAGTAGTGGGCGAAGACGTCGGGGCCGCCGCCGTCCTGCTCAATGAAGCCGAAACCCTTTTCGGCGTTGAACCACTTCACGGTTCCCTGTGCCATGACATTTCTCCTTCTGTAGGCAGAGGCCCCATCCGGAGATGCCGGAAAACAAATAATGCGCCCGATGGATAAACATTCCCGTCAGGCGCACATTGGTTCATGGGTACCACAACTGCAACGCTTGAACTTTAGCACAGCCTGGCGCCCGTGGTGGATCATCGAAGTCCACGCCGGGACCCGCAGGGCCCTCGATGACCGCGACGTTGCGCCAGCCGCCCGCCCGCTTGCCTGCCGGGCCCCGAGTGTGTCGTAACGAACGCCAAGAGGTAACCGAGAGCGACCAGTTCACCGCTGACGGTTACGGGAGGGTGGGGGGCGGATACGGGTCGCCCGAGAGCGAGTCCGTGGTCCGGTTCCGTCGTGGCGCCCCTGTCCGTGAGGTCCCTGATCCGAGACGTCACTGCCCGAGCGGGGCGGCGAAGCGATCGAGCCGTCGACGAGGCGAGGTGCAAACCTGCCTGGTTCTGCATACAGCTTCTGCGTACAGCTTCTACATACGGCTTCTGGATACAGCGAAGGCCCGGTGGATAGATACCGGGCCTTCGCTTTTGAGTAGCGGGGACAGGATTTGAACCTGCGACCTCTGGGTTATGAGCCCAGCGAGCTACCGAGCTGCTCCACCCCGCGTCGGCTCGATGAACTCTACGTGACGCATGCCGATTCTCCGAATCGGCGCCCTGCCGCGATGCCGCACTCACCGCTCAGCCCCGTCGCAGCGTCGCGGTGACGATCTTCAGGAAGTCGCGCAGCAGCTTCTCGCGCCGGTCCGCGGCAGCGGACCGGCAGGTCTCGAACGCCGGGGCGTCATGCCCTCGCGCCCCCCTTGCGCCAAGGCAGCCTCACCCAGAACACCAACGGCGGCCAGGACGTCTACCGCGCCAGCAAGTCCGCCCTGAACCAGCTGATGCGCAGCTACGCCGCCGGTACGCGGACGCCGCGCACACGCTGCTGCTCATGTGCCCCGGCCACGTCCGCACCGAACTCGGCGGCCGGGACCCTAGCCCCAGGCCCGCGCGACCGCGGGCATACATTGCCCTCATGCGCTCCGTAGTGATCGACCCTCAGGGCACCTTCCAGTTGGCGCAGCGTCCGGAGCCGGTCGCGGGTCCCGGGGCCGTGGTGCTCCGGGTGCGGGCCGCCGGGCTGAACGCCGCTGACTTGCAGCAGGCGCGCGGGGATTACCCGGCGCCACCTGGCTGGCCGGCCGACGTGCCCGGCCTGGAGGTCGCGGGCGAGGTCGAGCGGGTCGGCCCCGGCGTCACGGGAGTTGAGCCCGGGGACCGGGTGATGGCGCTGGTCGGCGGGGGCGGCCACGCCGAGCGGATCGCGGTCCCCGCCGATCTTCTCCTGCCGGTGCCGGAGGGCCTGCCGTGGGAGGAGGCGGCCGGTTTCCCCGAGGCGTTCAGCACCGCCTGGGACGCCCTGGTCGACCAGGCGGGGGTCCGCGCCGGCGACCGGGTGCTGGTCAGTGGCGCCGCGGGCGGGGTGGGTACGGCCATGGTCCAGGTCGCCGCGGTCTCCGGGGCACACGTCGTCGCCAGCGTGCGCCGGCCCGAACTCCACAGCCGCGTCAAGGCACTTGCCCCGGACGGCCGGGTGGAGGTCGTGACGTGCGACCAGGAGGCCGCGCACGCGCCGTACGACGTGATCGTGGAACTGGTCGGCGGCGAGGACTGTCTGCGGCGGGTCGCCCTGCTCCGCAGCCGGGGCAAGGTCCTCGTCGTTGGAGTCCAGGCCGGCACCACGGCATCGCTGCGGATGTTCGACCTCATGCTCGCGCGTGCCCAATTGATCGGCACCACCATCCGCGGGCGCTCGCACGCCGAGAAGGCGCTCCTGGCCGCCACCATGCGGACGTCCGTGGTGCTCCTGCTGGCGCAGGGGCGGTTGCGGGTACCCGTCGACGCGACCTTCCCGCTCGACCGGTTCGCCGACGCTTACAACCGCCTGGCCGGGCCGGGCAAGTTCGGCAAGGTCATCCTGCTGCCCTGACGGACCAGGGTCCCTGTCACGCGTGCTGAGCAATGGCTTGCTTTCGCGCGGTGAGCGGACCAACGGCGCGTGGTGGGGCCTCAACGCCCTCTGCCAGCCACGCAACGCCACGATCTTGCTCATAGCATCGGGGCCATGGATGAGCAGAACAGCAACAGCAACAGCTATGGCGATGGCGATGGCGGGCGAGACCATGGTGCGGCTGGACGTACCGCGTTGGCTGTCATCAGCGCGCTGTTGGTCACCGGCCTGCTCTGCCTGATGGGGTGGAAGCTGGGGTTGTTGGGTTCCGAGCCCGGCATGCTGTCGCCGAAGGTGCTGGCCATGGCGGGCGTGGGGATCGTTTCCCTTGTTGTCTGGGCCGTGAAACGACGTTGACCTGGGCGTGGGGGGGGGGGGGGGGGGGGCCCCCGCCCCCCCCCCCCCCCCCCCCCCCCCGGGGGGGGGGGGGGGGGGGGGGGGGGGGGGGGGGGGGGGCCGGCCGCGGTACCCGGTCGCAACGTCGACAAGGCGCGTACGTAGCATGAGCGTTGAGAGCCGCGGGTGGCTGCCAGAGCGTAGTTTTCCCATCAAAATGCGCCATTTCAGGTCTTGCGGGAACCCTGTGCGGCAGAGTCGACTCCTCACTCGCAGAGATGCACATCGGTGCGTCCGATATGAAGTGGGGGCAATATGGCACGTATAGCGCAACAGCCCGTGACTGGCTGGAAGGCGACCGCCGGCTCCGCGGCGGCGGTCGCCGCCGGACTGGCCTTGGTGATGGGCGCGGCGGCTCCTGGAAACGCGGCCTCCGTGCAGGGGACTGCGGGGACCCGAGCCGTCCCGAACTGCGGCGCCGCGGTGACGGGACCGATGAGCGGGGCGACGCGGGCGAACGCCGCGGCGGGGAAGCACGGCACCGCGGGACGGGAAACCGCCCCGACCACCGCCGCCACCGGTAACGCGTCGCAGCAGCTCTCCTACGGTCTCGCTCCCGAGGCACCCCTCGGGCTCTGGTCGTCCTCGAACGTCACCCTGCGCACCCCGGTCTCCAAGGGCACCGTCCGCCTGGACGTCACCACGCAGGGCTTCATCGCCGACTCCCTCCTGATTCAGCGTTATGACACGAAGAGTGGCCACTGGGTCGACCTGGACCACCAACCGACCAGTGACGCACGGCCGGAGAAGGGGACGTTCTCCTTCCCCGTCTCGGAGTCGGCGAGCGCCGGCCGCCCCACCACGGTGGCTCTCCGGGTCAAGGCCATCGACCGCCCCGGCCGCCTGACCGTGACCGCTTCGGTCGAGGACGGTCACGGCCACACCTACCGCGCGCCGGCGCGTAGCACCGTCGTCGACCGGCCCACCACCACGGTCAAGGGTTGGCAGCGCGGTGCCAGTCTGGTGCGGGGCGGCGCGGCGAAGGAGTTCGAACTCACCGTCAAGAACACCACCAAGCGGGCCTACCCGGCGCTCAACGCCGGGTACTTCGCCTACGGCCAGACCGGCAACCGTGCCGTGGCCCCCAAGGACCTGGTGCTCCAGCAGTACGTGCCCGGCCGCGGATGGCAGCGTGTGTCGTTGGTGCCCGGCGGCTGCGACCCGGGTATGAGCGCCGGGCTGCTCCCGACGGCCAAGTCCCCGCTGGCGCCTGGGACCAGTGCGGTGTACCGGATGCGCCTGGCGGTCGCGGGAGACGCTCCCCTGGCCGACGTCGAGGCGGGGGTATCCGTGGGGACCGGCGACACCTCGTTCTACTACGGGACGCTGCCGTTCAAGATTCGCGGCAAGCAGGGCTGACCGTAGCTCGACCACGCCCGGGGAGTCGGGAGGAGGGGAGGCCGGGCGCCTTCCCGCTCTCGACTCCCCGTTGCCGTACGCGTCGTCAACGCCGGGTATCCGTGCGGGGGTTGCGGTCAGCCTCCGTGTGCGGTGAGCGCGTACCCCTCCGGGCCCTCGAAGGAGAACATCGGCCCGAAGGGGCTGTCCGTCACCGGGGCGAGGATCTTGATTCCGGCGGCGACGAGTTGGTCGTGGAGCTGGTGCGCGTCGGACGTCCGGAACCAGAGCGCTACGCCGAGGCCGGGGCGTGCGGTCTCGTCGAGGTCGACGCCCGGGAGGGGCTCGCGGATGGCGAACGGGGTCGGCTCGGTGTCGAACACGACCGCGTGCGGCGGCGAGACCGCGGCCCGCCGCAGGCCCAGATGCCGCTCGCAGAAGGCCGCCGCCGCGTCCACATCGCGGACTTGCAGGGCGACGAAGTCGGGGCCGTCGAGGCTTACAGGCATGGGTACTTCCTCCATCTGCACGTCAGGACTTTCACATGTCAGAACTTTGACATGGGTGAGGCTAGGAGAGGCCACATCGCTATGTCAAAATGCTGACATGAAGGATCGCGAACCCGCCGAGCCGCCCCATCCCGCGACGGATGTCACCCAACACGTGGGCTACCTGGTCAAACGGGCCCAGGCCGCCCTCCGCGGCGCCATGGACAAGGTCCTGCGCGCACACGGGCTCACCGTGCCGCAGTACGCCACCCTCGAACTCCTGGCCGTGCACCCGGGGATGTCCAACGCCGAGCTCGCCCGCGCAACTTTCGTCACCCGACAGTCCGCGAACGTCGTCCTACGCGGCTTGCAGGAAGCGGGGCTGATCACCCGCCCCGCCACCGCCGACCACGGCCGCGCCCGCCCCACCCACCTCACGGAGGAGGGGCACGACCGCCTGGCCGCGGTCCAGACAGCCGTCTACGCCATCGAACAACGCATGGTCGAGGCAATCCCACCCGGACGCCTACCAGCACTCCTCACCGACCTCGAACGCCTGGCGACGACCCTGGAGGAGTAACGGCGCCCGCTCTCGGATGCCTGGCTGGCGGCCACCGCCGGGGCGACGCCGGCGTGACTGGCACCACCAGGCCCACGGCCGCACCGACATGCGCATTGTGTTCGTCGCGCCCTCCCTGGCCCGGGCCCTCCCCAACGGGCCGGCGGTGCTGGGCGTTTCCGGGTTGGCTCGGGGGATCCTGCTGGCGCTCACCGGCAGTCGCGCCTACCGCCCGGCCACCCGTACTCGGCTCCGCAACATCCTCGTCGAGGAGGTAAGCGCATCGACGGAGCAGCCCCTCCACCTGCCCGAACCGCAAGACGACCGCCTACGGGCCCTGGCCCGCCTGCTCCATGACGATCCCGCCAACACCGCCCCGCTCGCCGCACTCGGCCAGGCCGTGGGCGCCAGCGAACGCACCCTCAGCCGCCTGTTCCACAACGAACTGGGCATGAGCTTCCATCAGTGGCGCACCCAACTGCGCCTGCACCACGCCCTGATCCTGCTCTCGGACGGTCATACCGTCACCACCACGGCGCACGCCTGTGGTTGGTCCAACCCCAGCACCTTCATCCACGCCTTCACCGCGGCCATCGGCCAAACGCCGGGGCGGTATCAGCAGGACCTTTGCCAGTAGCCAGTAGCCAGTAGCCAGTAGCCAGTTGGAAGAGCAGAAGCGCAGAAGCGCAGGAACAGGCAGGCCCAGTGTCGGCGCCCGTGGCGCTAGCCGTTTGGTTCGTTGAGGAAGCGCAGGAGTACGGCGGCCTCCGCGCGGAGGCGGGCGGCGCGCTCGGCATGGGTGGGGGCGGTCAACTGATCCGCGGCCGCGAGTCGTTCGTCGGCCTCGGCGCGCACGATGTCGACCACATGACGGTCGGTCAGCTCGCGTCGGGTGGCCTCGGTGGTGCCGACGCCGACCGGGGAATGCTCCAGGGCGGTGCCGCGCAGCTCGGCTTCGTCCACCTGGATGGCCTCGGCGTTGTCGAGTGCGGAGAGCGTGGCGCGCAGCGCACTGACCGCGACCCGGTCCCGGGACCGCATCGCTTCCGGCAGTGCTTGGCGCATGCGAAGACGCAGAGACATGCGGTGACTTTAAGGGGGGTGGTTGAGGGGGACACAACGCGTTATTGCGTGACCGCCCGCCTGCGCTCGCGGCCCGCCCGCGCTCACGGCCCGTCCGCAAGCGCGTCCCGGATGAGTTGGAGCGGATGGTGGGCGGGGCGGCCGGTGGTGTGGGTGACTTGTTGGCGGCAGGAGACGCCGGTGGCGGCGATGACGGTGGTCTCGGGTTCGGCGGTGAGGGCGGGGACCAGGCGGTCGCGGGCGATGCGGAGGGACAGGTCGTAGTGTTCGGCCTCGAAGCCGAAGGAGCCGGCCATGCCGCAGCAGCCGGCGTCGAGTTCGATGACGTCGGCGCCCGGGATGCGGCGTAGCAGGGCCACCGTGGCGGCGGTGCCGACCTCCGCCTTCTGGTGGCAGTGCCCGTGGTAGACGATGCGGCGCCCGGCGTAGGGGTTGTCCGGGCGCAGGCGGAGGCGTCCGGCGTCGATCGCCTCGGTGAGGAGTTCCTCGGTTTGTCGGACGCGTTCGGCGGCCTTGCGGACGTCCGGATCGCCGGGGTGCAGGCGGAGGTGTTCGTCGCGGAGGGTGAACAGGCAGGAGGGTTCGCATCCGGTGATCGGGCCGTCGGTGGTGGCCAGTCGACGGGCGAGGGCGAGGGAGGTGGCGGCGGCGCGGTCGAGCAGCCCCTTGGAGTAGGCGGCACGGCCGCAGCAGCCGCGGCTCTCCAACTGGACCCGCCAGCCGGCGAGTTCGAGGAGCTCGATGGCGGCGCGGCCCAGGCCCGGCTCGGTGTAGGTGGTGAACGAGTCGGCCAGGAAGGTGACGGTGCCCAGCGGTGTGGGGTGGTGTGGTGGGGTGTGTCGGCGGTGCCAGCGGACGAGGTTGGCGCGGAGGGGCGTGGGGAGGGGGCGAGCGGTGGCGATGCCGAGCAGGCGGGGGAGCAAGTGGTGGGCGCCGGGGGCGTGTTGGAGCAGGTGGGGGAGGGGAGCGAGGGCGGAGCCGAGGCGGTTGAGGGTGCGGATGGCGGCGAAGAGGCGGGCGCGAAGTGGGGTGCCGTGGGCGTCGTGGTGGTGGGAGAGGGTCTCGGCCTTGAGGGCGGCCATGTCGACGCCGAGGGGGCATTCGCTCCGGCACGCCTTGCACATCAGGCACAGGTCGAGGATCTCGTGCAGGCGGTCGTCCCCGAGGGCGGCCTTGGGGTCGGGCTCGGACAGTGCCTTGACGAGGGCGCCGGCGCGGCCCCGGGTGGCGTGCCGCTCGTCGCGGGTGGCCATGTAGGACGGGCACATGGTGCCCTGCGCGTCCTTGCGGCACAGTCCGATGTTCATGCACCGGTCGGCGGCGCCGCGCATGCCGCCGGTCTCCGCGAAGTCCAGGCGGGTGCGCAGGCCGGGGGCCGGTGGCAGGGCGGGATCGCGCAGGTGGTCGGTCATCGGACCGGCATCGACGATCTTGCCTGGGTTGAGGCGGGCGTCGGGGTCGAAGAGGTGTTTCACGGCGCGCATCGCCTCGTAGAGCTCGTCCCCGAACAGCCGTCGGTTGAACTCGCTGCGGGCCAGACCGTCGCCGTGCTCGCTGGAGTTGGCGCCGCCGTACTCCGCGGCGAGGTCGCGGACCTCCTCGGCGACGGCGCGCATGGCGGCGACCCGCGCGGGGTCGGTGAGGTCGACGAACGGGCGGATGTGCAGGCAGCCGACGGAGGCGTGGCCGTAGAAGCCGGCGGTCATCTCGTGCCGGTCCAGGATCGCCTTGAACCGGCGGGTGTAGTCGGGCAGATGGGCGGGGTCGACGGCGGTGTCCTCGACGAACGCCAGGGGGCGGTCGGTGCCTGAACCGGCGGCCATGAGCAGGCCGAGGGAGGACTTGCGGACCTTCAGCAGGGCGGCCTGTTCGGCGGGGGTGTCGGCGATCAGGGTGTGGTAGCCGTGGCCGTGGCGTCGCCATCGGCCCGCCAAGTCGGCCGATCGGGACCGTAGTTCGTCGGTGTCGTTGCCGGTGAGGGTGACGAAGAGGAGGGCTTCCGGGGCGCCGTGCAGGAGGTCGCCGAGGGAGGCGTACTCGATCTTGCGGCGGGCGAGGTCGAGGATGGTGCGGTCCATCAGCTCGACCGCCGCCGGGTCGCAGGCGAGGGCGTCGCCGGTGGCCTCGACGGCGGCGGTGACGGAGGCGAAGTGGCCGACGGCGATGACGGTGTGCGCGGGCCTGGGGACGAGGCGGACCTCGGCCGCGGTGACGAGGGCGAGGGTGCCCTCGGAGCCGACCAGGAAGCGGGCGGGGTCGAAGGGGCGTCCGGCGGCGGCGTCCGCGGCGAGGCGGTCGAGGCGGTAGCCGCCGGCGCGGCGCCAGTGGGCGGGGTAGCCGGTGGCGATCGCGGCGGCGTGCGCCGTGGTGAGGGCGGGGAGTTCGCGGTGGATGCGGCCGTCCAGGGTGGCGCGGGCGGCGCGGCGGGCGCGGTCGGGCTCGGCCACCGGGGCGAGTTGGGCGGTGGTGCCGTCGGAGAGGACCACGTCCAGCGCCAGGACGTGATCGATCGTCATGCCGTGGCGCAGCGAGCCGCTGCCGGCGGAGTTGTTGCCGATCATGCCGCCGAGGGTGGCGCGGTTGCTGGTGGAGGTGTCGGGGCCGAAGGCGAGACCGTGTGCGGCGGCGGCGCGGTTGAGCTGGTCCTGGACGACGCCGGGTTGGACCCTGGCGGTGCGGGCGACGGGGTCGAGCTCGGTGATGCGGTCGAGGTGGCGGGAGAGGTCCAGGACCAGGCCCGCGCCGACGGTCTGACCGGCGAGGCTGGTGCCGGCGCCGCGGGCGGTGACGGTGACGCCGTGTTCGGCGGCCGCGCGGACGGCCGCGGCGACGTCGTCGGCGTGCCGGGGGAAGGCCACACCGAGCGGGGTGATGGCGTACATGCTGGCGTCGCGGGAGTACAGATGGCGGGTGTAGTCGTCGAAGGCGACCTCGCCGTCGAGGTCGCGGACCAGGCGGCGGCGCAGGGCCTCGGCGGCGGCGCTCATGCCGGGACCTTCCTGGGGTTGGTTGCGCAGCGGCTCGGCCCGTTCATGCGGCGGCCAGGACGTCGAGGGCGGCGGTCAGGCCGGCCGGGTCGGCGGGGAAGTCGTGGGCGGCCAGGCCCATTTGGACGCCGGCCAGGGCCCCGGCCAGTTGCAGATCGCTGAGTTGTCCGAGGTGACCGACGCGGAAGACGTGCCCGGCGAGCCTGCCGAGGCCGCTGCCGAGGGACATGTCGTAGCGGTCCAGGACGGTGGCGCGGAGCGCGTCGGCGTCCTGGCCGTCGGGCATCAGCACGGCGGTGAGGGTGGGGGAGTGCTCGCGGGCGTCGGCGCAGAGCACGGTCAGGCCCCAGCCCTGGACCGCGGCGCGGGTGGCGGCGGCGTGCCTGGCGTGCCTGGCGAAGACCGCGGGCAGTCCCTCCTCGGCCAGCAGGTCGAGGGCGACGTCGAGGCCGTAGAGCAGGTTGGTGGCGGGGGTGTAGGGGAAACGGCCGTGTTCGGCGGCGTCGAGCAGGGGGTCCCAGTCCCAGTAGGCGCGGGGCAGGCGGGCGGTGCGGTGGGCTTCGAGGGCGCGGGGGCCGATGGCGTTGAAGCCCAGGCCGGGCGGGAGCATCAGGCCCTTCTGGGAGCCGGTGACGGTGACGTCGACGCCCCACTCGTCGTGCCGGAAGTCGGTGGAGCCGAGCGAGGAGACGGTGTCGACCAGGAACAACGCCGGATGTGATGCCTCGTCAAGTACCTGGTGCAGGTCAGGAATTCGGCTGGTGACCCCGGTGGACGTCTCGTTGTGGACGACGCAGACGGCCTTGATGCGGTGTTCCGGATCGCGGGCGAGGCGGTCGGCGAGCGCGTCGGGGTCGGCGCCGTGGCGCCAGTCACCGGGGACGATCTCGACGTCGAGGCCGAGCCGCTCGGCCAACTCCCGCCAGAGTGCGGCGAAGTGGCCGGTCTCGAAGAACAGTACGCGGTCGCCGGGGCTGAGGGTGTTGACCAGGGCGGCCTCCCAGGCACCGGTGCCGGAGCTGGGGTAGAGGGCGATCGGACCGGTGGCGCCGAAGACCGGGCCGAGCCGGGCCAGCACGCTCCGGGCCAACTCGGCGAAGGCGGGCCCGCGGTGGTCGATGGTGGGCGCGGCGAGGGCGCGCAGGACCGGGTCGGGAATGTTGGTGGGGCCGGGGATCTGCAGGAAGTGGCGACCGGGTCGACGGGACGAACGGGCTTGAGGCTGGGGCGAGTTCACGTGAAGCGATCCCTTCCCTGGAGGGTTGTGCCGTGTAATGGCACGCTGTACCGTCTCAAGGCACAGGGAGCGTAGGGCCGTTGGGCGAAGGGAGTCAACGGTGCAGAACGTGCGGAACGCGCTGCGCGCGCTGGAAGAGGTGGCGGAGCGTCAGCCGATCGGCGTCGCCGACCTGGCGCGGGCGATGGGACTGCCGAAGAGCTCGGTGCAGCGCACGCTCGTCACGCTGCACGAGGCGGGCTGGATCCGCCCCGCCGAAGGGCGCCCGACGCGCTGGCAGGTGACGGCCAAGGCGCTGCACGTGGGCCGGCACGCCACCGGCGAGTTGCGACTGCGGGACGCCGCGGTGCCGGTGATGGAGGAACTGCGGGCGCGTACGGACGAGACGGTCCACCTGGCGGTGCCGGAGGGCGAACGGGTCGTCCTGGTCGAGCGGTTGGAGACCACTCAGCCGGTGCGGATCATCCTGCCGCTGGGGCAGATCCTGCCGGTGCACGCGTCGGCGAACGGCAAGGCGGTGCTGGCGGCTCGTTCGGACGCCGAGGTGGCGGCGTATCTGGCCGACGGCCTCGCCCGGTTCACGGAGGCGACGGCGACGGACCCGGCGGCGCTGCGCGCGGAGGTCGACGAGATCCGGGTGCGTGGTTGGGCGACGAACCGGGGGGAGTGGCGCGCGGACGTGTCTGCGGTGGCGGCCCCGGTGGTGGGGGAGTCGGGGCGCCCGGTGGCGAGCATCAGCGTGAACGTGCCGACGTCGCGGATGACCGATCCGCTGCGGGACCGGTTCGGTGAACTGGTGGCGGAGGTGGCGGAACGACTGAGCGAACGGTTGGGTGGGGTGCCGGGGCGCCAGGCATGGGGAGGGGCGCGGCGGCCGAACCCTTGACGGCGCCGCCACCGACACCCATGCTCTCCGGCTGACGGAAATTGATATTCAAATTACGGAATTCCGTTGTGCCGTTCGTGTACCCGCGGACGGACCGAGCGCTCCCGAGGCCCGGCCCGCTCGGCCGGAGAGAGCGAGTCTCGCCGTGTACCGTCAAGTCACCGATCCACTGGGCCACTTGGGGCTCACCGCGCTGCTGGCCGCCACCCCACTCCTGGTGCTCCTGGTGCTGCTGGGCGTGGTGCGGATGGCCTCGCACCGGGCCGCCTTATGGAGCCTGGCCAGTGCCGTCGCCATCGCCCTCACCGTCTACCGGATGCCGTTCGGTCAGATCGCCGACGGCGCGGTGGAGGGCGCGGCGTTCGGCCTCTTCCCGATTGTCTGGATCATCCTCAACGCGGTGTGGATCAACAAACTCCAACGCGCCTCCGGCCACTTCGACCTCATCGGACGGACCTTCACCTCACTGTCCCCGGACCCGCGCGTCCAGGCACTCGTCATCGCCTACTGCTTCGGCGCCATGATCGAGTCACTCTCCGGATTCGGCACCCCCATCGCCATCACCTCGATCATCCTGCTGGGCCTCGGCCTGACCCCGCTCCGCGCCGCCGCGGTGGCCGCCTTCGCCAACACCGCCCCCGCAGCCTTCGGTTCGGTCGGCAACCCCATCCAGGCACTCGCCAAGGCCACCGGTTACTCCGAGCACGCCCTCGGCGCCATGGTCGGCCGCCAGTCATCCGTGATCGCCGTCCTGGTGCCGTTCTTCCTCCTGTTGATCCTGGACGGCCGCCGCGGACTGCGCGAGGTCTGGCCGGCGGCACTGGCGGCCGGCGTCGGCTTCGGAGCCGGACAGTACGTCTGCGCCAACTTCTTCGCCTACCAACTGACCGATGTCCTGGCCGGGATCGTCTCGGTACTGGCGGTCGTGGCACTGCTGCGGTTCTGGCAACCGGAGGGCACGCGCACCACACGGGCCCCGGACCTGGAGCCGGCCCCCGCCACGGACACGGAGCCGCGGAGGGCGCCGCGCCTCCCCCTCCTCCAGGCATTCGCGCCCTACGCGCTCCTCATCATCGCCTTCGCGCTGGTGTCCGTCGACGGCCCCGCCGCCCGCTTCGTCGCGGCCCGCGGCGCCTCGTTCCCCTGGCCGGGACTCCACCTACGCACCGCCGACGGGACGGTCCCCAAGGCGGCGGTCTACGACCTCAACTGGCTAGGCTCCGGCGGCACGGTGCTGCTGATCGTCGGCCTGCTCTCCGTGCTGATCCTGCGGGTCCGACCGGGCCGCGCGCTGCGCGCCTACCGCGAGGCCGGCAGCCAGATCCGTTGGGCGGCACTCTCCATCGGCTGCGTGCTCGCGCTCTCCTACGTCATGAACCTCTCCGGGATGGCCGTCTCCCTGGGTGCCTGGCTGGCCGGCACGGGCGGGGTGTTCGCGCTGCTGTCGGGCTTCCTGGGCTGGTTCGGAGTGGCGTTGACCGGATCGGACACCTCGTCCAACGCCCTGTTCGGCGCCATGCAGGTCGCCGCCGCGCACCGCGTCGGGATGGACGGTCTGTTGGCCGCCGCAACCAACAGCACCGGCGGCGTACAGGGCAAGGCCGAGGCCATGCAGAACCTCGCGATCGCCTCCAGCGCGGTCGGCTTGACGGGCCGGGAGGGCGAGATCCTACGGAAGGTGATCGGTTGGAGCCTGTGCGTTCTGGCGGCGCTCTGCCTCCTTGCCTGGCTGGAGTCGACGCCGGTGCTGGACTGGATGGTGGTGGGCCGTTGACGCGGGGGCGGAAGCCGTCTGGTATCGGGGCGGAAGCCGTTTGTTACCAGGGCGGAAGCCGGTGAGAAGTCTCCCCGAGCGGGACGGGGCCGATGGGGTGACGATGGAGACGTCCGTATCTAACCGTGCTGTTCCATAAGAGAGGTGGGCGGAATGGCAACCCCCTCCACACCTTCGGGCGACGGCCCGACACCTGCTCACGACACCTCCCCGAGCGGTGCAGCCCTGGGCGCCATGGCCAACCTCGGTTGGCAGGCCCTGTTCACCGTCGGCCTGGCGGCGATCGCCCTGGGCGTGGTCGTCCTGGCGTGGCCGGGCAAGACGCTGCATGTCGTCGGAATCGCCTTCGGTATCTACCTGTTGGTCAGTGGTGTCTTCCAACTCGCCGCGGCCTTCGGCGCGCACGTTCCCGGACATCTGCGGGCACTGCACTTCATCACCGGCGCGATCAGCGTCCTCCTCGGACTGGTCTGCCTGAAGGGCACCCTGCAGTCGCTCCTGTTGCTCGCCCTGTGGATCGGCTTCGGCTGGTTGCTGCGCGGCATCATGATGTCGGCCGGCGCGGCCTCGGCTCCCCAGGCACCCGCCCGTGGTTGGCAGATCTTCCTGGGCGTCCTCACCATGCTCGCGGGCATCGTGCTGATCGTCTCGCCGTTCAGCTCGATCACCGTGCTCGCGTTGGTCGCCGGCATCATGGCCATCGTCCTGGGCGTCACCGAGGTGATCCACGCCATCCGCATGCGCATCGAGGTCGGCCGCCTCACCAAGGGCACCACGGGCACCGGCACCACCCCCAGGCACCGGCGCTCCCTGTTCCATCCGCACCCGCATCCGCAGCACTGACCCGGCCACGGTGCCCATCCGATGACCGGCCGCGAGCCGGCCATCGGATGCCCATGTCCGAAGTCGACGCAGGCGGCCCGCCGTTCGCCGACCACCGCCCCCGCTGGTCGCGCGGGCCAGGCACTCACCCCATCGAAACGGCGGCGGTCATCTCCCACATCAGAACCTCCGCACCCTCGACCCCGGCCGTGACGCGCTGGCCCTCGCCACGCGTGATGCGCCCCGCGTCCCCCGTGGCGAGCAGCCCGGCACCCTCCAACTCGACGCTGCCCCGCGCAACGAAGAGGTGCACGAACGGGGCGTTGGCGATCTGGAGGGTCTCGCCGGGACGCATGCGGCTGACATGCAGCGCGGCATGCTTCTGACGCATACCGATCGCCCGCTGGTCGGCGTGCTGGGACATGCCGGACGCCAGGGTCGTCCAACCCCCGCGCGCGAGCTCGTCGTTGATGTCGAGCTGCTCGTAACCGGGGCGGATCCCGGCCTCGTCGGGGATCACCCACATCTGGAGGAAGTGGACCGGCTCCCGGTGCTCGGGCTGCCCGGTCAGGGTCCACGAGTCGTTCTTCTCGCTGTGCAGGATGCCGTTCCCGGCGCTCATCCGCTGGGCGAGCCCGGGGTAGATCACGCCGTTGTGCCCCTCGGAGTCCTGATGGACGAGACTGCCGTCGAGCACCCACGTCACGATCTCCATGTCGCGGTGCGGATGGGTGTCGAAGCCGGTACCCGGCGCGACGACGTCGTCGTTGGAAACCAGCAGCAGCCCGAAGTGGGTGTTGCCGGGATCCCAGTGGCGGGAGAACGAGAACGAGTGGTGGGAGTCCAGCCACCCGGCCCGGGTGTGAAAGCGCTCGTCGGCGCGACGGATATCGAGGGTCGAAGCCATGGTGCTGCTGCCCTTCCTGGTTGCCTGCCAGCTCTGCCAGCTCTGCCAGCTCTTTGAGCTCTTCCAGTCCTCGCGGCCTGGCGCCTGCGGGGCCGGTGGACAGCCCTTCGAGCTGATGGTTGAATCATAAACAATATCCGGTCCGGAAGGTATTCCACTGCCCTAGTGCTGCCGATCGACGCAGGTGGGCCCGGGGGCAACGGGTGGGCCACGACGCCAGGACGGGCGGCGCCATGGTCGCCCCGGCAAAGACCATTCCGCATCGAGCCATCGAGCCATCGAACTGCCGGACTATCGTGTCGAGTGAAAGGCGGTGTGCGGTGAGTAATGTCGAAGCGAAGCCGGCCGAGGTGCGTTGCGGTGCGACGGTGGACGGCGCGCGGAGCGCCGACGGGCCGCGGGTCGAGGTCCTCACCTCGCGCGAGGTGCCGCTGGGTGGCCCGCGCGCGATGACCGTGCGGCGCACGCTGCCCCAGCGCGGCCGGACCCTGATCGGCGCGTGGTGCTTCGCCGACCACTACGGTCCGGACGACGTCTCCGTCACCGGCGGCATGGACGTCGCCCCGCATCCGCACACCGGGCTCCAGACGGTGAGCTGGCTGTTCAGCGGGGAGATCGAGCACCGCGACAGCCTCGGCAGCCACGCCTTCGTCCGCCCCGGCGAACTCAACCTGATGACGGGCGGATACGGCATCGCCCACTCCGAGGTCTCCACCCCGCAGACCACCGTCCTCCACGGCGTGCAGCTATGGGTGGCGCTGCCCGGCCAACACCGCAACACCGACCGGGACTTCCAGCACTACGTGCCCGACCCCGTACGCCACCAGGGGGCAGAGATCAGGGTCTTCCTCGGTTCGCTGCTCGGCGCCCAGTCACCGGTGCGGACCTTCACGCCCCTCCTCGGCGCCGAGCTCCTCCTCGAACCGCACGCCCACCTCACCCTCGACCTGAACCCCGACTTCGAGCACGGCCTCCTCGTGGACGCCGGCTCCGTCCAGATGTCCGAAACCCCGCTGAAACCAACCGAGTTGGGCTACTCCCACCCCGGCATCAGCACCCTCACGCTGACGAACACCTCGGAGGAACCCGCCCGCGCAATCCTCCTCGGCGGCACACCGTTCGACGAGGAGATCGTCATGTGGTGGAACTTCGTGGGGCGGTCCCACGAGGACATCGTCCAGGCCCGCGCGGACTGGATGACGGGTGCCCGTTTCGGCGCGGTGCACGGCTATGAGGGCGACCGACTGCCGGCGCCCGAGCTCCCCTCGGTGGCCTTGCGACCGCGGGGAAGGGTGCGCTGACCTGCGGTTTTATGGTGTCGGCGAGGCGGCGACCGGGATGGGGATCCTGTCTCGGGAGAGTTCGGGAGAGTGCTGGCCGGGAGCCAGGCCGCCTGCCTCAATGAGCCTCTCGGGTCTGTGCCGAGTTTGGAGCGTGTAGCCATCTGTGGCGGGGTCTACTCAGACTAATGCTGACCCTTTGCTGACTTTCCTGACGGGTAGTCAGTTGGGCGAGGTGTGGGTGGGGTGGTGTTTGCTGATGAAGGAGGCGCATGTTGGAGCGGGAGGTTCCTGCCTGAGCCTTCGGCGCTCCGCGTGGCGACGAGGTGGGCTCTCGGCCGCCCGACATACCCGTCCAGCGCGGACGATCGCGGTGTGGCGTCTGGTCAAAGGACTCAGCACCCTGCTGCGCCAGCGCGGAGGCGCCCGCCAGGGTCGGCTTGTCCACCATGTCGGCCAGCGAGCGCCCCGAGGAAGTCCTTGTGCGATATCCGGTGCTGGGCCTTTTGAAAGCCCTCGATCACCGTTCGCAGACCACGATGCCCAGCTCCGCCAGGCCCTGCTTCCTTCGTTTGGTGGGGCGTGCCAGGTTGGTGGGCATCCCTCGCAGGGACGTTCCGGTTTTCGAGCCGAGGATGTCGGAGCAGGCGAGCATCTCCGCCGCCGCGGCAGTGTCTTCGATGGAGATACCAAGCTGCGTGGCGACTGAGCCGGTCTAAGACCATGTCCTATGTGGTGAGGCGGATCAGCCGTTTGTAGCAGCAGAGGGCTGCGGCGGAACACGCGGCCGCGGCGCACTGCCCAAGGTGGGCGTACCCCGTGCGTCATGGCCAGGACGCCGGGACCAGAACGCCGGCACGTGCGTGCAAGGTTGGCCGACCGCGGGTGCTTCGGCCGGGCCGTGCTGGAGCCCCGTACCTCACGCTTGCTCGTAGACTGCCGAGTACACCTGCGTGATGAGATGGCACTGACTGTCACTGAGACCGCACAGGAGAAGCTCGTCTTCCTGCCCCAGGCGATAGCCGCAGATGGCTACGTGGCCGAAGCAGTAGCGGTCCGGCCCGCCCAAAGCGTCGATCAACCGCGTGGCCAAGCGATTCGGTGGGTACCTGTCCTTGGCCAGCTCGGCGGTGTCCGCGACAAGCCCGCGCATCCCCGCGCTTGATCCGAACGCACGGTGAATGACGAAGTCGGTCGCGTGACCGCCGTACGGATTCACTTCCTGCGGTAACGCCTCCAGGACTGCTTCCTGGATGTCCAGATCCGCATCAGGGCTGACCAAGGCGTATCGACGGACGGCGTTGCCGTGGCTTGTGTTCATGATGGCCTCCTGCATCCCACACCGGTGCGCGAAAGTTCGGTCGGGTTGCACGCAGCCCGCCAGCCGGTGCAGGCAGCGAGTACGGGATTCCGCCGGCACCGGCCGGACGAGCCGCTACCCAATCCCTCACAGTGGTCCGGTTGGGCCTCGACGTGGTGGGTTTGGCCGCCTGCGCCGTAGTCATCGCGGGCATCGCCGGTGAAGGCATGGGACGGGCTGTTGAGTCTCCTTCCATGTTGCGCGGTAGCGGCCCATCGGTCGAACCGAGGCAGAGGCACTCGGTGGGTGACTTGGGATGACCAGACTGCCGGGCACTCCACCTGAGCTTCCAACGGTCTCGGATCCAGCCCGGCCAGCTGACACGGGCCACGCAACGTGTTCTGCCACGCTCTACTGTTCTGAACCGCACATACTCCCGACCATGGGTTCCTCGTGCAGGCTCTGCAGGGTTGCCGGCGTTGCCTGGGCTGTCAGCAAGGGGCACGGGTGACGCCTCGGGGGCCGCACAAGTGGAAGTATTCGATGCGGAGTTGGTCTTCGGTGTCGTGGTTGCCGCGCCAGTAGGTGGTGCGGGTGCTGGATTCGATCTCGCGGACGCCGCGCATCTGCGTGCACAGGTGCACCGCTTCCGGGTGTACGGCCACGCCGTGCGGCTCCAGGATGCGCTCCAGGGCGTCGGCGAGTTGCTGCCCGATGCGTTCTTGCACGGAGAAGCGCCGGGCGAACAGCCTTACCAACCGGGTGAGTTTGGACAGGCCGAGGATGTGCTCGTGGCCCACTCGGCGCTGTCGTACCCGAGGTCGTCACCGGCCAGGCCGTTGACCTTCAAAGACGCGTCGGGAGACCACTGCTGGTCACTCACGTGTCATCGCCTCCCATCGCCTCCCATCGAGCCTTTCGCCGTGCCGCAAGCGGCAGCCGGGGCCGGGGCCGGGATCGGGCCACCTGCCCTTCCGCGCGTTCGTGGCCGACGTTTCGATCGTGCCGGGGTGGGATCGCCACCCCATCCGGACCACACCCCGGTTCGCCGCCGGGCGTCGGCCCATGCCGCGTGCCCGAGCGCACCGCATGCGGGCAGGGCTCGACCTGCGCCCCTGGGGCGGGGCGGTGATGCTGGACGAGGGGGCTCCGCGTTCTACCGAAGGGCTGGAGGGTCTTTCCGCGCTCGGGATCGGCCCCTCGGACGTCGTGGGAGTAGGCGCTGGGGGTTGGGGCATGGCGCGGCTCGACGCTGGCTGCGCGGAGCTGCTCGGGAAACTCGCGGCCGCCCTCTGCACCGGGCGGCTCTCACGAGAGGTGTACGGAGGATGGCACAGCCCACGTACGTGATTGTTGGGGCGAGCCTGGCTGGAGCCAAGGCCGCCGAAGCGCTGCGCGGGCACGGCTTCGACGGCCGGGTCGTGCTGCTGGGGGACGAGGCCGAGTCGCCGTACGAGCGACCGCCGCTGTCCAAGGGCTACCTGATGGGCAATCAGGAGCGGGAGAAGGTCTTCGTCCACCCTGCGCACTGGTATGCCGACCACGAGGTCGAACTGCGCCTGGGCACCCTCGTCACGGGCATCGACCGCGATCGGAAGACGGTGACCACCGCCGGCGGCGAGCGGCTCGGCTACGACAAGTTGCTGCTGGCCACCGGCGCTTCCCCTCGTCGCCTCTCCGTGCCCGGCGCCGACCTGGACGGTGTGCTCTACCTGCGCGACCTTGAGGACTGCGAGCGCATCAGGGAAGCTTTCCAGCGCTCCTCTCGCGTCGTCCTCGTCGGCGGTGGGTGGATCGGCCTGGAGGTGGCCGCAGCGGCTAGCGAGGCGGGTGTGGCGACGACCGTGGTGGAGGCGGCGCAACAGCCCCTGGGGCGGGTGTTGGGGCCGCAGATCGCCCCGGTCTTCGCGGACCTGCACCGCGAGCACGGCGTGGACCTGCGACTGGGGGCCCAGGCCGTCGAGATCACGGGGGAGAAGGGGAAGGCCAGCGGGGTGCGACTCGCGGACGGCTCCCTGATCGGCGCTGACGTGGTGGTCGTCGGTATTGGTGCCGATCCCAATACCGACCTCGCCGTTGATGCGGGGCTCCGGGTCGCCGATGGTGTCTTCGTCGACGCGGCATTGGCGACCTCCGAACCGGATATCTGCGCGGTCGGGGACGTGGCCAGTGCCCTGCACCCGCTGCTGGGCAAGCACATCCGTGTGGAGCACTGGGCCAACGCCCTGCACCAGCCCGACGTCGCCGCCCAGACGATGCTGGGGAAACAGGCTCGCTACGACCGGATACCGTACTTCTTCACCGACCAGTACGACCTGGGCATGGAGTATGCCGGCCACACCGGGCCCGGTGAGTACGACGAGGTGGTCGTCCGCGGCGACTTGGCCGGCAGGGAGTTCATCGCCTTCTGGCTTGCAGACGGCCGGGTGCTCGCCGGGATGAACGTCAACGTCTGGGACGTCAACGACACCATCCAGCAGTTGATCCGCTCTGGTCATCCCGTTGACCGCGGTGCGCTCGCCGACCCGAACCTGCCGCTCGACCAGCTCACCACCGAATAGCGCCCACCACCTGCTTGGCTCTGATCGACGGCGGTGCCCCAGGTGCCCGACGGCCGCGCTCAGCTACGGGTCGACAGTCCGGCGACCTCGGCGCCTCGGCGCAGCACGTCGCGGAGCATGGCGGGGGTGAGGGTGCGAGTGAACAGGTTGCGCTGACTGGGGTGGTAGCCGCCAACCAAGCACACCTCCTGCTCCCGCAGGGGATCGACGACCAGCGCTTCGACGCCGTGACCGAAGACCGGACGCGGACGCGGCAGCCGCCATCCGGCGACCGCCAGCACGGGCAGCAGCGCCTGCCACGCGAACGCGCCGAGTACCACGATCGCCCGCAAGTCCGGGCGCAGCAGTTCCAGTTCGTGGGCGAGCCACGGGCGGCAGGTGTCGCGCTCGACGGTGGTGGGCCGGTTGGCAGGCGGTGCGCAGTGCACCGGCACGGTAATCCTCACCCCGTACAGCTCCATCCCGTCGTCGCGGTGCGTGGCGATCGACTGGGAAGCCAGCCCGATGTCGTACAGAGCGGCATACAGGGCGTCGCCGGATGGGTCACCGGTGAAGATGCGCCCGGTACGGTTACCGCCGTGCGCGGCGGGAGCCAGCCCGATGATCACCAGCGGGGCGTCTGGCGGGCCGAAGCCGGGCACTGGACGCGCCCAGTAGTCCCAGTCCATGAAGGCCCGCCGCTTGATCCGGGCGGTCTCTTCTCGCCAGGCCACCAACCGTGGGCACGCCCGACAGGTCGCCACCGCAGCGTCTAGCTCGCTCAGCGACCTCATACGGGAAGCTGTCCGCGCGGGAAAGTCGCGGGAATCCACCGGAGCGCGTCTGCTGGGCATGCCATGCTGCTCGTTCATGGGCCATATTGGACGCCATCTCGTACCGGAAGGTGGTCGGCCCGACCCGTCCAGTTGAGGAATGCGTACAGAGACGATCTTCCTTCTCGCCCTCTTGCCCCTGGCTCCCACCTCTCCCGGCGGCCAAGCCCTCGGCCGGCTTCCACCAGCCATCCTCGATCACGCGGATTTTGATCGTCGGCGGTGAGCGTGGCGGCGTGCGCGTGAGGCTGCGCTTCGGCTACTGCTGCGCCATGTCAACAGCTTCGTAGCCGTATGCGGAGGTAGTCGACGAGCCGACGAGGGGAAGCTCGCGACAGCGCCGTGCTGGACCTGTGCGGCCGCCGCGCTCATCGGAAGCCTCCAGGGCAGTCATGCAGCGCCGGTAGATGCTGCCGGAGTCGGTCAGGGCATGGGGTGGTCTCTTCGATCTGCTTCGGGAACGGCGGTTCTGGCCGGGCCTGGTCGATCTGGAGTCCCGATCACCGCGGTAGCCGAATCGACGTCACGGTTGGTTGCGGCCCACGTCGCGGACGAGTTCCAGGCCGAGGACGCGGTCCAGGTATGCGAAGATCTCGAACTTGGCGCCGTCCGGGATCTCTTGAGCCGTTGCGACGTGGCGCAGCACGGTCAGGACGCCGGCGATGCCGATGTCGTCGGCGAGTGCTCTGTGAGCTTGGCAGCGAACGTCGTCGGGAATCGGTCTGGACGGCGAACGTGCCCAATCGGCCACCCTGCAACGCCAGTTGGTGAGCGCCTGCTCGGCGTAGGCCAGCATGCCGGAGGTAAGGGTGATCGGCTCACGGTGGGGGTGGCTCAGCAGTGCCAGCCGGAGGGCCAGCGGATCTGCGCTTTCCCCGTCGGAGAGCCCGGGGATCGCCGCGAGGCGCTGTCGCACGGGCCCGATCTCGATCCATACGCCGTGCTCGGAATCCGTGCTTTCGGCATCGGATACGTGGACGTCTGCGACTGCCATGCCGGCGGTGTCGGGTGGGTTGATGCCCAGCGCGGCTGTGGCGCGGTCGAGGGCTTTGATTTGCTCGGGTGGCAGGTCAGGTACAACGAGAGTGTGGCGCGCCTGTACCCCGGTCATCTCCGCGGCACGGAACAGCACATCGCCGACGAGCAATGCGCGCAGGTCGACGGCGCCAACGGCCAGGCCGGGGCAAGACAGGTGGACGGCTATCCGCAGTACGCCCCGTCGCAGGGCGGGGAGCTCCACCGGGTGGTGGGTCCGGCAATCGGTGACACGCAGCACGCTCTTGACGCTGCTACGGCCCTGCTCAGTGGATGTCGATGCCTTGGGGCACGTCATAGGTCGGCTCACTCCAGACACCTGGTGAGACGGAGGGGTGCGTGCCCTGGCCGGTGAGTGGTCGCCGGCCGCTGGCCCGCGGGTTCATACCGCAGCGGACCTGCCGCTTCCGGCTGGCTCTTTGCGCGGATCGAGTTGGGGGAGCGGGGTGGTGGTGTGCCTGGCTTCCTCCTGGGGGTTGGTTCCACCGTGGCTCGGCCTGCCTGTCCGCGCTTGGGCCCACCGGTCCCGCACACCCGGGCCGACCGGTTCTCGGCGCAGTCGTTCCGAATCCGCGAGACAGGCGCATACCGTTCGGACGTTGCGGTCCTGCCCGTAGCCCGGGTGGGAGACACGACCTCAGGACGGTGGGTACGCCCCCGAGCCTCGTTCCTGCCCGGCTTCGGGCTTCGCGAAGGAGCGGCATCAGGTGTGGGAAGCAAGCACTACCCAGGCCGAGAAACGCAGTTGGCCGTTCTCGCCGAAGGAAAGCATCCTGCGGGCGAAGGCGCCCTCCTCGTCGTCTCCGTAGCGGGCGCCGACGGCCGTCCGGGTGCGAAGTTCGGAGATCGACCAGTTGGCCGCGCCGAACGTCGCGCGCAACTGAGCCTCCGAAACACCCATGGCTGCCGGGATGTGCGGGGGGAGGTCTGTGTCGAAGCACATCAGGTTCAGCCGAGCCTGGGCGCCGGTCACCCGGTGCAGCGTGCGTAGGTAGGTCAGCCGCTGTGCTTTCGCCAGGCAGTGGTAGAGCCCGCTGTCGAGCACGGTGTCAAAGGTCGCGTCCTGGTAGTCCCGCAGGTCCAGGGCGTCTCCCACCGCGAAGTCGACTGCCGCGTCCCGGGCCCGTGCGCGTCGTCTTGCCTCTTCGACGGCGGTCGGTGCCACGTCGACGCCGGTGACCTGGTACCCCTTGCCCGCGAGGAAGATCGCGTTGTCCCCCAGACCGCAGCCGATGTCCAAGACCTTGCCGGCGAAGCGTCCCTCCCGTTCCAGTTCGATCACGAAGGGTTGGGCCTCGCCGATGTCCCAAGGCACCGTGCCCAATGCCGGGAGGCCGGGCGCCGGGGAACGCCGCTGATAGAAGGCGTTGAAGTCGATGTCCGACGGATCGAAGTCGAAGGTCTCGGCCATGCAGCTTCCTTACGATGGTTCAGCGTGCGGCGGGCGTGTGCCCCTGCTCGGGTACCGGGTGTCTGGGGAGCGGGACGGCGATGACGGGGCAGGATGCGTAGTGGAGCACGCCCTGGCTCACGGAGCCCAACAGCATGCCGGTGAAGCCGCCGTGTCCACGGGTGCCCACCACCAGGCCCAGTGCGTGGACGGATGCCTTGGTGAGCTCCTCCACGGGGTGGCCGATGGCGACCTCCTGGTGTACTTCCACCTTCGGCCAGGACGCGGTACGGCTGGCGACGGTCTCGGCGAGCAGGCTGCGGCATTCCTGATCCACAGTCGACTCGTCCTGTATGTCGAAGCGGTGCGGCTGCCTCACGTACAGGGCTCGCAGGGCGGCACCGTGGAGGGCGGCCTCCTCGAAAGCGACATCGGCCGCGGCGGCCGAGCGCGTGCTGCCGTCGATCCCGACGACGAGACACCGCGTTTGCCCGGTGATGTCCTCGACTTCGGGCACCACGACCACGGGGCAGCGGGCGTGCGCCATCAACGGCAGCACGACCGAGGCCGGGCTGAACATCTCCTGGACCCAGCTCAGGTGGTAGGAGCCCAGCACCACCACGGCGGCGTCGCGAGCCTCCTCCTCCAGCGCGAACGCCGGGTTTCCGCCGGTCAGCAGGCTGGTGAGCTGTACTTGTGGCTGCCGGGCCCGAGCGAAGGTCACCGCATCCTTGAGAACGCGCTCCCCGACCTCGTCCCGGTAACCACCGGTGGGCACCGTCGAGGTATGAACCAGGCGCAACGCAACATGCCGCCGGGCGGCCTCATCCACGGCCCAGGCCAGAGCCCTCCGTGCGGAGGAACTCCCGTCGACGCCGACCACGACCGGCCGGCACGGTTCTGCTGGGGCCATCATCACCTGCCTGCTCCTTCTCCGTGCCCCGCCCCATCCTCAGCATGACTGAATCGGCAAAGGGTGTCTCGGTGTGCCGTGAGGGGATGAGGTGGATGAGGTGGCGTGGAGAGTGAGTAGGTGGCACCGATGCTCGGGGCAGGTCAGCTGGGTACGGAAGCGGTGAGCCTGACGGGCGGAGGCGTTGCCGACCGGGCCGCTCGTCCGCACGGGGCGTCGTCGCGGGCGAATCCGGTCCGGAGCGTTCGTTTGACCGTTCGTGATGTCGCGTCAGACCTGGTAGGCGCGCACCGACGTTCGCTCCTGACCGCAGCGCGACCGCACGCCAGCCCGGCTCCCCGGGCGACCCGGGCTCCGCAGTGGCCGGCGGCACGGGGTGCCGCCCGGTCCCGAAGAGAGCCACCCAGCCCATTGTCTTCGTCCGGCATGTCACGGCACAACGGAGCTATCGGATCGGGCCGTAGGGGTGTCTGCGGGCGTCTTGCGCGTTGCCGCGCGCGGTGATCAAACGTCTGGCACAACCGTGAGGAAGAGACCATGGCTCCCAAGAACAGCAACGGTGACCTGGTGCGGTGGTTCGACGACATCACGGTGGGAGACACGGCCGTGGTCGGTGGCAAGAACGCCTCTCTCGGGGAGATGACCCGCAACCTGACCTCGCAGGGAGTCCGCGTCCCGAGCGGATTCGCCACCACCGCGCACGCCTATCGCGAACTGCTGGAGGAAGCGGACCTGGGGTCCGGCATCCGCGAGCAGGTCGACGCCCTGCACGCGGGGGCCGAACTTGCAGACGTGGGCGGAGAGATCCGGCGGATGTTCCTTGACGCCGAGCTTCCCCCACGGCTGACCGAGGCCATCGGGAATGCCTATCGGAGACTCGGCGTCGCCTTGCAACGGGGGGACCCGGATGTGGCGGTGCGCTCAAGCGCCACGGCCGAGGACCTGCCCGAGGCGAGTTTCGCCGGCCAGCAGGAGACCTTTCTGAACATCACCGGGGAGGCCGCGCTGCTCGATGCCTGCAAGCGCTGCTTCGCGTCGCTGTTCACGGACCGGGCCATCAGCTACCGCGAGCACAACGGCTTCGACCACCTCAAGGTGGCGTTGTCCATCGGAGTACAGCAGATGGTCCGCTCCGACAAGGCGGGAGCGGGAGTGGTGTTCACCCTCGACACCGACAGTGGCTTTCCTCGTGTGGTGCTGGTCAACGCGTCGTGGGGACTGGGCGAGTCGGTCGTCGCAGGCACCGTTGACCCCGACGAGTACCAGGTGTTCAAGCCCCTGCTCGGCCGGGAGGAGCTCTCTCCGGTGATCTCGAAAACGGTCGGCGGGAAAGAAACCAAGATCGTCTACGGGAGCGGGAACAAACCCACGGTCACGGTGGATACCAGCGAGGACGAGCGGGCGGCCTACGTACTCGATGATCGTGACATCGTGCAGTTGGCCCGGTGGGCCGTGGCCATCGAGGAACACTACGGCCGCCCCATGGACATCGAATGGGCCAAGGACGGACTCGACGGAGACCTGCATATCGTCCAGGCCCGGCCGGAGACGGTGCAGGCCCGCAAACAGGCCGCTCACCTGCGTTCCTACCGGTTGACCGGACGCGGCACACGACTGGTCAGCGGGCTGGCGATAGGCGATGCCATCGCTGCGGGAGAGGTCTGCAACCTGCGCAGTGTCCAGGAGATCGGCCGATTCGAAGCCGGCGCCGTGCTTGTCACCGGAGCCACCGACCCGGACTGGGAGCCGATCATGAAACGGGCCGCGGCCATCGTCACCGACCATGGAGGACGCACCTCGCACGCCGCCATCGTCAGCCGTGAACTGGGGGTGGCCGCCGTCGTCGGCACCGGGAACGCCACCGCCACACTCACCGATCGGCAGGAGATCACCGTCTGCTGCGCCGAGGGCGAAGAGGGCCACGTCTACCAGGGCGTCCTCGATTACGAGGAGCAGGAGATCGACCTGGCCCAGGTCCCGGCCACCACGACCAAGGTGATGCTCAATATCGCCAACCCGTCAGCGGCCTTCCGGTGGTGGCGGCTGCCGGCCGACGGCGTGGGACTGACCCGCATGGAGTTCATCGTCAACAACCACATCAAGATCCACCCCATGGCCCTGGTCCACTACGACGAGCTCGACGACGAAGCCGCCCGGCGACGGATCGCCGAACTCACGCCCGGTTACGACGACAAGGCGGAGTTCTTCGTCGATCGCCTGGCCTACGGGATCGCCCGCATTGCCGCTGCTTGGTGGCCCAAGCCCGTCATCGTCCGGATGAGCGACTTCAAGACCAACGAGTACGCCAAACTCATCGGCGGGCAGCCCTTCGAGCCGCCGGAGGAAAACCCCCATGCTGGGCTGGCGGGGCGCGAGCCGCTACTACAGTGCGGGTTACCGGGCAGGGTTCGGCCTCGAATGCCGCGCCATCCACCGCGTCAGGGACGTCATGGGGCTGACCAACACCATCGTCATGATCCCGTTCTGCCGCACCCTCGACGAAGCGGACCGAGTCCTTGCCACCATGGCCGACCACGACGTGGTCCGCGGACGCAATGGCCTGGAGACCTACGTGATGGCGGAAATCCCGTCCAACATCATCCTCGCCGCACAGTTCGCCGACCGCTTCGACGGTTTCTCCGTCGGCAGCAACGACCTCACCCAGCTCACCCTCGGCGTCGACCGCGACTCCGAACGACTGTCCGGGCTCTTCAACGAACGCGACCCGGCTGTCACCCACAGCATCCAGACCCTGATCAGCGCCGCACACCGCGCAGGCCGCAAGGCCGGTCTGTGCGGCCAACGTCCCAGCGACGACCCGGACTTCGCCCGCCTGCTGGTCGCTGCCGGAATCGACTCGATCTCCGTCACCCCCGACAGTTTCCTCCTCGTGAAGGACAACGTCGCCGCTGCCGAGCGCGACCACGGGCAGTCCGGTCGGACGGACCGATAGGCCCTACCCGGGTGGCGGCAGAGGGTGATCGGAGGTTTCCGACTGATCGGTGTGGAACGTCACGTCGATCCAGCAGGCACAACCGATCGGTTGCAGTGCCCAGTAGCCGATGGCCGGGTACAGCAGAGTCGCGTCGATCGCCGACCCTGGCGGCAGACCGTGCGGCAAGGCGACACGGGTCTGGCGGGCGTGGTCGAAGGGAACGAGGGCGTGCCGTCGGTGGACGCGAGCGGTCGCGCAGTTGGGGCGGGACGAGCCGGAGTTGAGGTACCCGCTGGCGGGCACCTGAGTGGAGCCCCAGAAGGGAGAGCGAGACGGACGTCAGGGGAACGATGCGGGGCGACGCTCCCGATCACGAGCTGGTTCGGAACCTGATCCCTACGTCGGGGTGGAGGGAGTCGGCCACGTCACGGTCGAAGGGCTCGGTGCCGGGGGTGAGTACCGACGCGGCGGCCACGGCCACCCCCAGCGCGCAGGCAGTGACCGGATCGTCTCCCGCGGCCAGCCGTAGGGTGAGCGCGGCCACCATGCTGTCTCCGGCCCCGGCGTCGCTGAGCAACTTGCCAGGCAGCGGCGGTGCATGCAGTTCGGTGTGGCCGCGACGTGTCGAGCAGAGCGCGCCCAGGTCACCGATCGTGGTGACGGCGATCTCGGCGGTCCCCGTGGTGAGCAGTAGCTCGTTGACGGCCACGGCGTCGTCGAAGCTCCCGACGGTCCGGCCGAGGAGATCGGCGGCCTCTGTGCGGTTGCACCTGAGCAGGAAGACGCTGTCCGCCAGCGCCTTCCGTAGCGCCGGGCCTGATGTGTCCAACACCAGCCGGGATCCGGCCTCTTTGACCCGGCGGGCGACGGCCGTGTAGAAGTCGTCAGGCAGGCCGCCGGGCAGGCTCCCGCTGGCCACGACGTACCCGCTGGTGCCGATCGCCTGCCCCAGCGCGTCCAGGCAGCGTCGTCCCTCATGGTCGTCGAGGTGCGGGCCGGGTGGGACGATGTGGTGGCTGCGGTGCGACTCGGTCTCGAACAGCACGAGTGCTTCGCGGGTCTCACCCTCGATGTCGACGGAGATGTGGTCGATGCCCTCTTCGTCCAGCAACCTGTTCAGGCGGCAGCCGACCTCGCGGCCGGCGGTGTGGACAGCGGTCGCCTGCCCTCCGAGTCGCACCACGTCGCGTGCGACGTTGATTCCGCCACCCCCGGCGACCACAGACCTGACCCGGGCACGGTTCTTGCCGACGTCGGCAAGGTGGTCGACGTCCCAGCAGATGTCGACGGTGGGGTTCAGCGTCAGGGTGAGGACTGGCCTGGCCGTGACAGGCTCCGGCACTGCTGTGCTCATCGCGGAGATCTCGCCTCGTCCGGTATGGCGAGCACCTGGCGCACCAACTGGCGAACAGAGAACCGCTCGTTGTCGTACTCGACTGTGACCGCCCGCAGGTCGTCGGCGACGATGGTTGGCGTGCGCCCGACGGCGGATGCCCGCGGACCCGTCACGATGCCGTTGGACACCGGGGGTTTCCCTACAGCGCCCAGACCGTCCTGGTAGCAGCCACGCGCGACCTCCTGCCGGAAGACCTCGTCGCCCTCGGTGTCGGTCGTCATCCGTGCGGTCACGGAGGCGATGCCGGCCACGTCGAAGGGATACTCGGTCAGCACTGAGCGGCCGGTGCAGCCGAGCCTGTTGATGGCAACTCGGGAGGCCATGGTTCGCTCCCCACATGTTTGGCCGAACTGCCGACGAAGTGGCCCGACACCGAGGGCCTCGGTCGCGGCCGATCGCGGTCGCTCACAAGTCACGAACGGCACGGCCGACGGGGGCGCAAGTCGCTGGTCCCCACTCCAGCTTCGACGCTAGCCCTTCCCGCAGCCCGACGCACCTCGTCGCGTCCTGCGCCCGTCGCCTCAGGTGGGAGGGGTGCCCCTACTGCCTCTTGGGCCCTTCGGCCGGAGGAAGTTGAGTGGATGGAGCTGCCGGGGCAGTACACGGAGCCCCTGCGTCCAAGCAGGTGCGGAATGGCGCAAACCGCCTTCTACGCAGGCGAGTTGGTCGGGCAGCCCACTTGGGCTCGGACAGAGTGAGTGGCACGCTTCGCGGTTTCAAGGACGTGGCGAAGCGGTCGACGGGTGCCACGGAGTGCCGCCGGGCTCTTGGCCCTCGGCTGGAAGGCGCCTTCACGGGTGTTGACGGGCGTCAGCCCCAGTAGCCGGCAAGCATTTCCGTTAGCCAGGCCGGCACGCGTATCTCGCCCCGTGGCCCCATCTCCTGGGAAGTACGGGGCGAGGTCGTAGATCGGGCTCCCGTCGACCGCATCCAGGTCCTCGACGTGGAGGTCGAGGCTGCCGACCTTGAGGATCCGCGGCAGGGTCAGCAAACCGTCAGCATTGGCGCCCGAGGAGCCAGCCCGAAAACGAGGATCGAGACGGCAGAGAACGACCGGCTCGTACGCACGAGCCGGTCTTCGCGACCCGGGAGGACCGCCCACTTCTCGCGGGCCCTGATTGCGCGGTGCGCGGTCTCGCTCCGCTTCTCCGCGTCTACCGTCCTCCCTGTCACTTTCAGTGAAACACTCGACGCCGCCGCGAAACAGTTCCGTTCGGCCCCGCTCCATGGGCCGAACGGCCCTTTGCGCGGCCGTATTCCGCATGGCCGAGCCGGCCGCAGAGTCAGCGGTCCGCGCCCCGCTCGCCGCGCGACGGGGCTCAGCTCGTCCGGGTCCTCCGGATCCCCCGAGTGACGGGATCTTGGTGGTCTCGCCCTTCGCCGCCTCCAACGGAACCCGGACGGTCAGGATGCCGTCGGTGTACTCGGCCGTCGCTCGGTCACCACGTGCTTCTGCCGGCAGCCTTACGGCGCGGGCGAACGAGCCGTAGCGGAATTCACCCCGCGCTGTCGATCCTGCCTGCTGCCCTTGTGGCGGCCCATGCGGGCACCGGCCCTGTGGGCGGCCGTCCGCTAGCCGTGCTTCTCCTCGCCGCTCCCCGCGGCGTGCTGCGTGGCGAGCACGGCCGCCTGGATGCGGCGCTCGACGCCCAGCTTGGCCAGCAGGCGGGAGATGTGGTTCTTGACGGTCTTCTCGGACAGGTAGAGCCGAGCCCCGATCTGACGGTTCGTCATCCCTTCGCCGATGAGGCCGAGGA
>NZ_JBHVJX010000028.1:0-29443 GCF_042798755.1 Streptomyces sp. NPDC057743
GTTGTCGGACTGCTTCGCTTTACGTCCGACAACCGCGCCCCTCCGCCCCCGCCCCCTCCCGTACGTTGTGGGGCCCCGCCCCGGTGGGGGTGAAGGCCCCGGCCCCTTCCGTACGTTGCGGACCCCTTCCCCAGGGGGGGAAAGGGAAAGAAGGGCCGCGGCTTTTCCGTACGTTGCGGGTTCCCGTCCCGGGGGGGGGGCAGCCAGTGCGAGAGGGGGATCAACTTCCTTGAAGGGCTTGGCGTAGTTCGGGGTTGGCGGGGAGGATGCCGCCGTCTACGGGGAGGGTGATGCCGGTGACCCAGGAGGCGTCGGGGGAGGCGAGGTAGGCGACGGCGGCGGCGATGTCGTCGGGGCGGCCGACCCGGCCCAGGGGGTAGACGGCGGCGGCGCGGGCCAACTTCTCTTCGCGGCCGGCCCAGTTGGGGGTGTCGATGGTGCCGGGGGCGATGAGGTTGACGCGGACGCCGCGGGGTGCCGCGTGGCCGGAGAGGGTGCGGGTCAGGCTGGCCAGGCCGGCCTTGGCGGCGCTGTAGGCGTGGTTGCCGAAGTCCTGGATGCCGTTCACCGAACCGATGTTGACGATCGAGCCGCGGCCTTCGGCGGCCGCCAGGTGCGGCAGCGCGGCCCGGGCGCAGCGCATCGCGCCGGTCAGGGTCAGGTCGAGGTCGGCGGCCCATGCGTCGTCCGGGGTGTCCTCGAAGAGCGGGGCGTCGGGGTGGCAGCCGAAGGCGTTGTTGACCAGGGTGTCCAGCCCCCCGAACCGCTCCACGACGTACCCGACGGCCGCCTCCACGGACCCCCGGTCCCCGACGTCACAGACCCGCCCCTCGGCCACACCACCGTCCGCCGAGATGCCCTGCGCGACCCGCTCGGCCCGCCCCTCGTCGACGTCGGTCACCAACACCCGCGCCCCCTCCCGAGCCACCCGCCGAGCCGTAGCCTCCCCAATCCCCCGCCCGGCTCCCGTAACCAACACCCGATATCCCTCAAGTCGCCTCATGGGCATCTACCTACCCATCCCCGGAGACCCGAGCCGAGTTGCCGAGCTCTTCCCCCGATCCCCATCGGGACAGCAACCCGCAACGTACGGGAGGGGCCACGAGCCTCCTTCCCCCCTCGCCCCCACCGGGACGGGAACCCGCAACACACGCAAGGGACCGGGGCCTTCATCCCCTTCACCCCCACCGGGACGGGAACCCGCAACGTACGGGAGGGGGCGGGGGCGGAGGGGCGGGGGGGTTTGGGGCAAAAACAATCAAGGGCGCAACACCCCCCCCCCGGCCCCGCCACCCCACACAACGAGGGCACCCCCGGAGGGGAAGGGCCCCGCCACCCCACACAACAGCGGGCATCCCCGGAGGGGAAGGGCCCCGCCACCACAACGAACCCAGGGGCCCCGCCCCAAAACCCCAACTCCCCGCCGAAGGCGGGGAAGAGAACCCCCACGGCGGGAGAGCCAACAACGTGGGAAGAGTTCGGCCGGCCTAGCCGGCCGTCAGCGCGCGCACCAACGCCTGCGCCCGCGGGTCGGCGGTCACATTCCGCTGCATCCCGTTCGTCACGTAGCCGAAGGCGACCCCGCTCTCCGGGTCGGCGAAGGCGAGCGCACCGCCGCGGCCGGGGTGGCCGAACGAGCCGGGGCCGAGCAGCGGGGACGCCGGGCCGTGCAGCATGAAGCCCAGGCCGAAGCGGGTGTTGACCAACAGCGTGCGGTCCAGGCCGGCGGACTCCTCGGTGCGCGCGAGGGTCAGCGTCGCCGGCGCGAAGAGCCGCGGATGGCCGTCGACCGGCCCGATCAGCGCGGCGTACGCGCGGGCCAGGGCGGGCGCCGTGGCGATGCCCGCGGAGGCGGGCAGCTCCGCCGCCCGGTACGCGTCGGAGTTCTCGTCGGGCGCCGGGGCTATCGCGCCGAAGGCGCGGCTGGTCAGGGAGTTGGGATCGGCGTACGCGTCGGAGACCGCCTTCTTGGGGCGGACCTGCAGGCCGGCGGCGGCCGGGCGGGGCGGTGCCTCGACGGGGGCAAGGCGGCCGACCCGGGGGCGGGCCGCCTCGGGGAGGCCGATCCACAGGTCGAGGCCGAGCGGCCCGGCTATCTCGTCGGCGACCCAGGCGCCGAGGGTGCGGCCGGTGACCCGCAGCACCAGTTCGCCCAGCAGCCAGCTGTAGGTCTGGGCGTGGTAGCCGTGGTCGGTGCCCGGCGTCCAGGCGGGGGCCTGCGCGGCGAGGGCGGCCGGGCCGCTGATGCCGTCGATGGCCTGGGCGGGGGTGAGCGGGGTGTCCAGGACCGGCAGGCCGGCGCGGTGCGCAAGGAGGTGGCGGACCAGGACCCGGTCCTTGCCGGCGGCCTTGAACTCGGGCCAGTACGTGCCGACCGGGGCGTCCAGGTCGAGTTGGCCGCGCTGGTGCAGCAGCAGCGGGACGGTGGCGGCGATGCCCTTGGTGGCGGAGCGGACGATCTGGGCGGTGCCGGGCTCCCAGCGGGCGGCCCGGGGGTCGTCGGGGTCGGCGTCGCCGTCCTTGGTGCCGGCCCAGAGGTCGACGACCTTGCGGCCGTCCCGGTAAACGGTGACGGCCGCGCCGCGCTCGCCGCGCTCGGCGAAGTTCGCTGCGAAGGCGTCCCGGACCGGCTCGAAGCCGTCCTCGACCGTGCCCTGGACGTCCACCACTGTTCCCGCTTCCCGTTCTTCCGCTGCTTAAGGTGACCCATCAATGGTGCAACGTCGGGATCCATGCTCATGACCAGGGGCACTGCCAGGGCCACGGGCCGTGGCGTTCCTCACACGTGGGCCCGGACGGGCCCAAACGCCCGCGGATCCGGCCCGGCAACGCCCTCGACCGTTGTGCCCCCGCGCCCTCGTCCGGGACGCCCCCGCACCCGGCGCCCGCGCACGGCCCGCACCATTGCCCGGGGGCGGCCGCGAACCCGCCCGGTGGCCCAAGTGGCGCTGGCCGAACTGCCGGGCCGTTTCCCGGACTTCGCGGGGGACGCGGCCGCCGGCGCCTTCGAGCCGGGCGCCGCCGCGCGGCGGTCCGCGTCGCTGCCGTCCTTCCCGGGCCGGCGGTGACCGGTTTCGGCCACGGGTGACGCGGGGTGCGCGCGGCACAGTGGCCGAACGGGCCGAGTTGCCGCCCGCTCCCGGCGCCGAAACCATGGGGGACGTGAGCGATGCACCCGAGGCCGGCGTCCCGCGTGGCCGGCTGCGCCGCGTTCCGACCGGGCCGGGCCGCCCGCCCGGTTCGTATCTGCGCTTCCCGCACCTCCACGGCGACCTGCTGTGTTTCGCCGCGGAGGACGACCTGTGGCTGGCGCCGATCGCACCCGAGGGCGAGGAGCCCGGCCGGGCCTGGCGGCTGACCGTGGACCGGACCCGGGTCGGTCACCCGCGGTTCTCCCCCGACGGCTCGCAGCTCGCCTTCACCAGCTGGCGCAGCCTGGACCCGGAGGTCCATCTGGTGCCGGTGGCCGGCGGGCCGGCGCGGCGGCTGACGTACTGGGGCAGCACCGACGCCCGGGTCTGCGGCTGGACGCCGCCGGACGGCGAGGGCCAGGCGCAGATCCTCGCGGTCTCCTCGCACGGCCAGCCGTTCTCGTACTACTCGTGGGCGTACTGCCTGCCGACCGAGGGCGGCCCCGGTGGCCAGCTCCCCTGGGGGCCGGTCGCCGACATCGCGCTGGCCGATCTCGACGGGGAGCGCCGCACGCTGCTGCTGACCGGCAAGCCGCCGCACGAGCCGGCGTCCTGGAAGCGCTACCGGGGCGGGGCGACCGGCCGGATGTGGCTGCACGGCACCCGGCTGCTGCCGGACCTGCACGGGCATCTGGACTCGGTGATGTTCGCCGACGGCCGGATCGCCTTCCTCTCCGACCACGAGGGCGTCGGCAACGTCTACTCCTGCCTCCCGGACGGCACCGACCTGCGCCGGCACACCGACCACCCGGACTTCTACGCCCGGCACGCCTCGACCGACGGGTCGCGGATCGTGTACCAGTGCGCCGGCGACCTGTGGCTGATCGACGACCTGTCCCGGGGCGCGGTGCCGCGGAAGCTGGCGGTGCGGCTGGGCGGGCCTCGGGCCGGCCGCCGCACGTACCAGGTGCCGACCGCCTCGCACGTCACCGGCCTGGCGGTGGACGCCACCGGGCGGGCCAGCGCGGTCGGGGTGCGCGGCAGCCTGTACTGGCTCACCCACCGCGACGGCCCGGCCCGGACGATCCACGACGTCCCGGGCGTGCGGGTGCGGCTGCCGGTGATGCTGGGCGCGACCGGCCGGATCGCGTATGTGACGGACGCCGAGGGCGACGACGCCGTCGAGGTCGCCGATCTGCCGCGGGCCAGCGGTCCGGGCACCCCGCGCCGGCTGGCGGCCGGGGCGCTGGGCCGGGTTCACGAGCTGGCCTCCGCGCCGGACGGGGCGCGGCTGGCGGTGGCCACGCACGACGGGCGGCTGCTGCTGGTGGACGTCGGGGACCCGGCGGAGGAGATCGAGGGCGGCGCGGCGGGCGGGTCGCCCGCGGTGGTCACCGAGCTGACCCGCTCCGGCAACGGCCCGGTCCGCGACCTGGCGTTCTCCCCCGACTCCCGCTGGCTGACCTGGTCGCACCCGGGCATCGGCCGGACGCTGCGGCGGATCAGCATGGCCCGGCTGTCCGACGGGCACGTCGTGGACGTCACCAACGGCCGCTTCGAGGACGAGCAGCCGGTGTTCACGAGGGACGGCCGCTATCTCGCCTTCCTGTCGTGGCGGGGCTTCGACCCGGTCTATGACGTGCACACCGGCGACCTGTCGTTCCCGTTGGGCTGCCGCCCCTACCTCGTCCCGCTGTCGTCGGCGACGCCGTCCCCGTTCGCGCTGTCCCCGGAGGGGCGGCCGGCGGCCGGCGGGCTGGACCCGGACGAGAACCCGGTGCCGAGCGGCGAGGGCCCGGTGCTGGTGGAGGTGGAGGGGCTGGCTAACCGGGTCACGCCGTTCCCGGTGGCGGCGTCCAAGTACTCCTCGCTGCGGCCGGTCGCCGGTGGCGGGCTGGTGTGGCTGCGCTGGCCGATCTCCGGCGCGCTGGGCGAGACCTTCGCCAACCCGGCCGACACCTCCGGTCGCCCCACCCTGGAGCACTTCGACCTGACGAAGGCGCGGCGCACCGAACTGACCAGCTCCCTGGACGGGTTCGCGCTCAGCGGCGACGGCACCCGGCTGGTCGTCAACGACGAGGGCGAGCTGCGCGCGGTGCCGGCGAACGAGCCGGCGGACGGCGACACCACGGTCCATCTGGACCTGCGGCGGATTCTGCACGACGTGCATCCGGGGGCGGAGTGGCGGCAGGCGTTCGACGAGGCGGGCCGGATCGTCCGGGCGTACTTCTGGGACCCGAAGCTGTGCGGGATCGACTGGGAGGACGTGCTGGCGCAGTACCGGCCGCTGCTCGAACGGGTCGCCAGCCCCGACGAGTTCGCCGATCTGCTGCGCGAGGTACTGGGCGAGCTGGGCACCTCGCACGCCTATGTCGCCGGCTCCCGGCGCAACGAGGGGCCGCCGCACTACCAGCGCCCGATCGGCCTGTTGGGCGCCAACTTCACCTGCCGGGACGGGCGTTGGGTGGTCAAGCGGATCCTGCCCGGCGAGTCCTCGGACTCCAAGGCCCGCTCGCCGCTGGCCGGCACCGGCATCCGGGAGGGCAGCGCGCTCACCCATGTCGACGGGCGGCCGGTGGACCCGGTGGCCGGCCCGTTCCCGCTGCTGGGCGCGGCCGGCGGCACCACCGTCGAGCTGACCTTCGCGCCGCCGGAGACGGACGGGAACGGCAACGGGCACGCCCGCCGGGTCGCGGTGGTCCCGCTGATCGACGAGCGGCCGCTGCGCTACCAGGACTGGGTGGCCAAACGGCGGGCGGTGGTGCGGGAGTTGAGCGACGGCCGGTGCGGCTACCTGCACATCCCGGACATGGGCGGCTCGGGGTGGGCGCAGTTCAACCGCGACCTGCGGCGGGAGATGGCGATGCCGGCGCTGATCGTGGACGTCCGCGGCAACGCCGGCGGCAACATCTCCGAGCTGGTCATCGAGAAGCTGACCCGCACGATCATGGGCTGGGACCTGACCCGGGACGCCGAGCCGGTGTCGTACACCAGCAACGCGCCGCGCGGCCCGGTCGTCGCGGTGGCCGACGAAATGACCTCCTCCGACGGCGACATGATCACCGCGGCGTTCAAGCTCCAGGGCATCGGCCCGGTGGTCGGCACCCGGACCTGGGGCGGAGTGGTCGGCATGACCGGCCGGCACCGGCTCGCGGACGGCACCACGATCACCGTCCCGATGAACGCCGCATGGTTCCGCCTCTACGGCTGGGGCGTGGAGAACCACGGCGTGGAGGTCGACATCGAGGCGCTGCGCTCCCCGCTGCACTGGGCGGAGGGCCGGCACCCCACCCTGGGCGTCGCGGTGCGCACCGCACTGGAGTTGCTGGACCGCCACCCCGCGGCCAACCCGCCGGACCTGTCGGACGTCCCGGACCGCCGGCGGCCCCCGCTCCCGCCGCGCGCCGACGGGTGACGCCGCAACGGGACTGCGCCGCCCACCAGTTGTGGGGGTGGCAGGGTGGCAGTTGGTATACCGAACACTTGGTATACCGAACACGTCGAAGAGGCGCACCCGGTGCTCCGGATGCGCCTCTTCTTGACGACGAACGACCCTCGTTGAAGGACGTCAAACGCCCGTCAGTACGGCGGGCGTTGGCGCCTCAGCTCTCGAAGCTGTCCTCGACGTCGTCCAGCATCTGCTGGCCGCGCTCGCGGGACTGCTGGCCGCGCTCCTGCGCCTGCCGGCCACGCTCCTGACCCTGCTGCCGGCCGCGCTCGGCGCCCTGCTGACCCTGCTGGGCCCGCCGCTTGGCCTCGTCCTTGAGCTGCTGCGCCTTGTCCTTGAACTGGTCTTCGATGCCCATGCTGTTCACTCCTGTGGGGGTGTTGGGGATCGGGCCCGATAAGCGTGACACGAACCGATATTGGTCGCATTTCGATCACAATCGGGCACTTTCCGTGAGCGGCCCGGGCCCGCGCGGGGCGGCCACCGGGCCCGCACCCCCGGCGCGTTACCCGCTCAGCCGGGCCTTCTCGTCCGCTTCGCCGCCCGCGCCGACCAGTCCGGGGCGGAACCCGTCGAGCCGGTCGCCGAACCGCCGCATCTCGCGCTGCCCCACCGTCCCGATGAGCGAGGGGAGATGGCCGCGCACCGCCTGCATCCCGCGCAGCCACCACTGCCCGTAGACGTGCGCGGAGCGGCGCTCGATGCCGTCGGCTATCCGGTCCACGGCCGGGCCCAGCGGGTAGGTCTTGTTGGACGGCCAGGGCAGTCGGGCCCTCAACTCCCGCATGACGTCCTCCTGGTCGGCGCCGCGCACCATGTCGGTGTCGGTCCAGCTCAGATAGCCGACCCCGACCCGGACACCCTGGTGGCCGACCTCGGCGCGCAGGCTGTGCGCGAACGCCTCCACGCCCGACTTGGAGGCGCAGTAGGCGCTCATCATCGGCGCCGGCGTGAGCGCGGCGAGCGAGGCGATCTGGAGGTAGTAGCCGCGGGACTCCCGCAACACCGGCAGGAACGCCCGCGCGGTGACCGCGCTGCCGATCAGGTTGACCTCGATGACCCGCTTCCAGGCCACCGGGTCGGAGTCCACGAACGGACCGCCGGTCGCCACCCCGGCGTTGGCGACCACCACATCGACCTTCCCGAAGCGGAGCTTGACCTCCTTGGCGATCCGGGACAGCGCCTCGTGGTCGGTGACGTCGGCGTACCAGTGGTGCGCCGGGCCGTGCAACGAGGCGGCGACCTCGCGCAGTTCGTCGGGCTCCAGGCCGACCAGCGCCAGGGTCGCCCCGCGCGCCGACAGCTTCCGCGCCAGCAACGCCCCGACGCCGCGCGCCGCGCCGGTGACGACCACGACCTGCCCGTCCAGCTTGCTCCCGTTCACGCCGCCTCCTCCTTCTTCTTCTGGTCCTGCTGGTCCTGCTGGCTCTTCTGCCGCTGCGGGGTGGGTCGTTGGCTCTCGGGGGCGGGGGCCGTGGCCAGGTGGTCGCGGACCAGCTCCCGCAGCCGGCCGGCGACCGTGTCCGGGTCCTCGACGGGGGTCATGTGGCCGAGCCCGGGCAACGCGGTCAGCCCCGCGCACTGCGGGAGGACCGAGGCCAGCCGTCGGGCGTGCACGAACGGGGTGAGCCGGTCCGCGGTACCCGCCAGGACCGCGGTCGGCAGCTCCAACCGGGAGACGCCGCGGGTGAGTTGGAGCCCGTAGAGCACATGCCCCCAGCGGGCGCGGACCCGCGGCGGGCAGGCGTGCACCATCCGGGCGCACGCCTCGATCTGCTCGGCGCTGGCCCCGGCGCCCAGCGTGACGTACCGCAGGGCAGCCTTGGCGACCGGGGTGATCGGGCCGAGCGGGGCGCCGGAGCCCAACAGCAGCCGGTGCGCCAGGCGTCGGCCGCCGGGGGTGGGCAGTGGGAACACCCGGCACTCGGCGGGCAGATCGGCGCAGCCGGTGCTGCACAGCAGGGCGGCCGCGGCCCGGGCGCGCAGCTCCGGCCGCTCGGCGGCGGCCATGATCGTCATCCCGCCCATGGAGTGCCCGCCGACGACGGCCCGTTCGCCGGGCTCCAGGGCCTGCTCCAGGACGGCGACCAGGTCGTCGGCGAGGTGCCGGGTGCCGTAGCCGGCGGGCGGGACGGCCGGGCTGCGGCCGTGGCCCCGCTGGTCGTAGAGCACCACCTTGTGGGCGTCGGACAGTTCCCGGACTACCGGCGCCCAGAAGGCGGTTGAGCAGGTCCAGCCGTGCGCCAGGACGATGGCCGGGGCGCCCTGTGGGCCGTGCACCTCGGCGTGCAGCCGGGAGCCGTCGGCGGAGGTGACCTCCAGGGTCCGGCGGGGGACGGGCGGGGCGTAGCGGCCGCGGGTGGCGTGTGCCGGGCGGGTCATGCCGCCACCTCCTCGGTCTGCGCGGTGGTGCGGGCGGCGGCCGGGGCCGGTGGGCCGTCCGGTCGGCTGCGCGGGGGCCGGATCACCTCGTACTCGGCGAGGTCCACCTGCCGGGTCTCCCGCCGGAACTCGGCGGTGGTGCCCGGCCAGGCGGTGGTGTTGCGCCCGTTGGCGTCCAGGTACCAGCTGTCGCAGCCGCCGGTGTTCCACACCGTGCGCGCCATCCGCTGCTGGATGGTGCGGGTCCACGCGTCGACGGCGGACTGCCGGGCGTCCAGGGCGATCCGGTCGCCGAGGAGGTCGAGTTGGCGCAGGTAGTCGACGAGGTAGTTCAGCTGCGACTCGATCATCAGGATCATCGAGCTGTTCCCGAGGCCGGTGTTGGGCCCGATGATGGTGAGGAAGTTGGGGAAGCCGGCCGCGCTGCTGCCGCGCAGCGCCTCCATGCCGTCCTTCCACGCCTCGGCGAGGGTGGTGCCGCGGGCCCCGATGACCCGCTCGGCGATCGGCATGTCGGTGACGTGGAAGCCGGTCCCGAAGACGATCGCGTCCGCCTCGGCCTCGCTGCCGTCCGACGCGACCAGGACGTTGCCGCGGATCTCGCGCAGCCCGGAGGTGACCACGTCGACGTTGGGCTCGGCCAGCGCCGGGTACCAGGTGTTGGACAGCAGGATCCGCTTGCAGCCGATGCGGTAGCTGGGCGTCAGCCGGGCCCGCAGCGCCGGGTCCTTGATCGCCTTGTGCATATGGGACTTCGCCAGCCGCTCGACGATCCCCAGCTCACCGGGCCGCTTGGTGAACGCGCTGACCTGCAACTCCCTGATGCCCCAGAGCAGTTGACGACGGAGCTGACGGGTGGCGGGCACCCGGGTGTGCAGCCACCGCTCCACCGAGCTGATCGGCCGGTCGGCGCGCGGCATCACCCACGGCGGGGTCCGTTGAAACACCGTCAGCCGCCCGACCCGCGGCTGGATCGCCGGCACGATCTGGATGGCGGAGGCGCCGGTGCCGACCATCGCGACCCGCTTGCCCCGCAGGTCGTAGTCGTGGTCCCAGCGCGCGGAGTGGAAGACCTTGCCGGGGAAGTCCGCCAGCCCCGGGATGTCGGGGATCTGCGGGTCGGAGAGCGGCCCGGTGGCCGACACCACCACATCGGCGGTGTACGCCCCCTGGGCGGTGTCGATCTCCCACCACAACTCCGTTTCGTTCCAGCGCAGTTGGCGCACCTCGGCGCTGAAGCGCAGATGCGGCCGCAGCCCGAAGGTGTCCGTCACCCGCTCCAAGTAGGCACGGATGTGCGGCTGTCCGCTGAAGTTGCGCGGCCACTGCGGATTGGGCGCGAACGAGAACGAGTACAGGTGCGAGGGCACGTCGCAGGCGCACCCCGGATAGCTGTTGTCGCGCCAGGTACCGCCCACCGAGTCCGCCCGCTCCAGGACCACGAAGTCGGTGATCCCCGCGCGTCGTAGCCGCACCGCGGCCCCTAGGCCACCGAATCCCGAACCGATCACCGCCACCCGCACATGCCGCCGCCCGTCGTCGGCCATGCCGCCACCTCCCGTGTCGACGCTCCACCGTCCCCCAACCGCGCCAGCAATCACTGGCACGATTGGCACGGTTGGAGCGTAGGGCAGTCCCGTACCGAGCGGTAGGGGGCAGGCGGCAGGAAGTTACCTCCGGTCACCCCCAACCCCCGGCGGCTCCGGCCCACATAGGCTGGGCCCGTGGCAGACCAGGCGGCAGGACCTCCCCCCGAGCACGCACACCCCCATGCCCGCGAGGACGACATACCTCCCGATGAGCCCCAAACGACCCCGAAGCAACGCGAGTTCCGCACGGCCGACCTGGCCAGGGAGGCCGGCATCACCGTCCGCACGCTGCGCTTCTACCGCGAGCGCAAGCTGCTGCCGCCGCCCCGCCGGGAGGGCCGGATCGCCTGGTACGGCGAGCACCACCTGGCCCGGCTGCGCACCATCACCGCCCTGTTGGAGCGCGGCCACACCCTGGGCGGGATCGCCGAGCTCTTCACCGCCTTCGAGACCGGCCGGGACGTCGGCGAACTCCTGGGCCTGCCCAGCCCGTTGCTGACCCCCTGGTCCGAGGAGACGCCGGTCCGCCTCGCCCCGGAGGAGCTGGCCGACCACTTCAGCGGCGAGGTCACCGCGGAGAACCTCAGCGCCTCACTGGCGATCGGCTATCTGGCCGTGGACGGCGACGAGTTCGTGCACATCAGCCGCCGCCTGCTGGACGCCTCCACCAGCCTGGTCGCCCAGGGCATCCCGCTCGGCGCCGTCCTGGAGGCCGGCCGCAAGGTCCGCGCGCACGCCGACGCGCTCGCCGACGTCTTCACCACCCTCATCCGCACCCACGTCGTCACCACCCTGAAGGACCTCCCGCAGGCCACCGAGACGGTCGAGAACCTCCGCCCGCTCGCCAAGGGCGTCGTCGAGGCCGAGGTCTCCATGGCGATGGATCGCCGCATCCGCGCGGAACTGGAGAGCCTCCTGGGCGGCGCGAAGGCCGACGCCCAGGGGGACGCACCCCACGAGGGCGCCCCTCAAGGGGACGCGCCCCACAACGAGCAACCGCCCGGGCGGGATTGACCCCACCCGGGCGGCACCCGGAAGACCCGGCGCGCTAGGTCCTGTCGTCAAACTCCCGTCGTTCGCCCGGAGGGCGGGCCGGGCGGTGGTCGGTGCGTGCTCTCGGTGTGCCGGGCGGCGGCCCCTGTACGGGACGTACTGGGGTCGTCGCCCGGTGCGGCGAGAGTGCGTGCCGGGCGCCGAACGGCAGGCGGGAGTTTGACGACAGGGCCTAGGGCCCGTCCGACCCCGGCCCGCCGGATAGGCCCTACGCCCCGTACACCACCGTCACCGGCGCATGATCGCTCCACCGCTGGTCATAGCTCTCCGCCCGCTCCACATACGCCTTGACGGCGCGACCGGCCAACCCCGGCGTGCACATGTGGTAGTCGATGCGCCATCCCGCGTCGTTGTCGAAAGCCCGCCCGCGGTAGGACCACCACGAGTACGGCCCCTCGACCCCCGGGTGCAGCGCCCGGACGGCGTCCACATAGCCGCCCTCGGCCGCGTCCAGCACGGTGGACAGCCAGGCCCGCTCCTCCGGCAGGAAGCCGGACTTCTTCTGGTTGGCCTTCCAGTTCTTCAGGTCGGCCTCCTGGTGCGCGATGTTCCAGTCGCCGCAGACGACCACCTCGCGGCCGTCCGCCGCCGCCCGCTCGCGCAGCCCGACGAGGTAGGGCAGGAACTCACCCATGAAGCGTTCCTTCTCGTCCTGCCGCTCGGTGCCGACCTCGCCGGAGGGCAGGTAGAGGCTGGCCACCGTCACCCCGGGCAGATCGACCTCGACGTACCGCCCGCTGTCGTCGAACTCCGCCGACCCGAAGCCGATCCGCACCCGCTCCGGCTCCCGCCGGGTGTAGAGCGAGACCCCGGCCCGGCCCTTGGCGGCGGCCGGGGCGTGCACCACATGCCAGCCCTCCGGCTCCCGCACCTCGGCCGGGAGCTGGGCGGTCTCGGCCCGCACCTCCTGGAGGCACAGCACATCGGCGTCGGTCCCGGCCAGCCACGGCAGGAAGCCCTTCTTGGCCGCGGCCCGCAGCCCATTCACGTTCACAGTGGTCACGGTCAGCATCCCGGCACCCTAACCCGCCGGCCGACGACCCGACGGCCCGTCCCCGCCGGCCCCCGGGCCCGTGGCCAGGGCCGCGGCCGACCGTCCCGCCGCGCCGTCCGCGGCGAGCGCGAACCAGACGCGTTTCCAGCCGGCGGGGGCGGTGGGGGCGATGTGGTCAACGGGGTCAGTGGGTTCGGCGGGCCACCCGACGCCCCACCCCGCCGCCAACGCGTCGACCAGGCGCAGCCCGCGCCCCGTCTCGTCCTCGCCGTCCGCGGCGCGCATCTCCGGGCGCCGCGCAGGACCGGCGTCCCACACGGCCACGACCACCCGCCCCGGCCCGACGACCACATCGAGGTGGATCACGCGGGTGTCGGTGTGCGCATGGGCGTTGGTGACCAGCTCCGAAACCAGGAGCCGCGCCACCTCGGAGGCGCCCTCATGGCCGAGGAGAACCAGCAGGTTCGCGACCATTTCCCGGGCGACTCTGGGCGCGGTGGCGGTACTGGGAACGCTGAAGCGGTACGACTCTCGAACGGGGCGGTGCGCCGGCGGGGCGGACCTTTCGTCAACCGTGGTCATGGTTGCCTCCTCACGGGAACGTGAGCGTCGCGGCCGCCGCCCGTGGCTCCGACCATCCCCCGACAGGACCCAACGGGCCTGCCTGTGGCTGCACTTCGGGTTTTCCCGGCCGGCTGCGCGCCGTCGCCAGGACCGTAGGGCACAACAATGGGACGTCGCAACATTGTGACGTCCGTACCAACCTTTCGAGTGGACCCGTGACACCGTGGGGCGGCACACTTCTACGCACACGACAGGGAGGGGTCCATGCCGCCGAGGAGCTACCCAACAGCCCGTCAGAAGCGGCTGGGCGCCGAACTGCGGAAGTTGCGCGAGCGCGCCGGCATGTCCGGGACCGAAGCCGCGGCCTTCCTCGGCGGCGAACGCGCCCAGATCAGCCACATCGAGAGCGCCCGTTACGGCGTCAGCGCCGAGCGCGTCCGCCGCCTCGCCGCGCACTACTCCGCCACCGACAAGCACCTCGTCGACGCACTCGCCGACATGGCGGAGGAGCGCGGCAAAGGCTGGTGGGAGGACTATCGCGGAATACTGTCGCCCGGTTTCCTCGACGTGGCCGAGCTTGAGCACCACGCCCAGTACATCCGCGCCATTCAGATGCTGTACATCCCCGGGATCTTCCAAACCGAGGACTACGCCCGCGAGTTGATTCGCGGCGGCGTCACCGAGCTTCCAGCCAGCGAAGTGAACACCCGCGCCGAACACCGAATCCGGCGGCGCAAAATCTTCGACCGGCCGACCCCGACTCCGTTCGATGCGTTCGTCCACGAAGCGGCGCTGCGCATGCGGTACTGCACGGTCGACACCATGCGGGCGCAGCTCGAATTCCTCGCCGACGTCTCGCACTGGCCGTCGGTGACGATTCGCGTCATCCCGTTCACCGCCCAGGTGACCAGCTCGGTCCACTCGATGATGTACGCCGGAGCGCAGATCCCGGCACTCGACACCGTCCAGCTGGACAGCGCGTTCGACAGCGGATTCCTGGATGCCGAAGCCCAACTCTCCAGGTATCGGGCCCTACTTGATTCGGTCGACTCGATCTCGCTGAACGTGAGCGAGTCGAGAAAATACATCCAACGCATCGCACAGGAAATGTGAGTCAACCGGCATGACCGACGCAATCAACTGGCAGAAGTCGTCCTTCTCCGGGCCGGACGACAACCAAAGCTGCCTCGAACTGGCCCCGGTCGACGGCGAGATCAAGATGCGCGAGAGCGACGACCCGGACGTCATCGTCACGACATCCGTGGCGAAGCTGCGGGCGTTCGTCTTGGGCGTCAAGGCCGGGGAGTTCGACCACCTGATCGCCTGACACCCCACGGCTCCACGGCCCCCCAGCTCCACGAGCGGGGGGCCTTCGCCATGCCGAGGCCCAACTTAGGGACGTCACACTGTTGCGACGCTGCACTGCGTGGCGCTACCGTCGCAGTACGTCGCGGCCGGGCTCGACCGGCGACGGGTACCGCCTCGCGCGCGACTCAACTCCCTTGTTCTGTCTGCCTGTTGATTCCTTAAGGCCCTTCGGGAGAACACCATGCCCCACCCACCCCCACCCCCCTGGCCAACGCCCCCCGCACCGCGCCCCGGCTGCCCCGGGTGCGCCGAGCTCGCGCAACAGCGCGTCGACGCCTACCAGCGCGGCGACTTGAGCGCCGTCACGGACGCCAACGTCCTCCTCCGTCACCACCTGCGGGAACGCCACCCCTGACCACCCGCCCCCACCGCGGCGGCGACCGCCCCCACCGCACCCTCCCCGGCGGGACGCCGTGCGCGTCCCGGCGGCCGGTCCCACGCTTCCCCGCACCCCCGGGAATTCCGTACGCTTCCAGGAATGGAGAGACGCCTTCCGGGACTGGAGATACGCCCCGTCCGCTACGACCACCCCGACGCGGCCCGCCTCGACGAAGAGGTGCAGCGGGAGTACGCCCGGCGCTACGGCGGGGAGGGGGACGTGACGCCGCTGGCCCCGGAGATGTTCCTGCCGCCGCTCGGCCTGTATCTGATCGCCTACGAGGACGGCCGGCCGCTGGCCACCGGCGGCTGGCGGGTCCAGGACGACACCGCAGAGGGGTACGCCCCGGGCGACGCCGAGATCAAGCGGATGTTCGTGGTCCCGGGGGCCCGCGGCCGCGGACTGGCCCGGCACATCCTGGCCGCCCTCGAAGACGACGCCCGGGCCGCCGGCCGCCTCCGGATGGTGCTGGAGACCGGCACCAAGCAGCCCGAGGCGCTCGCCCTCTACGCCTCCAGCGGCTACACCCTGGTCGAGAAGTTCGGCTACTACCGGACCTACGAGGACAGCCGCTGCATGGCAAAACCGCTGGTCACGGCCGAGTAGCGACCCGGCGGCCACCCCTTTCCCCGCCCGGCGGGACACCCGCGCTTTGACAGGCCCCTGACCGCTCCCCATACTCATTCCACTAATGAACTAGTTAAAGGGGGGATCTCGCATGCACGACCCGAGCCCGGGCCCCTGGGCGATCGAGGCCGACAACGTGGGCAAGCGGTACCGCCGCCGCTGGGCACTGCAGGAGTGCTCCTTCCGGCTCCCGACCGGCCGGGTGGCCGCCATGGTCGGCCCCAACGGCGCCGGCAAGAGCACCTTCCTCGGCCTCGCCGCCCGCCTGCTCCAGCCGACCACCGGCACCCTGCGGCTCGGCGGTGTCCCGGTCACCGACCCGACCGTGCTGACCCGCGTCGCCTACCTCGCCCAGGACAAGCCGCTCTACCCGCGCTTCACGGTCGCCGACACGCTCCGGCTCGGCCGCGAGCTCAACCCGACCTGGGACCAGGCGCTCGCCGAACGCCTCGTCCGCTCCGGCAACATCCCGCTCAGCGCCAAGGTCGGCTCGCTCTCCGGCGGCCAGCGCACCCGCGTCGCCTTCGCGCTCGCCTTCGGCAAGCGCCCCGCGCTGCTGCTGCTCGACGAGCCGATGTCCGACCTGGACCCGCTGGCCCGCGACGAGCTGTCCGGCCTGCTGATGGCCGAGGCCGCCGAGCACGGCACCACCGTCCTGATGTCCTCCCACCTGCTGACCGAGGTGGAGGAGATGTGCGACTACCTCCTCGTCATGGCCGACGGCCGCCTGCGGATGGCCGGCCCGACCGAGGAACTGGTGCCCGCGCACGCCCTGGTGACCGGTCTGGCCGCCGACGGCCGGGTGCCCAAGGAGCTGACCGACCGGCACACCCTCGTCGACGCCCGCGTCAACGGGCGGCAGTTCAGCGCGCTGCTCCGCCCGACCGGTCCGCTCGCCACCACGCCGGCGACCACCGAGGGCACCGGCTGGGACGTCGTGACGCCGAGCCTGGAGGAGATCCTGCTGGCCTGCATGCGCGCCCCGGACGCCCCCACCCTGATCGTGGACGACGCCGAGAACGCCGAGAAGGAGGCCGCGGCATGACCACCGCCACCACGCACCTTGAGACCGCCGCGTCCCCGAGCGCCTCCACCGGCCCGCTGCGCGGCGTCCTTTGGCTGGTCTGGCGCCGGCACCGCGCCGCGCTGCTCACCGGCATCCTGGTCACCCTCGCCGCCTGCGCGCTCTTCTCGTACCAGCGGATCGGGCTGATGGACTTCCTCGGCGGCCAGCAGGCCACCCGGGAAGCCCTCAACGAGGACTTCCAGCACAGCTACGGCTCGATGTTCAACGGCGACCTCCAGTTCCTCCAGCTCATTCCGGTGGCCGTCGCCGTCTTCCTGGGCGCCCCGCTGATCTCCTCCGAACTGGAGCGCGGCACCCTCCAGTTGGTGACCACCCAGTCCGTCAGCCGCGGCCGCTGGCTCGCCGCCACCCTGGCGCTGCCGCTGACGGTCGTGACCGCGTGCACCGTTCTCCTGGCGACGGTCTTCCAGTGGCTCTGGTCGCCCGCCCACTCCCTGGTCGTCGGGGGCGACTGGCTGCGCAGCGGCCCGTTCGAGGTCACCGGCCCGATGCTGGCCGCCGAGACCCTCTTCCTCACCGCCTGCGGCATCGCGCTGGGCAAGCTGATCAAGCGGACGGTGCCGGCGATGCTGGCGACCGCTGTCACCGCCGTGGTGCTGGGCGTGGTCTGGGGCGAGAAGCTGATGCCGAAGCTGGGCACGCTGCGCAGCGTCACCTACCCCGTCAACGGCAACGCCCCCTCCCTGCCGGACGACGCGATCAACATGGACGACTGGGTGGCCACCGCCGACGGCCGGCTCTTCGGCTTCGGCACCTGCGTCAACGACGCCCACCCCGACGCCTGTCGGGCCGACAAGGGCATCGTCAACCACGTCACCCAGTACCTGACCTTCGACCAGATGCCCGGCATGCAGTGGCTCGGCGCGGCGATCCTGCTGGCGCTGACCGCGGCGGTGCTGGCGTTCGTGGTGTGGCGGGCCCGCCGGCGGCCGCTCTGAACGGGCGGGCGGGCCACCGCGGCGGGCGCTTTGACAGCCGCCGCGGGCGGCCCGATCATCAAGCGGTCGACGGGCGCGGCGCCGGCGAACGAGCCGGCCGCGCCGCACCGTGCACGGAGGAAGGAAGGGGGTGAGCGCCGTCGAGTTCCGGATCGACCGCCGCAGCGGCGTCGCCACCTACCTCCAGATCGTCCAGCAGGTCCAACAGGCGCTGCGGCTGGGCATCTTGGTGGAGGGCGACCGGCTGCCCACGGCTGCGCAGGTCGCCGCCACGACCAAGGTCAACCCCAACACCACGCTCAAGGCGTACCGCGAGCTGGAGCGCGAGGGCCTGGTCGAGCCGCGGCCGGGCCTGGGCACCTTCGTCAGCCGCACCCTGGCCCGCCCGGACTCGGCCGCGGACGCCGTGCTGCGCGAGGAGTTGCGCACCTGGATGGACCGCGCCCGCGCCGAGGGCCTGGACCGCGAGGACGTGCGGGCGCTGCTGAACTCCGTTCTGGAGGACCGCTTCCCGTAAGGCGTGAGCCCCGGCCGTTCTCCTACGGGACGGACCAGCCCTCCCGTAGGAGAACGGCCCCGCCCTCACACCCCGCCGCCGCTCTCCCCGCTCCCGTCCCCGTCGGGGCACCGCGCCCCCCGCAGATCAACGGTGGCCTGCGCGCCGCCCCCGGGCGGATTGGCGAAGGCCAGCCCGGCGCCGAGCACCCGGGCCTGGCCGGCCGCGATGGTCAGCCCGAGCCCCAGCCCCGTCCCGCCCCGGCCGCCGCCGGTGCGGAACCGCTGCGGTCCGTGCGTGAGCAGCGACTCCGGGAAGCCCGGCCCGGTGTCCCGGACCCGTATCACCCCGTCGTCGACCTCGACGGTCACCGGCGCCGCCCCGTGCCGCCGGGCATTGCTGATCAGATTGACCAGAATCCGCTCGACCCGCCGCGGATCGGTCTCCACCAGCCCGTCGGCCAGCACCCGCACCCGAATCCCGCCGTTCGCCCCCGCCCGGGCCGCGCCGGAGCCCGCGCCCGCGGAGGCCGCGCCCCCGGACCCACCGCCCTGGCCGGCCGCCGCCGCGACCGCCCGGTGCGCCAGCTCGCCCAGCGGCCGCACCTCCCGGTCCGCCTCCTCGGTACGGGCGTCCAGCCGCGCCACCTCCAGCACGTCCTCCATCAACCCGCGCACCCGCTCGGCCCGGTCCCGGACCATCTCGGCGGGCCGGGACGGCGGCAGCAGCCCGGCCGCGGTGACCAGCCCGGCGACCGGCGTGCGCAGCTCGTGGGCGATGTTCGCGGTGACGTCGCGCTCGGCCCGCAGCCGCCCGGAGAGCGCCTCGGCCATGGTGTTCACCGCCGCGGTGAGCTGCGCGATCTCGTCGTTGCCGGTGCGCGGCAGGCGCGCGCCCAGGTCACCCTCGGCGATCCGCTGGGCCGTCGCCGCGGAGGCGGTCAGCCGCCGCCCGAGCCGGTGCGCGACCAGCAGCCCGACCACACAGCCCAGCGCGGTCCCGGCCGCCCCGGCCCCCCACAGCATCCGGTCCAGCGCCTCGATCGTCTGCTGCTCCCGGTCGTAGGGGCGCTTGAGCGCGACGACGTCCGGGCCCAGCTTGGTGGCCGCCCACAGGTACGGCGTCCGGCCGCTGAGGTCCAGGTAGACGCCCCGCCGGCCGCCCTCGGCCAGCGCCTTCAGCGGGCGCGGCAGGTCAGGGGGGTTGATCAGCCCCCGCCCGGTGTCGATCCCGGCGGCCCGGTCCTGGGCGGTGGTCTGCAACCGGCCGTCGAGGGTGTGCCCGGCCAGGTCCAGCTGCGCGTTGACGGTGTGGTGGTGGACGAGCACGCCGACGAGGACCGCGACCACCGCCGCAGTGGCGGAGATCGCGATGCCGATCTTGGCGCGCAGCCCCATCCGTTCCCTTCTTCCGTTCCTCTCGGCCCCCGGCGCGTCCCCGCGCCCGCGGCCTCCCGAACGCCGCGCTACTCGACGTCGGGCAGGTGCAGGCTCACCCGTCCCAGCTCGGCGGCCTTCTCACCGTGGAGCTCGGGCGCGACCACCCCGGCGCTGGAGTAGTACGCGACCCCCGGCAGCCGCTGGAGGCCGCTCAGCGTCACCTTGACCCGGTACGGCTCGCGGACGCACTGCGGGGCGCACCAGTTCCCGCTCAGCCCGCCGGAGGCCACCGCGGTCGGGCCGCCCCAGGACTCCCAGCGCAGCCCGGTCAGGCGCGCGGAGTCCCCCAGCGGGAGCGCGCCCGGGCGCTGCAACGGGCGCCCCAGCGTGTCCGCCACATAGACCGGCCCGGTCCGCGCGGACGGCGCGACCGCCGGCCCCTCGTCCCGCAGCAGCGGCCGGGGCCCGCCGCACCCCGCGAGCGCGGCGGTGAGCAGCCCCGTGAGCAGCACGGCGCCGGCGGCCTTGGCGGTAACGGTCGCTGGTCTCACGGATCCCTCGGGCGGACGGACGGGCTGGGGCTGCGCACCAGGTGCACCCTGCGTGCACAGGGACGTACCGCCGTGCGCACACAAGAGCGAATACCTGTTTCCCGACAAATGTAACGGCGCTCCCCTCGAACCGACGCTCCCATCGTCTCCTCCGCCCCAACCCTCCCCCTACTCCTCCCTTGACCCTCACGCAACGTCAGGCCGCACCCTTGATCGACACCGCGCCGCGACCGGCCGCCGACGGCCGCGCGGCGCCCCACCCGCATCCGAAAGGCGCTCCCATGGGATACCCGGTAGGCCAGGTCTCCGCCGTCGCCGGGGTCACCGTCCGCACCCTGCACCACTACGACCGCACCGGCCTGCTCCGCCCCAGCGACCGCAGCCCGGCCGGCTACCGCCTCTACAGCGACGCCGACCTCGCCCGGCTCCAGCAGATCCTCTTCTACCGGGAGCTCGGCTTCCCGCTCGACGAGATCGCCACGATCCTGGCGGACCCCGAGGCCAACGCCCTCGACCAGCTCCGCGCCCGGCACCGCCGGCTCACCGAGGAGATCGCCCGGCTCCGACGCCTGGTCGAGGTCGCCGAGCAGGCCATGGAGGTCCAGCAGACCGGCGTCCGGCTCACCCCACAGGAGCGCTTCGAGGTCTTCGGCGAGATCGCCTTCGACCTGACCTACGCCACCGAGGCCGAGCGCAAGTGGCGGGACAGCGAGGGCTACCGGACCTCGATGGCCCGGGCCGCGACCCACTCCAAGGCCGACTGGGCGCGGATCATGGCCGAGGCCGCCGACTGGCGCGCCCGCCTGCTCGCCGCCTACGACGCCGGCGCACCGGCCGACGGCGAACGGGCGATGGACCTCGCCGAGGAGCACCGCCAGCACCTGACCCGCTGGTTCACCCCCTGCCCCACCGACATGCACGGCCGGATCGCCGACGACTTCGCCGCCGACCCGCGCGCCTTCGCCCTGCTCGTCCCGCCCACCGAACAACGCCCGGGCCTCGCCCCGTACTTGCGCACCGCGGTGCACGCCAACGCCGTCCGCCAATCGCCCCCCGACCCCACCGCGCCCTGACCGGAGGCCCACCATGAACATCCTGCTCACCGCCGCCGGTTCGCTCGGCGACATCGCCCCGTACACCGGCCTCGGCGCCCGCCTGCGCACCGCCGGCCACGAGGTCACCGTCGCCACCCACGACACCTACGCCCCACTCGTCCGCGCCGCCGGCCTCACCTTCCGCCCCCTCCCCGCCGACCCGCGCGCCACCGCCCCCGCGGACGCCGCCACCACCGGCACCCCCACCACCCGCCGCGCCCTGCTCCGCCGCGCCGCCACCTTCATCGAACAACTCGGCGCCAGCATGGCCGACGCCACCACCCCCGACACCGATCTCCTCCTCCTGTCCACCACCACCGCCCCGCTTGGCTGGCACCTCGCCGAGGCCCTGGACATCCCGTCCGTCGGCGCCTACCTCCAACCCACCGCGCCCACCCGCGCGTTCGCCCCCGCCGTCGGCGGCGCCCGCTCGCTCGGCGGCTGGGGCAACCGCGCCGCCGGCCACCTCTCCCTCCGCATCGTCGACCGCCTCTACACCGACGCCGTCCGCGCCCTCCGCACCCGCCTGGACCTGCCGCCCACCACCCCGCGCGCGGCCCGCCGCCGCACCGAGGCCGCCAACTGGCCGGTGCTGCACGGCTTCAGCGAACTCCTCGTCCCCCGCCCCACCGACTGGCGCCCCGGCCTGACCCTCACCGGCCACTGGTGGCCCCACCTCGCCCCCGACGCCCAACTCCCCGCCGAACTCGAAGACTTCCTCACCTCCGGCCCACCCCCAGTCGCCATCGGCTTCGGCTCCATGACCACCCCCGACACCGAACGCCTTGGCACCCTCGCCGTCCGCGCCCTCCGCCGCGCCAACACCCGCGGCATCCTCCTCTCCGGCACCACCGGCCTCGCCTCCCCCTCCCCCTCCCCCTCCGACGACATCCTCACCCTCACCACCCCCGTCCCCCACGCCCTCCTCTTCCCCCGCCTCGCCGCCGCCGTCCACCACTGCGGCGCCGGCACCGCCGCCGCGGCCCTCCGCGCCGGCATCCCCTCCGTCCCCGTCCCCTTCACCGGCGACCAGCCCTTCTGGGCCGCCCGCCTCGCCGCCCTCGGCGCCGCCACCCCCGCGCTCCCCTTCACCACCCTCACCAAACTCCCCCTCGACGACGCCGTCACCCGCCTCGCCACCGCCCTCACCCAGGCCACCACCACCCCGGCCCTACGCACCCGAGCCCAGTCCGCCGCCCACCACCTGGCCACCGAAGACGGCCCCACCACCGCCCTCCACACCCTCACCCACCACCTCACCCCCTAACCTCACCCCCCCAACACCCCACCCACACAAAAGCCCCCACCGGTCTCCCGACGGGGGCTTCCCTCTTGCAGTGTGGACCTGAGCGAACCCGAACCCCTGCCCTCTCGTTGCGCACCACGGGCAGGAGGGTCGCCACAGCGCAGCGGGCCACCGCGTGCATCACGCGGCGGTCCCCTTCACCTCCTCGGGAAGAGCGGTCTCGTCTTCCCCGAAGTCCGGGGCCTGGAAGGGGTTTGTCGCCGGAGGCGGCGACGCTGCAGTGGAACAGCGGGGTTGCCCTTCCAGGGCGGAGAACAGCGACGTCAGATCGATGAGAGGTCTCCCCTTCGTAACAGGTCCCCGAAGGGGCCTGGCATGCCGTGACCGGGCATAGCGGTCCTACAGCTTGGTCATCTTGGCGTACGGGCTCAGGATCCGCATTTGTGCCGAGCCGAAATCCACGAGTGCCGCGATTCCGTCCTCAATGCCGATCACCCGGCCGAGGCCGTAGATGTCGTGCGTGACCTGATCGCCCATGGCGAAGTGCTTGGGCGCCGGCGTGGCCGGGGCCTTGAAGGGGCTGGTAGGCAAGTGACGCTTCGGTGCAGCGGGCTTTGTCATTGCCCCCAGTATGCGCCTACGCGCTTTTCGTTCGACACCCTCCGGCGGCAACACCCCGCTTCAGGAGCGAGGTTGGGCAACCGCGAGCCTGACCTGCGGGTTCCCTGCCGTCACCACGGAGCAGCAGTCGCAGCGCATCCCCCGCCGCCCGGCGCACGACGAGACCAGGACCGAGCCATCGACGGCCGCCCTGCCGCTCCCCGAGATCTGTGCGACGGCGCTCCAACTCCGGCGCAAGGCCCAGGAGTCAGCGAAGCCAGCGGCCGGCAAGCCGTGAACGGACTCCGGCACATCCGCCTACACGACACCCACCACACCCGCGGATCACTCCTCGCACGAAAAAGCCCCCACCAGTTGAACCCGGTGGGGGCTTTTACGTCGGTGGACCTGAGGGGACTCGAACCCCTGACCCCCTCGTTGCGAACGAGGTGCGCTACCAGCTGCGCCACAGGCCCTTGCGACGAGTGAAACTCTAGCATCCCCCTCGCCGTGCTCGGAAATCGCTTCCGCTGCTGGTCAGTGCGAGGTGCCTCACTCGTTTGCCGCGCGCGGGCGGTCCTCGTCCTCGTACTGATCGAAGAGCGGAGTGCGGCCGCGGGCGCGGCGACCCGGGTGGGTGGGGCGGTCCTGCGAGCCGTTGGGGCGCGGGCGCTCGGTGACGGAGCTGGAGCGGGCGGAGCTCCAGGCGTCGTCGGCGTCCAGGTCGACGTGGCTGGTGGCGCGCGGGGCGACCGGGGCGGTGACGTAGGTGGGGAGCGGGACCGGGACCGGCTCCCAGCTGCCGGCAGCCGGGCGCGGGCGCTCGCGCTGTTGGTCGACCCACTCGGCGTGGTCGGTCTGTTCGACGAGGGCGCGGGCGCCGGAGGCGTGCGGGGCCGGCGCCGGGCGGGACGGCTCCGGGGCGGGCTCGACGTCAGCGTGGGCGTCGGGCTGGTGGTCGACGACGGGCGGCTGGTCGGCCGCCTGGTGAGGGCGGGGCCGGCCCTCCCGCAGCCGCTGCGCTGCCGCCTCCGCCTTGCGCTGGTCCATGGTGAAGGTGAAGCGGCGACGCTCCTGGGTGCGCAGGTGAACGATGTACGCGGTCAGGAGCACGGCGGGCAGGGCGGGGGCCCAGAGGAAGGGCAGACCGCCGACGGCCGCGGCGATCGCGCCGCCGGTGAAGGCGAAGAACAGCACGGTGATGGTGCGCCGGCGGCGGGCCAGGACCTTGGCGCGCTTGGTGCGCTCGGCGAGCGAGGGGCGCAGCGGGGCGGCCTGCGGGCGGGCGGGGGCGTCGTCGGGGAAGGCCGGGGCCGGTTCGGGGTCGCCGAAGGACCGGGCGCCGGCCGGTTCGTCCGTGGCGTCCGGGTCCCGCTCGTCGCCGGCATCGTCGGCGGGGCACGCCCCGTGCTCCTTGTCGTAGCGGCGCTGCATGGCCGCGCGCCCGGACAGGAGCCGGATGGCCGTGCTGAAGCGCTCGGTGGGACGGGCCTCGTTGAGCTCGTCCTGCCTACGGAGCCACATCGGCACCAAATAGGCGGCCCAGGCCCCGACGATGACTGCGTAGATGAGGCCGCTGCTTCTCACAACTCACACGGTAGAGGGGTTTGCACGGGGCCATCCGCCAATTGAGCCGGTGTGTCGCACGATCTGGCTGATATCTCGAACTTTTTTTGTGATTGTTGCGATGGAGTTGTGGTGAATGCGGCGAGCCCGACGACGCAATTCGAACAGGTTTTTTATTTGTGGGATGTGTCGGAGCGGTCGGGTGCGCCGGGTTTCCGGCTGTGCCAGCGGTTGAGCAGCCCTTCGGGCGCTTCGTCGGCGGTGAGCGCGAAAACCGCGTGGTCGCGCCAGGCGCCGTCGATGTGGAGGTAGCGCGGGCGGATGCCTTCCGCGCGGAAGCCGAGTTTCTCCACGACGCGAAGGCTGGGGGCGTTTTCCGGCCGAATGCAGACCTCGATGCGGTGCAGTCCGACGGTGCCGAAACAGTGGTCGACGGCGAGCGCCACGGCGGTCGGCATCACGCCGCGGCCGGCGACTTCCCGATCGACCCAGTAGCCGATATGGCCCGAGCACATCGAGCCCCATGTGATGCCCGCGACGGTGAGTTGGCCGACGAGTCGGCCGCGGTATTCGATGACGAACGGCAGCATCCGGCCGGCGTGCGCCTCGGCCCGTAGGTGACGGACCATCTGCCGGAAGGTGGGGCGGTGCGGCACCGGGACACCGGGCGGGGCGGGCGGGACCGTAGCCTCCCAGGGGCGCAGCCAGTCGCGGTTGCGGCGGTTGACCTCACGCCAGGGGCGTTGGTCGCGCAGCCTTATCGGGCGGAGGGAGATCTCTCCGTCCGTCAGGACCACCGGCCAGGGCGTGTTCAGCTGGGGCTCCCGGAGGGTCTGGGGTGGTCGCCGCCGCGGATCTGGTCGACCGCGTGCGGCAGCAGGTCGGCGAGGACGGCCAGGCCGTCGCGGACCCCGCCGGTCGAGCCGGGAAGGTTGACGATCAGGGTGCGGCCGGCGACTCCGGCCAGGCCGCGGGAGAGCGCGGCGGTGGGCACCTTGGCCCGGCCGGCGGCGCGGATCGCCTCGGGGATGCCGGGAACCTCGTGGTCCAGGACGCGGCGGGTGGCCTCGGGGGTGCGGTCGGTGGGCGAGATGCCGGTGCCGCCGGTGGTCAGGACGACGTCGTAGCCGGCGGCGACGGCGTCGCGCAGGGCGGCCTCGACGGGGTCGCCGTCGGGGACGACCTGGGGGCCGTCGACCGCGAAGCCCAGGGCGGTCAGCCCCTCGGCGAGCAGCGGGCCGCCCTTGTCCTCGTAGACGCCGGCGGCGGCGCGGTTGGAGGCGGTGACGACCAGGGCGCGGGCGGGGGTCACGACCGGCTCCAGTCACCGGACTTGCCGCCGGTCTTCTCCTCGACGCGGATGTCGGAGATCACCGCGGCCTTGTCGACCGCCTTGACCATGTCGACGACGGTGAGCGCGGCGACCGAGACCGCGGTCAGGGCCTCCATCTCCACGCCGGTGCGGTCGGTGGTCTTGACGGTGGCGGTGATCTCGACGGCCTCGTCGGTGACGGAGAGGTCCACCGTCACCCCGGAGACGGCCAGCGGGTGGCACAGCGGGATGAGGTCGGGGGTGCGCTTGGCGCCCAGGATGCCGGCGATCCGGGCGGTGGCCAGCGCGTCGCCCTTGGGGACGCCCTCGCCGCGGAGCAGCTCAACGACGCTCGGCGCCACCAGGACGCGGCCGCGGGCGCGGGCGGTCCGGGCGGTGACGTCCTTGTCGGAGACGTCGACCATGCGGGCCGCGCCGGCCGCGTCGAGGTGGGTGAGGTTTTGCTGACCGCTGCTCATCGTTCTCCCGGTCCATACTGCCGCCTTGTGGGACGACACCGTACCCCCGGGCCTGGTACGGGAGGCGCCACGGGCTCCCCGGAACGAGTGCTTCCGGGCGGGCGTCAGCAGGGGCCGAGCGGGATGACCTCGACGGTGGCGTCGGCGGGGACCTCGGTGACGTCCTCGGGGACGACGATCAGGGCGTCGGCCTGGGCCATGGCCCGGATGAGGTGGGAGCCGCTGCCGCCGACGGGGGCGACCGTGCCGGACACCGGGTCGTAGGAGCCGCGGAGGAACTGCCGCTTGCCGGCCGGCGAGGAGCCCAGCGGTGCGGTGAGGCGGGCCCGGACGGTGCGGCGGTGCACCTCGGGGTGGCCCATCAGCGTCCGGATGACGGGGCGGACGAACAGTTCGAAGGAGACGTAGGAGCTGACCGGGTTGCCGGGCAGGGCGAGCAGCGGGATGCGGTCGGGGCCGATCAGGCCGAAGCCCTGGGGCTTGCCGGGCTGCATGGCCAGCTTGCGGAACTCCACCCGGCCGTCCTCCGCGGCGAGGTCGGCCAGGGTCTCCTTGACGACGTCGTACGCGCCGACGCTGACGCCGCCGCTGGTGACCAGGACGTCGGCGCGGGCGTACTGGTCCTCCAGGGCGGCGCGCAGGGCCTCGGCGTCGTCCGCGACGGCGCCGACGCGGTAGGTGAGCGCGCCGGCGGCGCGGGCGGCGGCGGTGAGCTGGAAGCTGTTGGAGTCGTGGATCTGGCCGGGGCCCAACGGCTCGCCGGGCGGGACCAGTTCGCTGCCGGTGGAGAGCACCACGACCCGGGGGCGGCGGTGGACGGTGACGGTGTCCAGGCCGAGGGCGGCGAGCAGGCCGAGCTGGGTGGGGCCGAGGACGGTGCCGGCGGGCAGGGCCGGTTCGCCGGCGCGGGCGTCGCTGCCGGCCCGGCGGATGTGGGCGCCGGCGGTGGCCGGGCGGTGCACCCGCACCTCGCCGGCGGCGTCCTGCGGGGCGGCGCTGTGGGCGCGCATGGTGGCGGCCGGCCCGCGGCCGCTGCCGCCGTCGGTCCACTCGACGGGGACCACCGCGTCGGCGCCGGGCGGCAGCGGGGCGCCGGTCATGATGCGGGCGGCCTGTCCGGGGCCGACGGTGGGGAGCGCGCCGCTGCCGGCGGCGACGTCGCCGAGGACGGTGAGGGCGGTCGGCGCCTCCTCGGTGGCGGCCGCGACGTCGGCGGCGCGGACCGCGTAGCCGTCCATGGAGCTGTTGTCGAACGGCGGCAGCGGCAGCGGGACGGTGAGGTCCTCGGCGAGCACGCAGCCCTGGGCGTCGAGGAGTTGCCGCTTGGCCGGGGCGGGCGGCTGGATCCGCGCGAGGATGTCGTCGAGGTGGGCGGCCACCGACCAGACGCGGTCCGGGTGGTGGGTCTGGCCGGTGGTGCCGTTCAACGTCCTACATCTCCTCGGTGACGTAACTGCGAAGCCAGGCCCGGAAGTCGGGGCCCAGGTCCTCACGTTCGCATGCCAGTCGGACAATGGCACGCAGATAGTCGCCGCGGTCACCGGTGTCATAGCGGCGGCCCTTGAAGATCACGCCGTGTACGGGGCCGCCGAGTTCGGGGTGGGCGGCCAACTCCTGGAGAGCGTCGGTGAGCTGGATCTCGCCGCCGCGGCCCGGGGTGGTCTTGCGCAGCACCTCGAAGACGGCGGGGTCGAGGAGGTAGCGGCCGATGATGGCGAGGTTGCTGGGCGCCTCGGCCGGTTCGGGCTTCTCGACGAGGTCGGAGACGGCGACCACGTCGCCTTCGGCGGTGGGGGTGGCGGCCGCGCAGCCGTAGAGGTGGATGCTGCCCGGGTCGACCTCCATGAGGCCGATGACCGAGCCGCCGTGCTCCTCGCGGACCTCTATCATCCGGCGCAGCAGGGGGTCGCGGGGGTCGATGAGGTCGTCGCCCAGGAGGACGGCGAAGGGCTCGTCGCCCACGTGGGGCGCGGCGCACAGCACGGCGTGCCCCAGGCCCCTGGGGTCGCCCTGGCGGACGTAGTGGATCGTCGCGAGGTCGCTGGATTCCTGGACCTTGGCGAGCCGGGAGCCGTCGCCCTTGCGTCGCAGGGCCTCTTCGAGCTCGTAATTGCGGTCGAAGTGGTCTTCCAGGGGACGCTTGTTGCGACCGGTGACCATCAGGACGTCGGTCAGTCCGGCCGCGGACGCCTCCTCCACCACGTACTGGATGGCGGGCTTGTCGACGACCGGCAGCATCTCCTTGGGAGTGGCCTTGGTCGCCGGCAGGAACCGGGTGCCGAGCCCTGCTGCGGGGATGACAGCCTTGCTGATCCGTGCATGCGATGGGGTCATGCGCGACACCCTAACCGCCCCGACCGGCCCGATGATGAGGGACCGGTCAAGAGATCAGAAGAGCCCGAGCGAGGCCCACGATGAGCGTTGAGCACGAGGAAAAGCGCAGGTTGCGGCGGGATCTCCTGGAGGTGAGGAGGGCGTTGCCGGCCGATGTCGTGGCGGCCAGGGGCGCGGCGTTGGCGAGGCGGGTGCGGGAGTTGGACGAGCTGCGGGCGGCCCCCGCCGGCGCCCCGCTGACCGTCGCGGCGTATGTGTCGATCGGTGGCGAACCGGACACCCTGGCCCTGTTGGACGCGCTGCGGGCGGCGGGGGTGCGGGTGCTGCTGCCGGTGCTGCTGCCCGACAACGATCTGGACTGGGCCGTATACGAGGGCGCCGAGCATCTGGTGCCGGCGGGCTGGGGGTTGCGGGAGCCGGCCGGGCCGCGGCTGACCCCGCAGGCCGTCACGGAGGCGGACGTGGTGCTGCTGCCGGGGCTGGCGGTGGACCGGACCGGGCTGCGACTGGGCCGCGGCGGCGGCTCCTACGACCGGGTACTGGCCCGCCTGGAACGGTCCGGGAGGCGGGCGTCGTTGGTGGTGCTGCTCTACGACGACGAGGTGGTGGAGCACGTCCCGGCCGAGCGCCACGACCGGCGGGTGCACGCCGCGGTGACGCCGTCGGGGGTGCACCGCTTCCGCCACTGACCGCCCCCGCGCGGCGCGGTTTCACGTGAAACGCCGTCGGGGGGGGGCGGGGGGGGGGCCGGCGGCCCCCCCCCCCCGGGGGGTGGGGGGGGGGGGTGCCGGCGGTGTGGTGGGGGTGGGGGGGGGGGCAGTGGGGC
>NZ_JBHVJX010000028.1:29453-104455 GCF_042798755.1 Streptomyces sp. NPDC057743
GCGGTCCCCCCGGGGGGTGTCCCCCCCTCCCCCCACCCCCGCCCCCGGCGCGGCCGTGTTCCCCGAGAACGGCCGTGGGGGGGCCCGGTGTTGCCCGGGCCCCCCCGACGGCGTTGGCGGTTCTGGCGTGCCTGTTCCTGCCTGTTGCTGCCTGTTGCTGCCTGTTCCTGGCGTCCTTACGGCGACAGGGTCAGGGTGTCCTTGCCGGCCTTCTTCACGGCGTCCTCGCTGAACGCCCAGGGCAGCAGCTCGCCCTTGGCCCACTTGTCGGTCTGGTCGTAGTAGTGGGCGTGGTAGGCGTGCCCGGAGGCGCCGGTGAGGTTTATCCAGCGGGACTTGTCGAGGTCGGCGAGGTTGACCACCATCCGCATGGACGGGACCCAGGTGACCTTGTAACCGCCGGAGGCGTTCCAGCCGGTGGCGTCGACCGCGGCCTCACCGCCACCGAGGTTCCAGGGCCCGCGGTTGAGCAGGTCCTTGAGGAAGCCCGGACCGTCCTTGCCGAGGGTCTGGTTGGTGAGGTCCATCTGGTGCAGGCGGCCCCACGTCCAGTGGTCGATGTTCTTGCCCAGCTTGGAGGTCAGCTCGTAGCGGGCGTCCTTCATGGCCTGGGCCAGGAGCTGGTCGCGGTTCTTCAGGCCGGGGTGGCCGGGCCGGTCGTCGGTCTTCCACCAGGCGTTGTTGGGGTCGTCGAGGATGTTCCGGACGACCTCGTACCAGCGGTCTCCGCCGTCGGGCTGGGCGGTGTCGCCGGCCCGCTCGCCGCACTCGCGGACCAGCTTGTTCTGGTCGTCGGCCGGGCCGGTGTCGCTGGCCGGGCGGACGTAGAGGCACTGGCCCTGGACGCGCAGCTCCTTGGGCATCTTGTTGCCGAAGGCCAGCTTGAGGGTGTTGCGCCAGACGGCGTTGAAGTAGGCGGCCGCGGCGGAGTCGGGCTCCTGGGTGAAGTCCCAGCCGCTGAGGAGCTGCTGGGCGTCGCGGACGTACTTGTCCTTGATGTCGATCTTCGTCAGATAGGGCGTCAACAGCCGGGCGATCTCGCTGCTGTTGTCCTTCTGGAAGGTCTGCATGTCGTCGGTGGAGACCTTGCCACCGTCCTTGATCTTCGACTCGATCAGGTCGTTGATCCGCTGGCTACGGGCGCCGTAGCCCCAGTCGTTGGTGATCAGGTACGGGTACTTCTCGTTCGCGACGGCCTGGTTGGCGGTCACGATGAAGCCGCGCTTGGGGTTGTACTCGTACGGCAGCGCGCTCTGCGGGATGTAGCCCTTCCACTTGTAGGCGGAGTCCCAGCCGGGCGACGGGTAGGAGCCGTCGCCCTTGCCACGGATCGGGATCTGGCCGGGGGCCTGGTAGCCGATGTTGCCCTTGGTGTCGGCGTAGATGAGGTTCTGCGAGGGGACCTCGAAGTCGGCGGCGGCCTTGCGGAAACTGGTCCAGTCCTTGGCGCGGTTGAGCTCGAAGACGGCGTCCATGGACTTGCCGGGGTCCAGCGCCGTCCAGCGGAGCGAGACGGCGTAGCCGTCGCCGCGGTCGGGGGCGCCGTCGGCCACCGGAGCGTCCTTGCCGACGTTGGTCAGCTCGTCGTCGCGGTCGGAGACGATCGGGCCGTTGTTGGTGGACCGGACGGTGATCTTCTGGCTGTCGCCGCCGGCAACCTTGATGGTCTCCTGGCGGGTAAGGAAGGGCTGCTGCTTGCCGTCGTAGAGGTAGCCGTCGGCGTTGATCTTCTCCAGGTACAGGTCGGTGACGTCGGCGCCGAGGTTGGTCATGCCCCAGGAGATGTCCTGGTTGTGGCCGATGACGACGCCGGGCATCCCGGAGAAGGTGAAGCCGGCGACGTCGTAGTTGCACTTGGGGCCGGTGGTGCGGCAGTGCAGGCCCATCTGGTACCAGAGCGAGGGCATCTGCGGGGCCAGGTGCGGGTCGTTGGCCAGCAACGGCTTGCCGGTGGTGGTGTGTTCACCGGAGACGACCCAGGAGTTGGAGCCGATGCCGTTGCCGTTGGGGCCGAGCAGCGCCGGTACCTGCTCCAGGGTGCTGGACAGCGAGGAGAGTTGCGCCTGGACGCCGGCGGTGGCGCCGCGCACCGTCCCGCGGGGGGCGCCGGTGCCGCTCCCGGTGGACGAGCCGGAGCCCGTCCCCGTGCCCGTCCCCGTGCCCGTCCCGTTGGCCGTGCCCGTGCCGGTACCCGTGGACGCGCCGCCGCTCGGGGTGCCCTTGGGGTCGAACTCCTTGGTGGCCTGGTCGACGCTGCCGCCGTCGACGATCGGCCGGTTCCGCTGGTACGGGTAGCCCGGGTACAGCTGGTCGATCTGCTTCTGCGTGAAGCGGCTGGTCATCAGGGACCGGTCGATCTCGTCCTGCATGTTGCCGCGCAGGTCCCAGGCCATCGCCTTGAGCCAGGCCACCGAGTCGACCGGGGTCCAGGCCTCGGGCTTGTAGTCGCCCGTGAAGCCGAGGGCGGCGTACTCCAGGGAGAGCGCCGAGCCCTGATGGTCCTTGAGGTAGGCGTTGACGCCGGCGGAGTACGCCTGGAGGTACTTCTTGGTGCTGGCCGAGAGCTTGGTGTCGTATTCCTTCTGCGCCACCTCGTGCCACCCGAGGGTGCGCAGGAACGCGTCGGTCTTCACCTGGCTCTTGCCGAACATCTCGGAGAGCCGGCCGGCCGTCATGTGGCGACGGACGTCCATCTCCCAGAAGCGGTCCTGGGCTTGGACGTAGCCCTGGGCGCGGAAGAGGTCCTCGTCGGTGTCGGCGTAGATCTGCGGGATGCCGTTGGCGTCACGGACGACGTCCACCGGGTCGGTCAGGCCCGGGAGTTTGAGCGATCCGGTGGTCTCCGGGAACGAGGCGCGGACCGTGCTCACACCCCAGTACGCGCCGAAGCCGATGCCCGCCACGAGCAGCAGCACGACCGTGAGCGCGACGAGGCGGCCGCGCCGCCCCTTCTTCTTCTTTTTGGGGGCTGGTCCGGACTTGTTGGCGGGCATCTCTGTCCTTCGAGGGGCAGGGTGGGAGTGCTGGAGCAACCATAGGCGCACCGGTTTGTCGACCCCTACGCGGAGTCACCGCCGAGCACATTAAACTTTCAAGCAATGGTAAATTGTTAGAGTCAGTAACTAGATACGGTAACGACAAGCGGCCCATCCCGGCCATGGCGCGAGGAAGGATCAGCTCCTGACTGTCGAACACCTCAATGAACTCCTGCTGATCAGCTCACTCGTACTGCTCGTCGCGGTGGCCGCAGTACGACTCTCCTCGCGCAGCGGGCTCCCCAGCCTGCTCATCTACTTGGGGATAGGCATCGCGATAGGGCAGGACGGCATCGGCGGCGTCGTCTTCGACAACGCCGAACTGACCCAACTCCTCGGCTATGCCGCCCTGGTGGTGATCCTCGCCGAGGGCGGCCTGGGCACCAAGTGGAAAGAGATCAAACCGGCCTTGCCACGGGCGGCGGTGCTCTCGACGTTCGGCGTCGCGGTGAGCGTGGGGGTCACCGCGGCCGGCGCGCACTACCTCGCCGGGCTCGGCTGGAAGCAGGCGCTGCTGATCGGCGCGGTGGTGTCGTCCACGGACGCCGCGGCCGTCTTCTCCGTACTGCGCAGCGTCCCGCTGCCGGCCCGCCTGACGGGCATCCTGGAGGCCGAATCCGGCTTCAACGACGCCCCGGTGGTCATCCTCGTCGTGGCCTTCTCCACCGCCGGACCGGTCGAGCACTGGTACGTCCTGCTCGGCGAGATCGCGCTGGAGTTGGCGATCGGCGCGACCATCGGTCTGGCCATCGGCTGGCTCGGCGCGTACGGCATGCGGCACGTCGCGCTGCCGGCCTCCGGCCTCTACCCGATCGCGGTGATGGCCATCGCGGTCTCCGCCTACGCGGCCGGCGCGCTGGCGCACGGCTCCGGCTTCCTCGCCGTCTACCTCGCCGCGGTCATCCTCGGCAACGCCAAGCTGCCGCACGCCCCGGCGACCCGCGGCTTCGCCGAAGGCGTCGGCTGGATAGGCCAGATCGGCATGTTCGTCCTGCTCGGTCTGCTGGTCACCCCGCACAACCTGCTCGACGACATCGTGCCGGCGCTGCTCATCGGCATGATCCTCACGCTCGTCGCCCGCCCGCTGTCCGTCTTCGCCTCGCTGCTGCCCTTCCGGGTGCCGTGGCAGGAGAAGACCCTGCTGTCCTGGGCCGGACTGCGCGGCGCGGTGCCGATCGTGCTGGCCACCATCCCGATGGTGAGCGACGTCCCCGGCAGCGAGACGGTCTTCAACATCGTCTTCGTGCTGGTCGTGGTCTACACCCTCGTCCAGGGCCCGACGCTGCCCTGGTTGGCCCGACGGCTGCGACTGGGCGACGACGAGGAGGCCGCCGACCTGGGCATCGAGTCGGCCCCGTTGGAGCGGTTGCGCGGCCATCTGCTGTCCACGTCCATCGGTCCCACGTCCCGGATGCACGGAGTCGAGGTCGGCGAGCTGCGGATGCCGGCGGGCGCCGCGGTCACCCTCGTCGTCCGGGACGGCGCCAGCTTCGTGCCGTCCCCGACGACGGTGCTGCGGCACGGCGACGAGCTGCTGGTGGTCGCCACCGACCCGGTGCGGGACGCGGCCGAACGCCGGCTCCAGGCGGTGTCGCAGGGCGGCAAGCTGGCCGGCTGGCTGGGTACCGCCACCGCGCACCAGCCCCAGGAGGGCGGGGCCGGCCGGCCCCGGAGGCGCGAGGTCGGGTGAGGCGACGGGCCCGGCCGCCCCTGGGTGGCCGGGCCCGCACCCCATGGCGCCCGGCTTGTCCGGCCCAGCGCCGCATGTGCGCTATCTCTCCACGGATGCCAAGGAAATCCCCGGGAAGCCCCGCTTAATCCCAGGGCTTCTCCCCCATATGACCTGTACAATCGAAACGGTATTTTGTACGGATCACGAACCAACTCTGCCTGACGCAGAGCTGGCGCGACCGCTCGGCGGCCGCGGTCCCCTGCCACACGCAGCCACCTTCTTCGGTGCGGACCACGCGGTATCACTCGGTCCTGCGCGAGAGGACAGCTCTCGGCGCGCACCCGTGACGACCTCGCGGGGCGGCGCTACCAGGCGGCAGAAAGGCCCGGCCGTGGCATCCGCGGTCAAGGATTCCCGTCCCGGTTACGGACAACTGTTGCGCACGCCCGGCGCGTGGACCTATCTGGTGCCCGGCTTCCTGGCCCGGCAGCCGTTCGCGATGCTGACCATCGGCATCGTCCTGCTCGTCCAGTCCACCACCGGCTCCTACGGCACCGCCGGCGCGGTCTCCGCCGCCACCGGCGTCTCGATGGCCCTCTTCGCCCCGCAGGGCGGCAAGTTGGCGGACCGGTTCGGCCAGCGGGCGGTGCTCGTCCCCGGCGTCCTGGTGCACGTCGCGGGCGTCTCGGCGCTGATCGCGCTCGCCCTGGCGCACGCACCCCTGTGGGCGCTGCTGGCCGTCGCCGTCCCCACGGGCGCCTCGACGCCGCAGGTCGGCCCGATGGTGCGGGCCCGTTGGGCGGCGAAGCTGGGCGGCACCCCGTTGATGCCGACGGCCGCCGCCTTCGAGTCGGTGACCGACGAGTTCACCTTCGTCGTCGGCCCGGTGCTGGCGACCGCGCTGTGCACCGGCATCCACCCGGCCGCCGGCCTGGTCGCCGAGGCCGCACTGACGCTCGCCGGCGGCCTGCTCTTCGCCTCGCAGCGGCGCACCCAGCCGCCGGTCCACCGGAAGAGCGCCACGGATCAGGCACGGGTCTCGGCGCTGTCCGTCCCTGGTGTGCGCGTCCTGATCGTCGCGTTCCTGGGGATCGGCTCGGTCTTCGGCGGGATGCAGGTCTCGCTGACCGCGCTCACCGAGCACATCGGGCAGCCCGGCCTCAACGGCGTCCTCTACGGGATCTTCGCCGGCGGCAACATGCTCGCCGGCATCGCCTGCGGCGCGATCGCCTGGAAGGTCGGACCGCGCCGCCGCCTGCTGGTCGCCTACGGGCTGCTGGCGCTGGCCACCACCCCGCTGTGGGCGGTGACCGCGGTGCCGCTGCTGGGCGCCGTCGGCCTGGTCGTCGGCCTGTGCATCGCCCCCGCGCTGATCACCGGCTACACCCTCGTCGAGTCCCTGGTCCCGGCCTCCGCCCGGACCGAGGCGTTCACCTGGCTGACCGGCGCGGTGGCGCTGGGTCAGGCGGCCGCGTCCACCCTCGCCGGCCAACTCGCGGACCGCTTCGGTCCCAGCTCCGGCTTCCTGGTGCCGCTGGTCGGCACGGCGCTGGCCCTGGTGGTGCTGCTGAGCCTGCGCGCCCACCTGATGCCCCGTTCTTCAGTGGTCGTCACCGGGTCGGCGGGCGCCGTCGACGAGCCGGAGCGGGAGCTGAGCCGCGCCTGAACGGGCCCGAAACCGGGGGTGCTGGCGGGCGTGGAGTCCGTCACCGTATGCCGCTCGCGGTGGACTGGGGCGCCGGAATACTGCAAGATGGAGCGTCGTTAGCACTCAATGAGTGAGAGTGCCAGGAGGAAGTCAAGTGCCGACCTACCAGTACCAGTGCACCGCGTGCGGCGAGGGCCTTGAGGCCGTGCAGAAGTTCACCGACGACGCGCTCACCGAGTGCCCCAGCTGCAACGGGCGCCTCAAGAAGGTGTTCTCGGCGGTCGGCATCGTCTTCAAGGGCTCCGGCTTCTACCGCAACGACAGCCGCGGCTCGTCGTCCAGCAGCAGCCCGGCCAGCAACTCCTCGTCGAGCAACGGCTCGTCGAACGGCTCCTCGTCGTCCGATGCGTCCTCGACGTCCGGCTCCACCTCGTCGTCCTCGGACAGCAAGGCGACGACCACGGCCGGCACCGGCTCGGCCGCCTGACCAAGGCCCGACGCCCGCGAGCGGACTTCCGGGCCCCGCCGCTCCCCAGCAGGAGCGGCGGGGCCCGCCGCATTCCCGGGGGCCGGTCGCTTCGAACGCCCGCGCGCCGGCGCGGGCGCCCGATAGTGTGATCGCATGGCTGATGCGGAGATTGGCGTTATCGGCGGGTCGGGGTTCTACTCCTTCCTGGATGACGTGACCGAGATCACGGTGGACACCCCCTACGGGCGGCCCAGCGACTCCTTGTTCCTCGGCGAGATCGCCGGGCGCTCGGTCGCCTTCCTGCCCCGGCACGGCCGCGGCCACCATCTCCCGCCGCACCGCATCAACTACCGCGCCAACCTCTGGGCGTTGCGCTCCCTCGGTGTGCGGCAGGTCCTCGGCCCGTGCGCGGTCGGCGGGCTGCGCCCCGAATACGGGCCCGGCACGCTGCTCGTCCCCGACCAGCTCGTGGACCGCACCAAGTCCCGCGCCCAGAGCTACTTCGACGGCGAACCGCTCCCCGACGGCAGCGTCCCCAACGTCGTCCACCTCACCTTCGCCGACCCGTACTGCCCCACCGGCCGGCAGGCGTCCCTCGATGCCGCGCGCGGCCGCGACTGGGATCCGGTCGACGGCGGGACCCTCGTGGTGATCGAGGGGCCGCGCTTCTCCACCCGCGCCGAGTCGCGCTGGCACGCCGCCCAGGGCTGGTCGGTGGTGGGCATGACCGGCCACCCCGAGGCCGTCCTGGCCCGCGAACTGAGCCTGTGCTACACCTCGTTGACCCTGGTCACGGACCTGGACGCGGGCGCCGAGACCGGCGACGGCGTCTCCCACGAGGAGGTCCTGAGGGTCTTCGGCGAGAACATCGGCCGGCTCCGCGAGGTCCTCTTCGACACCGTCGCCGCGCTCCCCACCACCGCGGACCGCACCTGTCTGTGCACGGACGCGCACCAAGGGTGGGACCTGGGGATCGAGCTGCCGTAACGGGGCGGGCGGGGGCGCGGCGCCCGCTCAACTCCCCTGCCGGGTGACGTAGTTGTCCACAGGCTCGTAACGGCTCTGGGGCTGTCCACAGGCCGCAGCGGGCTGGGGTGAAGTACGGCACGGTGGTGACCGCGGGCCCGAGCGCGGGGCCCGCCTGTGACCGTGTCCGTTGCACGTCCGCACCCCAGGCGGTGATCACCATGCCCACCCCGTCCCCGGCCCTACCCACGCCCCCGCGGTGTGAAGTGCCCCACTTTGCCCCCGTTCTCGCGGGCGGTATCCGCTCCCGATGGCGCGGGCCCGCCCGCCGCCGGCTGCTCGTCGCCGGCCTCGCAACGGCCGCCGCAGCATGGGCCACTGGCCTGTCGCACGGCCCCGGGGAGCCCGCTTCCGCACCCGCCGCCTGCCCCGCGGCGGCGGCCGACGGGGGGCGGTGACGATGGCGCGCGCACGACAAGATCGAGTGGCGTCCGCCGCTCGGGCACGCGAGACTTCTGCGAGTGGCGGGGCACCTGCCGCGCGTCCCAGAGGGCGCGCCTGCACCACCGATACCGATGCCGCTATCGGCACCGCCGCACCAATCACCGCCGCGAGGGCCCTGCCGAGCGGCCGGACCCGCCGCTCCCCGGCGGGCGCCGGACCCCGCACGGCCGCCCCTTCGCCCCATACGAACCACCCTCGATTCGACCCGGTCCGCCGGATCCGTCCTGCCCGGGCGGTTATCCGTACTGGTGCCCTGGTCGATCGCCGGTTCGGGTCGGGTGATTGGACAGCTCCGCCCCGCCCTGTCGTAAGTTGCGGTGCTGATTGTCGGTGCACCGTCCAGAGCGAGCGTGGAAAGAGGCTGTTAGGTGAGCGAGAAGAAGAGCGTCCTCCAGGGATTCAAGGAATTCCTGATGCGCGGCAACGTCATCGAACTGGCGGTGGCGGTCGTCGTCGGCGCGGCGTTCACCAACATCGTCAACGCGGTGGTCAAGGGCGTCATCAACCCGATCGTCGGTGCCTTCGGCTCGCAGAACCTCGACAACTACCAGACCTGCATCAGCGCCGCGTGCACGGTGGACAAGAAGACCGGCCATTACGCGGACGGCATCTACGTCCTGTGGGGCTCGGTGCTCAGCGCGGCGCTGACGTTCCTGATCACCGCAGGTGTCGTCTACTTCCTCATGATCCTGCCGATGAACAAGTGGAAGGCCCGCCAGGACGCCAAGAAGGCGACCGAGGAGAAGTCGGCGGCCCCGACCGAGATCGAGCTGCTCACCGAGATCCGGGACACGCTGGTCGCCCAGCGCAACGGCGGCTCCGCCGACCCGGCTGCGGCCTCCGCGGCCGCAGCGGCCATCATCACGCAGAAGTCCCAGCAGTAGCGGGCGCTCCGGCCAGGGCCTGTCCGATGGGTCAGGCCCCGACCCTGACCCATCGGACAGGCCCTGGTTCACGCCGCCCCGTCGCCTCGCTCAGAGGTGGTGGGGCGGCTTTTCGTCGAGGAAGCGGGCGAGATCGGCGGCACCGCCCGTGGCGGTGGGGCGCTCGCCCCAACCGCGGTCCGTGTCGTCCGAGGACCGCTGGCTCAACGGGTCGTCGAAGATCAGCGCGGCGGCGCTGCGGGGGTCGGGACGCCGACGGGTGGGAGCGGGCTCGGGCTGGGACTCGGCGGTGGGCTCGGAAGCGGCCTCTTCGCGGGGCGCGTCCTTGGCTGCGGCGTCCGTCGGCGCCGCGGTGGCTGAGGACGGTGCGGTAGCGGCCGGGGGGTGGGGCTGGGGCGCCGCGGGTGCGTCCCGGGGATCTCGGGTGGCCCCGGCGGCCGAGTCGGTCTCGGGACCGGGCTCGGGCTGGGACTCGGGCTTGGTGCTCACCTCTTCAGGGTACGGGCGGGCCCGATGACCGCCGGACCGCTAGGCCGTTCCGATGGGGCGGGGTCGGATCGGCCGGGGCGTCTGGTGTGGTGCCTCGCAAGGCTCCGGAGCGGCCTGGCAGCGGAGTATGGGGGCGGTTTGGCAGCGCCGCGAGGTGCCGTGCCAGGCGTTCCGACCCCGGCCCCATGGGACAGGCCCTAGCTGCTCCAGCCCCCGTTCTCGTGGGTGGGGATCGGGTGCGGGCGTTGGGCGTCGTGCGGTCGCGTGGGCGGTCCGTGCTCGGCACGCCCCTGCCCGAGCGGCCACCCACGATCGGAACCGGGGAGGGGGCGGGGGCGGGGGTGGTGACCGCGGGCTCTGCGCTTCGGCATGGCGACCTGGCCTCCGTACGGGGTCGGGAAGGCCCACGCTAGGAGCGCCTGGGGCCGCGAGCCCGTTGTGCGGGGCATCGGGGTGTGAGGGCGCGGGGTGTTGCGGCGGCCCTGGTCCGAGGAGGCGACCGGGGCGGTGCCCCTTGTTCCCAGAGGTCCGGTGGCCGTGTTCCGAGGCGCGCGAGGCGATGGCCCTGTTCCCGGAGGGCGGGTGGCCGCTTCCCGAAAGGGGCGGCCGCTTCCCGGAAGTGCGGTGGCGGTGTGCCCCGGAAGGGACGGGGTGGGGCGGGGTGGGGTGCGTCGCGGTGCGGTCTTGGTGGTGGTCCGGTGCGGGTCGCGGTCCGGTGACGGGTGGGTCAGTCGGTGGCGAGGGCCTCGTGCCACCACGTGTCGCGGCCGGGCTTCCAGGAGATCGGGCGGGAGCAGCGGTTGACCACCAGGACGGTGTGCGGCAGTTGACTGCCGCCGGCGGCGGCGCTCCGCGCCAGCGCGTGGTCAAGTACCGGCTTCACCGGGCGCACGGAGCCGTCCCAGAACGCCGCGTCCGCCGTGATCAGCACCTGGATCCCCGACTCCCGCAGGCGCGCGGCGAGTTCGGGGACGGTCAGCGAGACCGGCAGCGTGGTGCGTATCGCGTCCAGCCGGCCGCAGGCCAGGGTGGCGATCACCGACTCGGGCACCAGCGGCAGGTGTACGGCGACGCGGTCACCGGCCCGTACCCCGCAGCGGGTGAGCGCGGCGGCGGCCCGTTCGGCCTGTTCCAGGAGCATGCCGTGCGTCAGCTCCTCCAGGCGGCCCGGCTCCCCGCTCCAGGTGAGGGCGATCTGCGACGCATCCGGCTCTTGCACTTCTCGGGCGTCTTCTGCATGCTCTGAGATCACACGGCGCAACATGCGCATCAGCATGGAGTTCAGCGATCAACAAATGCTGAACGCCCGCTGTACGGGCCCGCGGTGGCCATGATCGTACGGCGGCTCTACGGGGCCGGCGCCGGCCCCTTCCTTGCACCCCGCAACGGCTGGCGCGGCGCGTTCCCGCCTCTTCCTGCCCCGGTCCGGTGCGCTTCATCCCTCCCTCTCCGCTTTTCTTTCTCTTCCTTTTCGTTCATTGATTTCCGGTTTTTTCTGTTCGCCCGCTTGTTGGCTTGCCGGCTTTGGGGGCTTGCCGTGGCGCGCGCGTGAGAGGTGGTGGCTGGGCTTATGTCCGTGGCTGCGAAGAACGGGCCTTCTGGGCGCGGGGGTTGGGCGCAGTGGGCGTTGGGGGTGGGGGCCTTCTGCGTGCAGCTGGACTCGTTTGCGTTGAATCCGGCGTTGCCGGTGGTGCGGGCCGAGTTGCCGGGCGCCGCGGCCGCGGCGCCGTGGGTGGTCAGCGGGTATCTGCTCGCCGCCGGGGCGCTGATGCCGCTGGCCGGGCGGTTGGCCGACCTCTACGGGCGGCGGCGGATGCTGGCCCTCGGGGCGGTGCTGTTCGGGGTGGGCTCCGCGCTGTGTGGGCTGGCGCCGTCGCTGTCGTTCCTGGTGGCGGCGCGGGTGGTGCAGGGCGCGGGCGGCGCGTTGATCATGCCCGCCGGGCTGGCGTTGCTCACCAACGCCTGCCCGCCGGGGCGGGCGCGGCGGGCGACCGGGCGGGCCCTGGGGTTGGCCGGACTGGCCACGGTGTGCGGTCCGTTCCTCGGTGGCGTACTGGCCCAATCGGCGTCCTGGCGGGCGGTGTTCTGGCTGACGGTGCCGCTGGCCGGGGCCACCGTGTGGTGTGCGCGCCGGGCGGACGAGTCGCGGGACGCGGCCGCCGCGGGGCAGCCGCTCGATGTTGCCGGGGCGGTGGCCGGGACGGTCGCCCTGGTGTGCCTGGCGCGTTGGCTGGAACACGCCGCCGCGGTGGGGTGGTTGGTGGGTGCGGTGCTGTGGGGCGGCCTGTTCGTGCGGGCCGAACGGCGGGCCCCGGCGCCGCTGGTGGATCTCGCGCTGTTCCGCAATCTCCCCTACGTGACGCTGACCGCCGCCGGGGCGGTCGCCAACGCGGCGACGGTGGCGCTGCTGTACGTACTGCCGTGGACGTTGCAACAGGGGCGCGGGTGGACGGTGTTGGCGGCGGGGGTGGCGTTTTTGGCGCCGGCCGTGGCGTTGGCCGTCGGCGGGCCGGTGGCCGGGCGGGTGCGGTCCGGGGCGGCCGTGGCGGTGATGGCGGCGTGTCTGGCCGTTGCCGGGGGTGCGTTGTGGGCCACCGGGGTCGTTGCGGGGACGCCGGGCCTGCTGGTGGCGTCGACGGGGGCCGCGGCGGCGTTGGGCGTGGCGGGCGGGCTGGCGCTCACCGGGACCCAGTCCGTGGTCCGGCGCGAACGGGCCGGGGAAGCCTCGGGGTTGACCAAGTCGGTGCTGACGATGACGGCGGGGTTGGGGTTGGGGTTTGCCCTTACGGGGCCGGGGACGGGGGCCGGGTCTGCGTCGTCGGCCGCTGCCGGGGCGAGCGGCGGTGGCGGGCTTCCGTCGCTGGTGGTGCCGGCGGTGGGCTGTGTGGTGGGGGCGGGGTTGACGGTGATGGTGGCGGGATGGGGGTGGTTTCGGCGGAGGCAGAGGCGGAGGCGTGGGGACGGAGGGTGACACGGGGGGGGAGGGCTGGCCAAGGCGGCTGGCGCGGGGGCGGATTGGGAGTCGGGGTCGCCAGCCCTCCCCCCGTGTCAGCGGGCCGTCGCCAGTTCCGCGTAGCCGCCCAAGACGTCGCTGACCTGGTCGAAGCCGTGTGCCTCCAGGAGGGCCGCCGCGATCACCGAGCGGTTGCCGCTGCGGCAGTAGAGGATGACCGGGCGGGCCGGGTCGAGTTCTTCGAGCCGGTCGGCGAGCGCGGCCAGCGGGATGTTGCGGGCGCCGGGGAGGGCGCCCGCGGCGAACTCGGCCGGGTTGCGGACGTCGATCAACTGGCCGCCGTCGACGGGGTCGTGGGGGTCCAGGGGCAGCCGCGGGAGCAGGTCGGGCAGGCTCAGGCGGTGGCTGCGGCGGATGCGTTCCGGGGCGGCGGCCAGCGCCGCGGCCGGGTCGGGCAGGTGGCCGAGGACCTGGTCGTAGCCGATGCGGGCGAGGCGGAGGCGGGCCTCGCGCTCGGTGCCGGGGTCGGTGAGCAGCACGATCGGGGTGCCGGGGGCCACCACGCTGCCGGCGTACTCCGCGAACCGGGTGTCCAGGCTGGTGTGCAGGGAGCCGGCGAGGTGGGCGCGGGCGTAGGCGTCGACCGGGCGGCAGTCGAGCAGTGCGGCGCCCTGTTCGTCGCGGGCGGTCAGGGCCTCGTCCAGGGTGAGCGGGGCGGGTGGCGCCGTGTCCCGTAGGGGGTGGCCGTCGCGGTTGAGGGCTGCGTCATGGGCGAAGTAGCCGGGGGCGACGGGCTGTTCGGCGGTGACGAGCCGGACGAAGGCGTCCTCGGTCATGGGTTGCAGCGCGTAGTTGAGGCGGCGCTGGTCGCCGATGGTGGAGCTGGTCTCGGTGGAGATGCTGCGACCGCAGGCCGAACCGGCGCCGTGTGCGGGAAAGATCCGGGTCGCGTCCGGGAGGGTGAGCAGTTTGGTGTGCAGGGAGCGGTAGAGACGGGCGGCCATGTCCTGGGGCGAGTGGCCGGCCGCGGAGAGCAGGTCGGGGCGGCCGACGTCGCCGACGAAGAGGGTGTCGCCGGTCAGGACGCCGAACGGGACGTCGTCGTCAGGGTTTTCCCGGATGGCCAGGCAGATGGATTCCAGGGTGTGGCCGGGGGTGGCGAGGACGGTGAGGGTCACCCCGGAGGTGGGCGTCGGGGTGCTGGCCTCCTGGGGGTGCGCGGTGGGCGGCGTGCCCAACGGGGCGTCGTCGGCTGCTGGTTCGGCGCCCAGGTAGAGGCGTTCGCCATCGTGTAACCGGCGGATCGGGAAGCCGGTTTCGGCGGCCGCGCCGAAGGCGATCTCGGCGCCGGTGGCCCGGGCCACCTCCAAGTGGCCGGAGAGGAAGTCGGCGTGAATGTGCGTCTCAATGACGAGTTCGATGCGCAGGCCGGCCGCCTCGGCGTCGGCCAGGTAGGCGTCGATGTCGCGGCGCGGGTCGACGAGGACGGCGCGTCCGGAGTTCTGATCGCCGATCAGGTAGGACGCCTGGGAGAGACAGTCGAGGTAGTACTGCGCGAAGTGCACGGTCGGGCCTCCAGGGGTGCGCGGCGCCCGGGCGGGGTCGGTCCACTCGGGCCGGAGCGTGGGCGGCTGAATGCCCCGTACAGACCGCTCTGTTGTGCGGATGCACGGATGTACGTACATTAAGGAGCCGGCTGGCGGGAGAACAAGCCGGCCCCCTCAACAGGCGGCCGGACGACGACCAGGCGCCGGCCGCAGGACCAGAGGGACGCCAAGGATGCGAGGACCGACATGACGCCGCCTCAGCCGGAGCCGCCGGGCGCGCGCGGCCGCCAGACCCCACGCGGCGCGAACGGCGCGAACGGCGCGAACGGCGCGAACGGCGCGAACGGCGGCCAGGGTGCCCCCGGGACCCGTGATCCCGCTCCCCGTGGCCCTGGGCCCCAACCTGGCCACGGGCCGCGCCCGTTGGACCGCGGATCGCCGCTGCCGCTGTGGGCGCAGCTCCTGGACGATCTGCGCCGGCGGATGGAAGTCGGCGCGTTCACCGAGGAGTTCCCGGCCGAGCACCGGCTGACGAGCGAGTACGAAGTGAGTCGGCACACCGTGCGGGAGGCGCTGCGCAAGCTGCGCGCCGACGGCCTGGTGATCGCCGAACGCGGCCGCGCCAGTCGCCTCGACACCCGCCGCATACAGCAGCCGCTCGGCTCCCTCTACAGCCTCTTCCGCGACCTGGAGGCGCAGGGCGTGGAACAGCGCAGCGAGGTGCTGCGGCTGGAGCGGACCGCGGACGCGATGGTCGCCGGCCACCTGGGGCTGGTCCCGGACGCGCCGCTGGTCGTCCTGGAGCGGCTGCGGCTCGCGGACGGCGAACCGCTCGCCCACGACACCGCCTACCTCCCGGCCGACGTCGCCGGGCCGCTGCTGGACGCGGACTTCGGGCACACCTCCCTCTACGCCGAACTGGCGCGGCGCTGCGCGGTGAAGGTCTCCGGCGGGCGGGAGCGGATCGCTCCGTTCCTGCCGGACATCCGGCAGGCGTGGCTGCTCGGACTGGCCGACCGCGAGGCGGCGTTCGCCATCGAACGGGTCGGGCGGGCCGGGCAGCGGTCGGTGGAGTGGCGCGAGACGGTGGTCCGGGGCGACCGCTTCGCGTTCGTCGCCGAGTGGTCCGACGCCAGCCGGGCCGTCGCCCTCGCGCCGCGCGCCGCGGCGCCGACCGCCTAACGGGCCGCCGTGACCGTCCTCTTAGCCGCGACGGCGCTGCCCTGCGGGCTGGTGATCGGCCTCCTGCTGGGCGCGCTCGGCGGCGGCGGTTCGATACTCGCGGTGCCGGCGCTGGTCTACCTGATGGGGCAGTCCCCACACGGTGCGACCGCGGGCGCCCTGGTGGTGGTCACGGTCGGCGCCCTCGGCGGCCTCCTCTGCCACGCCCGCGCGGGCCGGGTCCGTTGGGCCGCCGGAACAACGTTCGGCGCCCTGGGGACGGCCGGCAGCTACCTCGGCTCCCGTTGGAGCGCCACCCTTGACGCCGATGTCCTGATGGCGGCGTTCTCGGGGCTGATGCTGGTGGTGGCGGTGGGGATGCTTTGGCGGGATGGCGGGGGCTTGCGCCGGCGTCGGGGAGGGGCCGAGACGGGGACGGAGACAAGGACGGGGACGGTGGCAACGGGCTCTGCGGAGCCGGTGCCTCTGGCGTCCCAGGGGGAGCGTGCGGCGCGTGAGGGCGCCTCCGAGGTCCAGGACCGCGCCCAGGCTGTCAACTCGCCCTCCAGCGCGCCCTCATGGCCGCGGCGGGCACGGTCCAGCCCTCCCCCACCGCGTCGCGCGCGGCCCCTGCGGACCGTCGTGACCGCCTCGTCCGTGGGGCTGCTCACCGGGTTCTTCGGGGTGGGCGGCGGCTTCGTCGTCGTACCGGCCCTCACCCTCGTCCTCGGCCTGGAGATGCCGGTCGCCGTCGGCACCTCGCTCCTGGTGATACTGATCAACTCCGCGGCCGCGCTGGCCACTCGGGCCGGCACCGGTGCCCTGGACTGGCCCCTGCTCGCCACCCTGGCGGCCTGCGCCGCGGCCGGCAGCCACCTCGGCAACCGCCTCGCCGGCCGCCTGCGCCCACAGACCCTCACCGCCTCCTTCGCCGCCCTGGTCACCGTGCTGGCCCTGGCAATGGCGGCCACCACACTGCCCCACCTCTAGCGCCCCGGCGCCCGTATGCCCGGGCCCAGGCGCCGCCCCCAACCGGGAGCCCACAACTCAACAGCGACAAACCGACCAGTCGATGGGTCACCAGGCGAGGGGCCAACAGCCCCCGCACCAAGGCCAATGGCCTCTAGTCAGTGACCAATGGCCAATGACCAATGGCCCGTAGTGCGCCAGACCGGCCCCCGTCTACACATTGACTGCCCCCGTAAACCCCCAACCGACAGGAGACCCGCATGACCCGGCCCGCAGCCGACGCGGACCCCGCGCCCGCCACCGCCCCCGTACACCACCAGGTCCTGATCGTCGGCGGAGGCACCGCCGGCATCACCGTCGCGGCCCGGTTGCGCCGTGCCGGCGTCCGGGACGTGGCGCTGCTGGAACCGGCGGAGACGCACTGGTACCAGCCGCTGTGGACCCTGGTCGGCGGCGGTCAGGCACCGCTGCGGGCCGCGCTGCGCCCCGAGGTCGAGGTCATCCCGCCCGGCGTGCGCTGGCTGCGGGAGCGGGCCACCGCCGTCGACCCCGTGGCCCGTACGGTCACCACCGCCACCGGACGGGTGTTCTCCTACGGGCAGTTGGTGCTGGCGCCCGGCTTGAGCCTCGACTGGGACGGCGTGCCGGGGCTGGCGTCGGCCGTCGGCCACGACGGGGTGAGCAGCAACTACCGGGCCGATCTCGCCCCGTACACCTGGGACCTGATCCGGCGGATGCGGCGCGGCACGGCCGTGTTCACCATGCCGTCCGGGCCGGTCAAGTGCGGTGGTGCACCGCAGAAGATCGCGTATCTGGCGGCCGACCACTGGCGCAAGCGCGGCGTGCTGGGCGCCATCCGGACCGTTCTCGTCCTCCCGGAACCGACGCTCTTCAAGGTGCCGGTCTTCGCCCGAACGCTGGAGCAGACCGCCCGCCGCTACGGCATAGAGGTGCGGCTGCAATCCGAACTGACCCGTCTGGACGGCCCGGAGCGCACCGCCGTCCTCACCGACCACGCCACCGGCAACACCGAGACGCTCCGCTACGACATGCTCCACGCGGTACCGCCGCAGCGCGCCCCGCGGTGGCTCGCCGACGGCCCACTGGCCGCCCCCGACTCCCCTTACGGGTACGTCAAGACGGACCCGCACACCCTCCAAAGCCCGGATTTCCCCGAGGTGTTCGCCCTAGGGGACGTGGCACATCTCCCCACGTCCAAGACGGGCGCCGCGGTCCGCAAGCAGGCCCCGGTGGTCGTCGCCAACCTCCTCGCCGGTCTCCGCGGCCGCCCCGCCGCCGCCCGCTACGACGGCTACACCTCCTGCCCCCTGGTCACCGCCCGGCACAAGATGGTGCTGGCCGAGTTCGACTACGACCTCCGGCCCACCCCCTCGTTCCCCTTCCTGGACACCACGAAGGAACGCACCGACATGTGGTTCCTCAAGCGCTACGGCCTGCCGCAGATGTACTTCCAGGGGATGTTGAAGGGGCGGGCGTAACGGAGACGTCTGCGGGCGCAGATGGAGATGGCTGCCGGTGCGGAGCGAGATGCCTGCCAGTGCAGACGGGTATGCCTGCGGGCGCAGACGGGCTCAGGCGGGTGACGACTGGCTCAGGCGGGTGCCGCCGCCGGCCGTTGATCCTTTGCGTCTGTTGGTCGTTGATCGTTGATCGGTGGTCCTTGGTCGTTGACCATCGACCGTTGGCCGTCGGCCGTGCGCCTCTGGCGGCTGACGGCCGACGGCCGACCGTAAGCGGTAGGTCGTCAGCGCCCGCGAGGACGCGGCCGGCCACGCCCCCGACGTGGCCGGCCGCTCCGTACGGACGGGGCGCCCCGGTGTCCCGCACCGCCCCGCGGGGAAGGGATCTGCAAGGGGCACCCCCACCCCCTAAGGGCCACCCGTAGGGCCTCCCCCTCCGCCCCACACGCCCCCGCCTACACCCCCTCGCCCCCCTCCACCCCCTCCACCACATCCGCCACCACGCACCCCACGTTGTCCGGCGCCCCCGCCTCGTGGGTGCGGGATATCAGGGCCGCGACGGCCTGTTGGGGGGTGTCGGCGGCGGCGAGCACCTCCTGGATCGCCTCGGGAGGCACGACGCCGGTGAGCCCATCGGTGCAGAGCAGATAGCGCTCCCCCGGCCGGGCGTCGAGCAGTTCGAGGTCCGGGGCGAACTCCTCGCCGGCGTCCAACGAGCGCAGCAGCAGGGCACGTTGCGGATGCATCGGCGCCTCCTCGGGGGTGAGCCGGCCCTCGTCGATGAGGGACTGCACCACGCTGTGGTCGTGGGTGATCCGGAACAGCCCGGAGTCCCGAAGGACATACGCCCGCGAGTCCCCGATGTGCAGCAGCGCCAACCGGGAGCCCGCGCGCAGCAGTGCGGTGAGGGTGCTGCCGGTCGCCTCGTCGCCCGTCGGCGCGTCCCGGTGGGCGCGCAGCGCCGCCTCCTCCAAGGCGGCCAACAGGTCGACCTCGGCCACCTCCTGGCCCTCCAGGAGCTTGAGCGCCTCGATGGCGGCGAGCGCGGCCGGGCCGCCCTTGGGGCCGTAGCCGTCGGCCACCGCCAACAGGTGCCGGCCGGCGAAGGCCGCGTCCTGGTTGACGGCCCGCACCAGGCCCCGGTCCGTCAGGGCGGCGCAACGCAGCGTCAACGGCCCGACTGCATCGTGGTGTTCGGTCATCGTGGGGTCCCTCCGCTTCAACTGGTCCACGAGGAAGGCGGCCAGCTCCCTACGGGCGGCGACATCGGCCTCGACCTGCGCCCAGTACGCCGCGACCGCGCCGGCCGCGGCGCCCGGCGCCAGCTCGCACACCTCGCGGATGCGGGCCAGCGGCATCCCGAGCCGGCGCAGCCAGGCGACCAGCCGGGCCCGCTCCAACTGGGCCGGGGCGTAGTGCCGGTAGCCGCTGTGCGGGTCGACGTGCGCGGGCGTCAGCAGCCCCAGCTCGTCGTAGAGGCGCAGCGCCTTGGGCGAGAGCCGGGACGCCCGTGCGAACGCCCCGATCGTCAGCAACTCCCCGCCCATCGGCGCCCCTTACCTCTCCGGCCTCCTCGTACCGGGCCCCTCGCCCGGCCCCACCGATGCTGGGCCTTCCCCCAGGGACAAGGTCAACGCACCGGACGAGCCCGCCCAACGGGCCGGAGGTGCCGTCCCCACTACCGCCCCTTCACACCCCGCCCAGCCGGCTCAGCGCCCCCACCGTCATCGCCTGCACGCCCGTGGTGAGCGTCGGCCGGACGACCGGTACGAAGTGGGGCGAGTGGTTGGAGGGGATGTCCTGGGCCAGCCGCCCGGCGGCCAACGCGGTGCGGAACGCCTCCGGGTCCCAGCCGCCCAACCACCAGTAGTACAGCGGGGCCTTGGCGGCCGTCGCCAGCAGCCCCGCGTCCTCGCTGCCCGTCGCCGGCTCGTACCGGAACACCCGCTCCGCGCCGAAGAACCGCCTGAAGTCCCCGTTGACGCCCTCCAGTACCGCCGCGTCGTTGACGGTCACCGGGAAGGAGTCCAGGACCTTCGTCTCAGGCTCCCGCGGTGCACCGGACGCGGCCGCCTCCGCCCGGGCGATCCGGTCGATGGCGGCCAGCACGGCGGTCCGCACGTTCGGGTCGAAGCTGCGGACGCTGACCCGTAGGACGGCGCGGTCCGGGATGACGTTGGCGGTGCTCCCGGCGTGGAACGAGCCGACCGTGACCACCACCCGGTCCCTCGCCGCGATCTCCCGCGCGACCACCGACTGCACCCGCTGCACGAACGCCGAGGCCATCAGGACCGGGTCCACCGTCGTCTCCGGCCGCGAGCCGTGGCCGCCCGACCCGTGGAAGGTGATCTCCAGGCTGTCCGCGGCGGCCATGCACGCGCCCGGACAGTAGGCGATCAACCCCGCGCCGAACGGGGCGACATGCTGCGCCAGCACCACATCGGGCGTGGGCACCAGGCCCTTGCCGTAGAGACCGTCGTCGAGCATGGCGCGGGCACCGCTGCCGGCCTCCTCGGCCGGCTGGAACAGCACCACCAGCGTCCCCGACCAGCACGCGCGCCCCGCCGCGAGCAGATCGGCGGCGCCCAGCAGGCAGGTCACATGCACGTCGTGCCCGCAGGCGTGCATCCGCCCCGGGACGGTGGACGCGTACGGCACGTCCGCGCTCTCGGCCACCGGCAGCGCGTCCATGTCGGCGCGCAGCAGCACCACGGGCCCGGGGCCGTTGCGCAGCACCCCGGTGACGCCGGTGCCGCCGATGCCGGTGGTCACGTCGTAGCCGTGCGCGGTCAGCCGGCGGGCCACCTCGGCGGCCGTGCGGGTCTCCTGGAAGGCGAGTTCGGGGTGGCTGTGGAGGTCTTCGTAGAGCGCCACGAGGTCCGCGAGGCGGGCGTCGAGCGGTTCCAGGACGGACGCGGGGAAGGAGGTGTCACTGTCGCTCATAGCCGCATTCGACCATGCGCGACGGTCGCCGTCTGCCCCTCGACGCGACCGCACCGGCCCGCCCGTTTGGCCGCCCGTCGAGGGGCCGCCCACCACGGGAGATCCGCCCCCGCGCTGGCCGGTACGCACCGGTCCGGTGCCCCTCCCCCCGTGACACCACCACCCCGCGACTGCAACCGTGGATCACCGTGAACCGTGCCGCGCCGTGCCCGCGACGTGGCACGGGCCGCCCAAGCCGACGACCGGAGGCTGACGTTGGCCACTTCTCCCACCCGACCGGCGGACGAGCCCGGCGACCTCGCGACCCGCCTCATGGACCAGGCCATGGGGCACCTCTTCTCCGCCGCGCTGCGCGCCGCCGCCCACTACCGCATCGCCGACCAGCTCGCCGCCGGCCCGCGCACCCCCGAGCAACTGGCCGTCGCCACCGACACCCACGCCCCGCACCTGCGCCGCGTCCTGCGTTACCTCGCCGCCCGCGGCATCTTCCGCGAGGACACCTCCGGCGCCTACCAACTGACGCCGGCCGCCCAACAGCTCCGCACCGACGTGCCCGACTCGCTCCACCCGGCCGTCATGATGCTCACCGACGAGCTGTTCCTGCAGACCTCCGCCGGCCTGACCGAGACGGTGCGGCACGGCGGCGCCGCCTTCGAGCGCCTCTTCGGCGCGCCGCTCTTCGCCCACCTCCAGTCGGATCCGGCCAAGCGGGAGCTCTTCGACGACGGGATGGCGTCGCTGGCCGCCCCGGTGGACGACGCGGTGGCCGCCGCCTACCCCTTCCCCGCGACCGGCACCGTCGTCGACGTCGGCGGCGGCCGCGGCGGGCTGCTGCGCGCCGTGCTGCGCCGCCACCCCGCCCTCACCGGCGTCCTCTTCGACCTGGCCCCACCACTGGCCCACCACCTGTTGGAGACCGATGACCTGAAGGGCCGTTGGCGCGTCCAGGAGGGCGACTTCTTCGCCGCGGTCCCGGAGGGCGGCGATGTCTACGTCCTCAAACACGTCCTGCACGACTGGCCGGACGACGCCTGCCGCCGCATCCTGCGCAGCTGCCGCGCGGCGATGGCGGACGGCCGCCGCCTCCTGGTCGTCGACTGCGTGCTGCCGCCCGGCAACGCCCCGCACTTCGGCAAGACGATGGACGTCGCCATGCTGGCCGTCCTCGACGGGCAGGAGCGCAACGGGGACGAGTTCGCCGCGCTGCTGTCGGCCGGCGGCTTCCGCCTGACCCGGGTGCTGCCGACGCCGAGCGTCGCCTCCATCGTGGAGGCCGTCGCCGACTAGCGTTCCCCCGCTTCCGAGTTGACCGCCCGCTCGCCGTCTCCCCGCGCCCACCGTCCGCCCGGCCGCGACACGCCGCGGGGGCAGTGCCTCCGGCGCCCCTGCCCGCGCGCTCTACTGAGGGCCCATCCCCAGTGGCCGACGAGAGGGGCGCACGTCACCGTGCCGGTTCTGATGCATGCGCGCAGCCGTGAGGAGGCGCACCGCGCCGCCACCCCGCTGGAGCTGTTCTTCGACCTGTGCTTCGTCGTGGCCGTCGCCCAGGCCGGCCGCCAACTGGTGCATGCCCTGGCCGAGGGCCACCCGGTCCACGGCATCACCGGCTATCTGATGCTGTTCTTCGCCGTGTGGTGGGCCTGGGTCAACTTCAGTTGGTTCTCGTCGGCGTACGACACGGACGACTGGCTGTACCGCGTGGTGACGCTCCTTCAGATCGCCGGAGTGCTGGTCCTGGCCGCGGGCGTGCCCCGGGCCTTCACCGCCGGCGACTTCCGCATCGTGTGGTTCGGGTATCTGGTGATGCGGCTGGCGCTGGTCAGCCAGTGGCTGCGGGCCGCGCACGGCACCCGGGGCGCCGAGCGCCGCACCGCCCTCCGTTACGCCCTCGGTGTGACCCTCTGCCAGGTCGGCTGGCTGGCCCTGGTGTTCCTGCCGCCGGCCAACGCCCCGTGGGTGTTCCTCGTGATGGGGGCGCTGGAGCTGTCAGTCCCGGCCCTCGCCGAGCGCGAGCGGCAGACGAGCTGGCATCCGCACCACATCGCCGAGCGCTACGGCCTGTTCACCATCATCGTGCTGGGCGAGACGGTCTCCGCGGCGACCGTGGCCGTGCAGTCGGCGCTCGACGAGCACCACGACCTCGGCACCCTGCTGCCGATCGCGGCCGGCGGCCTGCTGCTGGTCTTCGCCGCGTACTGGATCTACTTCGCGGTCCCCATCCACCTCCACCTCCGCTCCAACCGGCAGGCGTTCCTGTGGGGCTACGGCCACTACCTGGTCTTCGGCTCGGCCGCGGCGGTCGGCGCGGGGATCGAGATCGCGGTGGAACAGTCGGCCGGGCGGGCGCACCTCTCGACGTACGCGGCGGCGGCCTGCTTCACGGTGCCGGGCGCGCTCTACATGTTCACGGTGTGGCTGATCCACTCCCGCCACCAGAAGCGCGGCCTGGCCCAGCAACTGGTCCTGCCGGTGTCCGCCGTGCTCGTCCTGCTGTGCACGTTCGCCGGGCACGCGGCGGTCCCGGCGGCGGGCGCGGTGGCGGCGGTGACGGTCGCGGTGGGCGTCACCCTGACGGCCCGCCAGGGCACTGCTCTGGAGGAGGAGTAGCGACCGCCGGTCGGCCCATCCCGGTTACGGGCACGAGGGGCACCCGGCCCGCGTCCCGTCCCCCGTAAGCGTGCCGAACGACCGTGCGCGCACCCGCCCCGACCACCCCAAAGGAGCGCGCCGCCGAACCGGCCGCGCCATCCCCGCTATCGGGACCCGGCCGCCCAACTCCATCCGCCCACATTGGACTTGGGGCACATTCCGGCCAACTTTGCCCGACCACACCGGCCCCTCCACGCCACCCACTTCCCCCGCCCGCACGGCCAATCCCCGCATTCCCCTACCAAAGGTCACCCCGGTGTGCGGCGTCATCCTCATGCCCTCTACCGTTCACCACAGTCCGCGGAAGCGACCCCGCGGGAACGCGGTAGGGTGCAGATTGCCCTTTTTATGCCTGGGGGCTCTGCGGACCCCGCAGTTGCTCACGGGCCGTCCATCCGTCCGTACCTGAGGAGACGCCAGACATGGCAGCCCGCCACGCTCAGTCCCGTGCGCGCAGGAGACTGTCCCGGCGCAGCAAGGCCGTCAGCGGTCTCGCCCTCTCCACGCTCGTCGGCACCGCCCTGTGGGCCTGGCCCGCTTCGGGCGACGACCACAGCGGCCGGCCGGACGCCAAGAGCGGCACGCCCCGAACGGTGTCCAGCCCGAACACCCCCGGGCCGCACCAGGCGGCGCAGGAGGCCGCCCGCGGCCTGCGCGCCATCCCGGACCTCAGTGACGCCGCCCGCAAGCGCATACCGGCCAACGCCCGCCAGGTCCTGGTCGTCACCGGCAAGAGCCCCGACTCGTACGACTCCCGCGTCGTCCTCTACACCCGCGAGGACGGCTCGGACCTGTGGGAGCCCGGCCCCACCTGGGCCGCGCACAACGCCGCCCACGGATGGACCACCCGCCACCACTACGGCGACCTGCGCTCCCCCGAGGGCGTCTACACCCTCACCGACGCCGGCGGCCGGCTGCCCGCCCCGGGGGGCACCAAGCTGCCCTACGACCACAACAGCAGCTTCGTCGCCCATGGCACCGGCGTCGAGGGCGAACCGCTGGCCGGCGCCTTCGACTACGTCATCGCCATCAACTACAACCGCGTCCCGGGCACCTCCCCGTTGGACGGCCAGCGCCCCCTCGGCGACGACAAGGGCGGCGGCGTCTGGCTGCACGTCGACCACGACGGCCCCACCCAGGGCTGCGTCAGCCTCAAGCCCGAGGTGATGCGCGAACTGCTGCGCACCCTGGACCCGGCGCTGCACCCGGTCATCGTGATGGGCCCGGCCGGCCACTGAACGGGGCCCGCGTGGTACGCATGGCCCCATGAGTGACGCGCGGCAACACCAGCGGTCCCCGGGGGACGAGGGCACCCCTCACCCCCCGGGCCCGCACGACGCCCTGACCGACGTCCCCGGCCTGAGGGTCGGTCATGCCCAGCGCATCGGCGACGGTTGGCTTACCGGGACCACCGTGGTCCTCGCCCCCGAGGGCGGCGCCGTCGCGGCGGTCGACGTGCGCGGCGGCGGCCCGGGCACCCGGGAGACCGACGCCCTCGACCCCCGCAACCTCGTCCAGCGCATCGAGGCCGTGGTGCTGACTGGCGGCTCCGCGTTCGGTCTTGACGCCGCGTCCGGTGTCGCCGCCTGGCTGGAGGAGCGGGGCCGCGGCTTCCGGGTCGGCCCCGATCCGGCCCAGGTCGTCCCCGTCGTGCCCGCCGCCGCCCTCTTCGACCTGGGCCGCGGCGGCGACTGGCGGGCCCGCCCGGACGCCGCGTTGGGCCGCGCGGCAGCCGAGGACGCCGCGCGTACGCGCCCCGGCTCGCCCGTTCCCCAGGGCAACGTGGGCGCCGGCACCGGCGCGGTCTCGGGCGGCTTCAAAGGCGCCATCGGCACGGCCAGCGCCGTCCTGCCCTCCGGGATAACGGTCGCCGCGCTGGCCGCTGTCAACGCCGCGGGCTCCTTCGCCGACCCGCACACCGGCGCCCTCTACGGCGCGCCCGGCCCGCTGCCCGCGCCCGAGGTCCACGCGGCCGCCCGAGCCCGTCTCGCGGAGGCCCGGGCGACGTCCGCGGCCCGCTCCGCCGCCTCGGTGCGCCCGCCCCTCAACACCACCCTCGCGGTGGTGGCCACGGACGCCGTCCTCACCCGCGCCCAGGCCCACAAGTTGGCGGGCACCGCCCATGACGGCCTGGCCCGCGCCCTGCGGCCCGTGCATCTGCTCAACGACGGGGACACGGTGTTCGCCCTCGCCACCGGCGCCCGCCCGCTCGCCGACCTGGAGGCGCTGGCCGACCCGGCGTTCGGCGTGCACCTGGAGGCCGGCGCCCTCAACGACATCCTCGCGACCGGCACCGATGTCCTGACCCGAGCCATCGTCAAGGGCGCGCTCTCGGCGGCCTCGGTGGACGGCCCCGGTGGCGTCTTCCCGTCGTACGCCGAGTTGTATGCCCTGTGACGGTCGGTCTGTCGGGCCTGTAGTGGTCCGTGTGACGGTCGGTCCGTCGGGTCCGTAGTGGTCGGTGTGATGTGACGGGTCGGGTCCGTAGTGGTCGGTTAGTGGTCCGTCTGCTCGTGCGCCGTCGCCGCCTCGCTTGTCCGGTGCGCCGCCGCCTCCTCTTATCCGGCAACGAACGTGGGGTGGTGGGGAGTTCCGGGTTCCGTTACGGATTGTAGTTGGGTGGGTGGGGGTGGTGACAGGGGGTGGGGATGGGGTGGTGGGGTCAGGCGCCGGTGGCGCCGAGGAGGGTGCCGGCCGCGTAGGTGACGGCCATGGCCAGGGCGCCGCCGGCGACGTTGCGGAGGATCGCCGGTGTCACGGGCGCGGAGCCCAGGCGGGCGCTGCTCCACCCGCACAGGGTCAGCGCCGCCAGGACCGCGACCACCGTGATCCACAACCGTTGCCCGGCTCCCGGCAGCACGATGGCCAGCAGCGGCAACAGGGCGCCGACGGTGAAGGCGAGGAAGCTGGCGCCCGCCGCGTGCCAGGGGTTGGTGAGGTCGTCGGGGTTGATGCCGAGTTCGACCTCGGCGTGCGCGCGCAGGGCGTCGTGTGCGGTGAGTTCGGCGGCGACCTCGCGGGCGAGTTCGGGGCGCAGGCCCTTGCCCTCCAGGAGTTCGGTCAGTTCGGCGAGTTCGGCCTGGGGTTCGGTGGCCAGTTCGCTCTTCTCCAGGGCCAACGCGGCCTTCTCGGAGTCGCGTTGGGTGGAGACCGAGACGTACTCGCCGGCGGCCATGGACATCGAACCGGCCGGCAGGCCGGCGAGTCCGGCGGTAAGGAGGGTGGAGCGCGAGTCGGTGGCGCCGGCGACGCCGACGACCAGGCCGGCGGTGGAGACCACGCCGTCGTTGGCGCCGAGGACCGCCGCCCGCAGCCAGTTGAGGCGGCTGCCGAGCCCGCCGCCGTGCGCCTCGTCGTGCTCGGGTGTCTGTAGGGTCACCGGCCGAGCGTCTCATCCGGGTGTCGGCGTCGGGGTGAGCTGCCATCCGGAGCCCGCGCGTCGTGCCGGCGCGGCCGGTGGTAGAAACGGCCGTATGTCCGCATCGCCTCCCCCCACATCACCGCCGCCGAGGCCCCGTCGGCGTTCCGCTCCGCCGTCGGGCGCCAAGTCGCCGCCTCCGCCACCCACGTTGGTGCAGCCGGCGCCGCCGGAACCCGGGCCCGCGCCCCCGCCCGCCCGTAGGGAGCCCGTGCGGCGGCAGCGGTTGTGGTGGCACCGGTTGATATTGGGGCTCTGGTACCGGCCGGTGGACATCTTCGACGAGGCGCGGGACCGCAGCGCGTGGAGCGCGGCGGTGTTGCTGTGTCTGGTCAGCGGCGGGATCGGGATCGTGTCGGTGGCGCCGTTTCGGGCGCAGTGGACGGCGGACCGTTCGGCGGCGCTCCAGTTGGTGGGGATGGCCGAGGCGGGGGTGTTGTTCGCCAGTTTGGGGCTGGGGGCGGTGACCCACGCGATAGCGCGGACCCTCGGGGGCAACGGGCGGTTCGCGCCGACCGCGAGCATGTTCGTGGTGGTCTTCTGGGTGACGGACCTGCCGCGGTTGGGGATCGCGGCCTGGTTGCCGGCGAGTTCGACGTTCGTCCAGGCCGCGACGTGGACGACCTGGGGGTTCGGCTACTTCCTGGCGGTGTTGCTGATACGAGGTCAGCATCATCTGCCGACGCATAAGTCGGCGGCCGCGGTGTCGGTGCAGATGTTGGCGGCGTTGGCGCTGTTGAAGTTGGGGCCGGTGCGCTGAGTTGGGGGTGTGATCGTGCTGAAGGGGGGCGCTCGGGAGGGGGTGCCCCCCGAGCGCGTTTCCGGGCGCCGGCGGCTTGGGCCGGGAGGCCGCGTGGTCGTGAACCCGTCAGGCCGCGGGCCCGTCCATCCGTCAGTGGTCTAGCTGTGGCTGGTGAGTTGGCGGACGAGGTCGTCGAAGGCTTGGCGTTCGTCGGGGGTGAGCTCGACGTTTTCCGCGGGCGGTCCGCCGGGGCCGGTCTGGCGGGGCACCGCGTCGAGCCGGGCCCGGGGTCGTCGCGCGGGCCTTCTGCCTGGGGCGGTGGGGTGGTGCCCGGGCCGGGTCAGTCTGATCAGGCCGACTGCCCAGAGGACGACGACCAGCAGAACGCCTAGGCCGATCTGCTGGAGAATCGATACGGAGGGGAGCATGTTGTTCCTCCCGAACAAGTGGGCGCTGGGCAAGGCCCAGTAGACACCACGCGTCACGGCTTCCGACAGGGGATCTTGGGCCGTAAATCCCGAAGTGGCGTATCTCCTGTGATATTTCCCGGTTTTTCCGGCTGCACACGCGGGCGCGCGTCGCCGTGCGCAGCCGTGCGTCGGCATGCGGGCCGCGCGGTCCGCGTGCGTTCCCGCGCGATGCCACCGGCCGCACCGGCCACTCGTGCAACTCCCGTTAGACACCGCGGCCCCTTCCCTCGGCGGCGGGCGGTCGCGAACGATGGCGGCGTCCCGTCCGCGACGTGAGGAGTGCGCCCGTGCCGCAGCCCGAGCCCGTGCCCCAGCCGTTCCACCGGACCTCCGCCCCGCGCGCCCTGGAGGGCGTGCTGGTGGCCGACTTCAGCCGCGTGCTGGCCGGTCCGCTCGCCGCGGCGACGCTCGCCGATCTCGGTGCCGAGGTCATCAAGGTCGAGCGGCCGGGCACCGGTGACGACACGCGTTCCTGGGGGCCGCCGTTCGTCGCCGGCACCGCCGCGTACTTCGATGCGGCGAACCGTTCCAAGCGCGGCCTGGCGCTCGATCTGGGCGATCCGGTGGACGCGGCCGCGGCCCGGGAGTTGGCGCGGCGGGCGGATGTGCTGATCGAGAACTTCCGGCCGGGGTCGCTCGCCAAGTACGGGCTGGATCCGGCGGCCACGTTGGCGGCGAACCCGGGGCTGGTGCACTGCACGATCACCGGTTTCGGTTCGGGTGCGGGTGCGGCGCTGCCCGGTTACGACTTCGTGGTGCAGGCGGTGGGTGGGTTGATGAGCATCACCGGGGAGTCGGGTGGGACGCCGGTGAAGGCGGGGGTGGCGTTGGTGGACGTGTTGACCGCCAAGGACGCGGCGACCGGGATCCTGGCGGCGCTGCGGCACCGGGAACGGACCGGTCAGGGGCAGGCGGTGGAGGTCAACCTGTTGTCGTCGCTGTTGGGGTCGTTGGTGAATCAGGCGTCCGGCCATCTGGCGACGGGGCGCGATCCGGTCCCGATGGGCAATCGGCATCCGAGCATCGCCCCGTACGAGACGTTGGCCGCGCGGGGTGGGCTGTTGGCCGTGGCGGTGGGCAACGACCGTCAGTTCCGGGCGTTGGTGGGGGAGCTGGGGGCGCCGGAGCTGGCGGACGATGTGCGGTTCCGGCGGAATCAGGACCGGGTGCGGCACCGGGCGGATCTGGTCGAGGCGCTGGAGGCGCGGCTGGCCGCGGACACCCCGCGGGGGTGGACGGAGCGGTTGGCGGCGGTGTCGGTGCCGTGCGGGCCGGTCAACAGCCTGTCGGAGGCGCTGGAGTTGGCGGGGCGGTTGGGGCTGGATCCGGTGGTTCCGGTCGGGGAGGGGCGCATTCCCCAAGTCGCCAGCCCCTTGCGCCTGTCGGTGACTCCGGTGACCCAACCCGCGGCGCCGCCCCGCCTGGACGAGGACGGCGTGGCGCTGCGAACCTGGCTGTCGGGGCCGAATGACGGACCCCTGCCACCGCGGGTGTGACCTTCGTCACAAGATGATCGTTCTCGCAACCAAATCCACCCGTAGGTGCTGTTTACCAGCACGGAATCACAACACCCCTGTATGGAGCAGCTCGTGACATCGCTGGACAACCCCGCGCCCGCCCAGTCCCGCACCGCCCACCAGCCGCTTCAGTCCGAGCTGCGGGACGCCGCCGCACCGCGCCGCACCCGCCGGATGCGCCGCACTCTCGCCGTCACCGCCCTGTTCGCGGCGGGCGCGTTGTCCCTGTCGGCCTGCGGCGGCAACGCCGAGGCGGGCGGCCACGGCGACGGCAAGAACGGGCAGGCCGGCGCGGATGCCGCGGCCGCCAAGGACGCCTCGGACGCCAAGATCCAGGTCTCGTCGAAGGACGGCGCCACCGACGCCAGCATCAACGACACGGGAGTGAAGGTCACCGGCGGCAAGTTGACGGATGTGAAGCTCATGGCCGTCGACACCGGCAAGGACGTCGCCGGCGCCATATCGCAAGACGGCACGTCCTGGAAGCCGAGCGCGCAGCTGGACCGCGGCGCCAAGTACAAGATCGTGGCCAACGCCAAGGACGCCAAGGGCCGTCCGGCGACGGAGAACGCGACGTTCACCACGGTCTCGTCGGCCCACAGCTTCATCGCTTCGTTCACGCCCGACAACGGCAAGACCGTCGGCGTCGGCATGCCGGTGTCGTTCAACTTCGACAAGTCGATCAGCAACCGCAAGGACGTCCAGTCCCACATCACGGTGACCTCCAGCAGTGGCCAGCAGGTCGTCGGCCACTGGTTCGGCGACCGGCGGCTGGACTTCCGGCCGGAGGACTACTGGAAGGCCGGCTCCAAGGTCACCATGAAGCTCGACCTGGACGGGGTGAAGGGCGGCCAGGGCATCACGGGCGTGCAGTCCAAGACGGTGTCGTTCACCATCGGGCGCTCGCAGGTCTCCACGGTGGACATGAACACCCAGATGATGACCGTCAAGCAGGACGGCAAGGTCGTCAAGACCATCCCGATCTCCGGCGGTAGCGCGGACCACCCGACGTACAACGGCCAGATGGTGATCTCGGAGAAGTACGAGCAGACCCGGATGGACGGTTCGACGGTCGGCTTCGGCGGCGAGTACGACATCAAGGACGTCCCGCACGCCATGCGACTGTCCTCGTCGGGCACGTTCATACACGGCAACTACTGGGGCAGCCCGTCGATCTTCGGCCACTCCGGGACGAGCCACGGCTGCGTCGGCCTCCAGGACAACAAGGGTGGCGGCGGCTCCACCCCGGCCAAGTGGTTCTACGAGAACTCGCTGGTCGGCGACGTGGTGATCGTGAAGAACTCCAAGGACAAGACCGTCCAGCCGGACAACGGCCTCAACGGCTGGAACATGTCCTGGTCGCAGTGGACGGCGGGCAGCGCCTCCTGACGGCCGCCCGGGACCGCTGACGACGCACCGAGGCGGTGACTGTTCCCCATCTGGGGGCGGTCACCGCCTCGTCGGCTATACGGGCGCCGGCCGGGACCGCGGCCCCCTGGGGTGCACCAGTTCCAGCACTCCCCCGATGCTCTCCTCGCCGTGGCCGTCCGCGACCCGCCGCTTCATCAACTCCCAGAGCGGGGCGAACAGTTCGGTGGACACCCCCTGCGCCCGGCTGACCGCGCCGATGGCGTCGTGCGACACCTGCATGGCGAGATTCGATCCGGTGGCGCCGTAATTCCCCGCGTCCGCCTGCTCCGCCATCGCCGGCAATTGACTGTCGGCCATCGCCCGCAGCCATGGCACCAGCAACTCCCGGGTGAACTCCGCGACGTTTCCGCCGGCGGATCGCACCAGTCCGGCGGCGTGCAGAAAGCCGCCGAACATGCCGTACATCCCGCTCAGCAGGGCGAGATCGTTGAGCGGTGCCAGCCCGGGGTCCGACCCCAGATAAACGCTGCGGGCGAAGGCGTCCAGGAGTCCGCGGTGTGCCTCGAAGGCGTCCTTGGCGCCGCTGTAGAGAACGAACGCCTGGGGTTTTCCGATGATTTCCGGTACGGCCATGACGCCGCCGTCGAGATAGTCCGCGCCGAGCGCCGTCACCTGCTCCGCCAGGGCCCGTGCCTCGTCCGGCGAGCCGTTGGTCACGTTGACCACGGCCCGGCCCCGCAGCGCCTCGCCGGCCCCGTCGTCCGTCAACAGCGGCCCGATGTCCGCGTAATCGAGGATGCAGACGAGGACCAGCGGGCTGTCGCGGATCGCCTCGGTCGGGGATTGCGCCTGCCGGGCTCCCTTTTGCGCGAGGGCGGCGGCCTTGTGGGGTGTGCGGTTCCAGACCGTTACCCGGTGGCCGGCGGCGAGGAGGGACGTTGCCAGGGCCGTTCCCATAGCGCCCAGGCCGAGGACCGTGACGCTTTTCCGGGCCGATTCCCGGGTGGATTCCCGGGTGGGTTCCTGTGGTGCGTCCGCCGCCGTGTTCTGCTCCGTCATGAGGAAATCGCGCTCCCGCCTCGATAACGCTGATCGCGTATCGATCAGCCGTTGTTCACGTGCTGACCAGTCTTGGCGGGGGCGCGATTCCGGACAAGTACCCACTATTTAGTGGGTGGTTACCTCGCGGTGCGGGTTCTCCGCGCGAGGCGCCTGCGCCGCGTCGGGCGCGGGGTCGGCGCTCGGCGGCACGTCCGTGCCCGGGCTCGTCGGGGACGGTGCCCCAAAGCGCTTGAGGAGGATGACCAGGGCGGCGCTGACGGCGGTGCCGGCGGCGACGGCCAGGAGGTAGAGCAGCGGCTGGCCGATCAACGGGACGACGAAGACGCCGCCGTGCGGGGCGCGGAGGGTGCAGCCGAAGGCCATCGACAGCCCGCCGGTGACCGCGCCGCCGGCCATCGCGGAGGGGATCACCCGCAGCGGGTCGGCGGCGGCGAACGGGATGGCGCCCTCGGTGATGAAGGAGGCGCCCAACACCCAGGCCGCCTTGCCGTTCTCGCGTTCGGCGCGGGTGAACAGGCGCCCCCGCACGGTGGTGGCCAGCGCCATCGCCAGCGGCGGGACCATGCCGGCCGCCATCACCGCGGCCATCACCTTCAGGCTGCCCGGGTTGGGGTTGGCCAGCCCGCCGACGGCGAAGGCGTAGGCGACCTTGTTGAGTGGGCCGCCCAGGTCGAAGCACATCATCAGGCCCAGCAGCACCCCGAGGATCACCGCGTTGGCGCCGGAGAGGTCGGAGAGCCAGCCGGTGAGCGCCTTTTGGAGTGCGGCGATCGGCTTGCCGACCACCAGGAACATCAAAAAGCCCACCAGCGCCGAGGAGACCAGCGGGATCACCACCACCGGCATGATCCCGCGCAACACCGGTGGCACGTCCACCCGTTGGATCGCCCGGACCACCGCGCCCGCCAACAGGCCGGCGATCAGCCCGCCCAGGAAGCCCGCGTTGACGGTCAGCGCGATCGCGCCGCCGACGAAGCCGGGGACGAGCCCGGGGCGGTCGGCCATCCCGTAGGCGATGAAGCCGGCCAGGACCGGGACGAGGAACCCGAAGGCGGTGCTGCCGATCTGGAAGAGCAGCGCCGCCCAACTGGCCGACTCGGCCCACACGAAGTGCTGTGCCACCGACGGGGCCTTGTCGACGGTGTAGCCGCCGATCGCGAAGGCCAGGGCGATCAGCAGGCCGCCGGCGGCGACGAACGGAACCATGTAACTGACGCCGGTCATCAGCCACTTGCGGAGCCGGGTGGCGTAGCCGTCGGCGGTCTCGGCGCCCCGGTCCATGGGGGCGGCGGGGCCGGCGGGGGCCGCGGTGGTCTCTCCGCGGGCGGCCTTCGCCCGCAGTTCGGCGATGAGTTCGGCGGGGCGGTTGATGCCCGCCTTCACCCCGACGTCGACGACCGGCTTGCCGGCGAACCGCTCGCGCTCCCGCACCTCGACGTCGTGTGCCAGGAGCACGCCGTCGGCGGCCGCGACCAGCTCCGGGTCCAGGCGCCGGAAGCCGGCCGATCCCTGGGTCTCCACGGCGAGTTCGACGCCGGCCGCCCGGGCGGCCTTCTCCAGCGACTCGGCGGCCATGTAGGTGTGCGCGATGCCGGTGGGGCAGGAGGTGACGGCGACGATGCGGAAGGGGGCGGGGGTCGGGGCGGTTTCGGCGGGAGTCGGCTCGGCGGGGGTGGGCTCGGCGGGGGTGGGCTCGGCTGCCGACGGTGCGTCCGCCTTCGGCTCGTCCGCCTTCGGCTCGTCCGCCGTCGGTCCGTCCGTCGTCGGTTCGTCCGCCGTGGTCGTGGGCTCGCCGCGTACGGGCTCGGGCGGGGCCGCCGTGGGCTCGTCGGGCGCGGGTGGGGGCGCGGCCGCCGCCGGCTCCTCGCCGCGGATGAGCGCCGCCGCGCGCGCCGGCTCGCTCTCCGACCGCAGCGCGCCGGTGAACGTCTCGTCCATCAACTGCCGGGCCAGCGACGAGAGGATCGACAGGTGGTCCGCGTCGCCGCCGGTCGGGGCCGCGATCAGAAAGATCAGGTCGGCCGGGCCGTCCGCGGCGCCGAAGTCGATGCCGGCCGCGCTGCGCCCGAAGGCCAGCGTCGGCTCGGTCACATGCGCGCTGCGGCAGTGTGGGATCCCGATGCCGCCGTCCAGCCCGGTCGGCATCTGCGCCTCCCGGGCGGCCACATCCGCCAGGAAGCCCTCCAGGTCGGTGACCCGCCCGGCGGCGGCCATCCGCTGCGCCAGCGAGCGAGCCGCGGCGTCCTTCGTTGCGGCGGACCGGTCGAGTTCGAGGTCGACCAGGTCCGTGGTGATCAGCTCACTCATCGCGGGCTCCCTTGCGCGCGGCACCGCCGGACGGGCGGTGGGGACGGGGTGAGAGGGGACGGGACGGCAGGACGCCGGACGGGGCGGGCCCGGCCGGAAGTGGGGTGGCACGAGCGGGAGTTGACGACAGGGGGGTGGGCACCGGCTCGGTCAGCGGTCGGTCGAGCGGCACGTCGGCCGTCACCGTGACCCGCCCCGGGGCCAGGTCCGACGGCGTCGGCATCAGGCTGCCGGGCAGCTGCACGGCGGCCGCGCCGTGTGCCACCGCGGCCGCCAGCGCCGGGGTGCCGCTGCCGCCCGCGGCGAGGAATCCGGCGAGCGAGGCGTCTCCCGCGCCGACATTGCTGCGCACCGCGGCGACCGGGGCGCTGCCGAAGCGGGCGCCGTCCGCATCGACGAGGAGTTGCCCGTCGGCGCCCAGCGAGGCCAGGACCGCGCGGGCGCCGCAGGAACGGAGTTCCTCGGCGGCCTCGACCGCGTCGCCGAGGGTGGTCAGCGGGCGGCCGACGGCCCCGGCGAGCTCCTCGGCGTTCGGCTTGACGACGTCGGGGCGTTCGCGGAGCGCCGCGGTCAGCGACGGGCCCGAGGTGTCCAGGGCGATCCGGGCGCCGGCGCGGTGCGCCCGGGCGACCAGTTCGGCGTACCACTCGGGTGCGAGGCCGCGCGGCAGGCTGCCGCAGCAGGCGATCCAGTCGGCGCCGGCGGAGCGCTCGCCGACCGTGGCCAGCAGCGCCTCGGACTCCTCGGCGGTGAGCTCGGGGCCGGACGCGTTGAGCTTCGTCAGGGTGCCGTCGGGCTCGGCGACGGCGATGTTGGAACGGGTTTGGCCGGCCACCGGGACGCCCGCCACCTCGATGCCCTCCTCGCGCAACAGCCCGGCCAGCGCCGCGCCCGCGGGGCCGCCCAACGGGAGCACGGCGAGGGTGCGGTGACCGGCGGCGGCGACCGCGCGGGAGACGTTGACGCCCTTGCCGCCGGGGTCGATCCGGTCGGCGGTGGAGCGCAGGACGGCGCCGCGCTCCAGGGTCGGCACCTCGTAGGTACGATCCAGGCTGGGGTTGGGGGTGACGGTGAGGATGATCATGGGCGTTCCGGTCCGGCGGTGAGGGGGTGGGGGTGCGGGTGGCGGGGGCTGCCGCGCCCGTTCATGCCCGGATGACTTCCGTTCCGGCGCGTTCGATGGCGAGGGCGTCCGCGGGGCTGAGCCCGGTGTCGGTGATCAGCAGGTCCACGTCCGACAGTTCGCCGAAGCGGGCGAAGTGCTGCTGCCCGAACTTGGCGGAGTCGGCGAGCAGCACCACCCGCCGGGCGGCGGCGACCAGCGCCCGCTTGACCGCGGCCTCGGCGAGGTCGGGGGTGGTCAACCCGCCGTCGAGGCAGAAGCCGTTGGTCGCCAGGAAGAGCACATCGGCGTTGATCTCCCGGTAGGCCCGCAGCGCCCACTCGTCGACCGCGGCCCGGGTGCGGTGCCGGATCCGGCCGCCGACGAGGTGGAGGGTGAGGCCGGGGTGGTCGGCGAGGCGCGCGGCGACCGGCAACCCGTGGGTGACGACGGTGAGTTCGGCCTCCAGCGGGATCTCGGCGGCGAGCCGGGCGGCGGTGGTGCCGGCGTCGAGGATCACGCTGCGGGGGCCGTCGCCGCCGGGCAGTTCGGCCAGCGCGGCGCGGGCGATGCGCTGCTTCTCGTCGGCGGCGACCGCGTCCCGTTCGGCGAGGTCCGGCTCGAAGTCCAGCCGGCCGGCCGGGATGGCGCCGCCGTGTACCCGCCGGACCAGGCCGGCGCGGTCCAACGCCTTCAGATCGCGCCGCACGGTCTCGGCGGTGACCTGGAACTCCTCGGCGAGGGAGAGCACATCGACCCGCCCGCTCTCACGGGCGAGCCGCAGGATCTCCTGCTGGCGCTCGGGTGCGTACATCTGTATCTGCGTCCGTTCCATGCCCGAACCTGTGGTTTTTCGGGATGCTACGCCCACCACTCCGGCAAGTAAACAGATTCGGGCAATCAATCGGACCCAAACGGGCACGCGACAAGACGCCAACCTCGCGCCGTCAGCCGTCAGCCGTCAGCCGTCAGCCGTCAGCCGTCAGACACACAACAGCCCCGATGCCGCTTCGACATCGGGGCTCGCCCACGCGAAATCACCGCGCACTCGGAGCGCGCACGGCCCGCACCGGCTCACGGCCGCACGGACCACCACCCGCCACCCCGCTACGGGGCCGGCACCGACGCGCCCCCAACGGGCGCGCGCCTCCTACGGAACGGGTGGAACGGGGAAACCGGGACGCGGCTCAGGCCGCCGCGTCGAATCCGGTGTCCCGCGCCATCCGCTTCAGCTCCAGCAGCGCGTGCTTCTCGATCTGCCGGATCCGCTCACGGGTCAGACCGTGCTGCTTGCCGACCTCGGTCAGCGTGCGCTCCCGGCCGTCCTCGATGCCGTAGCGGGCCTTGATGATCGACGCGGTGCGCTGGTCGAGGCGGTCGATCAGGTCCTCCAGCTCCTCGCTGCGCAGCAGCGTGAGCACGGACTGCTCGGGGGAGGCCGCGGAGGTGTCCTCCAGCAGGTCGCCGAACTGGGTGTCGCCGTCGTCGTCCACCGACATGTTCAGACTGACCGGGTCGCGGGCCCAGTCCAGCACGTCGGTGACCCGGGCGGCGGTGGAACCGAGCTCGCCGGCCACCTCCTCCGGCTCGGGGTCGCGGCCGTTCTCGCGGTTGAACTCGCGCTGCACCCGGCGGATCCGGCCGAGCTCCTCGACGAGGTGGACGGGGAGCCGGATGGTGCGCGACTGGTCGGCGATGGAACGGGTGATGGCCTGGCGGATCCACCACGTCGCGTACGTGGAGAACTTGAAGCCCTTGGCGTAGTCGAACTTCTCGACGGCGCGGACCAGGCCAGCGTTGCCCTCCTGGATCAGATCCAGCAGCGGGAGGCCGGAGCGCGGATAACGGCGGGCCACGGCGACGACCAGGCGCAGGTTGGACCGGATGAAGACATCCTTGGCCCGGTCGCCCTCGGCGGCCAGCGCTTCGAGCTCCTCACGGCTGGCACCGGCGGCATTGCCGTCGGTGATCTCGCCGTCCAGGATCTGTCGGGCGTACACGCCCGCCTCGATGGTCTGGGACAGCTCCACCTCCTTGGCCGCGTCGAGCAGCGGCGTGCGCGCGATCTCGTCGAGGTACATGCCGACCAGGTCGCGGTCGGCGATGTCCCCGCCTGTTGCGCGAACGCTGTTGGCCTCGTCGGAACCGGTGGTGCTGGCCTGACGACGGGCGACGGCACGGGTTGCCATGCGGGTGCTCCCTTTGCGCTGAGTCGGTCGCGGGACGGTGGGGCGGGTCGTCGGGTTCGGGTACCGCCTGGTGGCCGGCCTCATGACCCGTCCGAAGGAAACAACGGCTGGAATCCGGACAGAATTCCCCAGCCGCGCCCCAATTTTTCTGATCTTGCAGTACCCTGCGCTGCCACCAGGGAGGGCGGACGATGCGTGGACGCGGGGAAGTGCAGGTCAGAGCGGGCGCCGAGACGGACCTCACGGCCCTCACGGATCTCAACAATCACTACGTCCGTGAGACGGCCATCACATTCGACACGGAGCCCTTCAGCCCCGCACAACGTCGCCCGTGGTTGCTCTCCCACCCCAAAGACGGCCCGCACCGCCTTCTGGTTGCGCAGGACGACGACGGCGCCCTGCTCGGCTACGCGACCAGCGGCCCCTTCCGCCCGAAGGGCGCCTACGCGACCTCCGTGGAGACCAGCGTCTACTGCGCGCCGGACGCCGCCGGCCGGGGCGTCGGCACGCTCCTGTACGGCGCGCTCTTCGCGGCGCTGGCGGACGAGGACGTGCACCGCGCCTACGCCGGGATCGCCCAGCCCAACGAGGCGTCCGCCCGCCTGCACGCCCGCTTCGCCTTCCGGCACATCGGGACGTTCGCTCAGGTGGGCCGGAAGTTCGACCGCTACTGGGACGTGGCCTGGTACCAGAAGGATCTGCGGTAGGCCGGCCGGTGTCCGCGGCCGACCGTCATCGGCCGCCCCCGCCGGCCCGGTTGGCGCCCGCTGATCCAGTTGACGCCACCGGTCCCCGGGTGTCGCCTGGACTGGAAGAGGGCGAACGAGAGGAGCCCGTCATGGACCAGCACGCGCACGGCGACCAGCCCGTCCACGACGAGGGGCTGCCCGAGACGGCCCGCTCGCACGGCACCGTCGAACCGGAGCACGGCGCAACGGTCGCCACCCGCGCGGAGCGCTCCGCCCCGGACACCGGGCGCCGCGTCCCGCTCCGCGTGACCCTCCCGGTCATCGCGGCAGTCTGCTTCGGCTGCTACACGATCTGGATGGCCCACACCGGCGGGGCCAGCGGCGGCCGCGCCGCGCTCCTCGGGTTGATCGGCGCGGTGGTCACCGGCGCACTGGGCGTGACGCTGGTGCACTTCCAGTCGACGATGCTCACCGAGACCCGAGCCGTGGCCTACGGCGCGCTCTTCGGCGCGTCGATGGGCTGGCTCTACTCCCTCGGCGGCAGCGCCCCCTCGGTGCTGCAGTCGGTGGCCTGGGGCCTGGGCATGTTCGGCGTGATGTTCCTCGTCTCCCTCTACGTCTTCCGGACCCATCGCGTGCGCGAGCCGCACGGCCCGCACCGGCCGCACGCGGCACGGCAGCACCGCCCGCACGCGGCGCACTGAGCGCCCACACCGCGCCGCCCACCAACCCGGGCGGCGCGGTCACGCCCTCATCCGCATCCGTCCAGCAGTCGCGTCCCCGGCCCCCAGCGCTCGCGCCCTCGTCCGTCCAGCAGTCGCGCCCTCACCCCTCCGACAGCTGCGGAGCCTGTGAGGGCCTCGGATCCTCCCATAGCTGTGGATCCTCCGACGTCCTGCGTAGGGTGCGCAGCGGCCGGCCGGGCCGCCAGACCTCCAGCTTCACGAACGGCGGCTCAGTGGACGTCCGCACCACCTCCGTCAGCTCCGCCCGGAAGAGATGGAACGGCTCGGGCGGCTTGACCGCCGCCGCGTACCGGGCCTTCAGCCGGGGGTCGGTCTCCTCCATCGCCCGGCCGGCGACCCGGACGTCACCGTCGGACAGCTCGCTCCCGCCACCGGGGTTGGCGTGCAGCGCGAAGCGGGGGTCCCGCCGCAGGTCCAGCACCTTGCGGGAGCCCGTCATCATGCCCAACCACAGCTCGCCGTACCGGAAGTCCGCCTCCAGCCCCGTCAGCCGCGGCGCACCGTCCTCGCGCAGCGTGGCCAGGACGTGGTGTCGATACGCACCGAACCGCTCCCGCACGGCCGCCGCGAACCCCGGCACCGCCGCCTCGACCGCCGCCCAACCAACCGCTCCCCGCAGGCCGTTCGCCCCACTCTCCGTCCCCGTCCCCGTCCTCGCCCCTCTCGCCCTCTCCATCGCGCTATCGCTCCCGCTCCCGCTCCGCTGCCTCTCGTCACTCGTCATGGCGGCAAGACTCCCGCTCATACCCGACACCTCCTGTCCGGAATTCCGCGCCGATGGCATCCGCTTCTCCCCAACGCCCCTCCGCATCCCACGACTTCAGCGTCGCACCCACCACTGACAACGCCCCGACGGCGGGCCTCACCCCGGCGGCACGCGCCCCGCGACGGCCGGCCGCCCGACGACGCCCTCCGCGCAGCGCAGCGAACGCACCACCCCAGTCGACCCCAGCTCTCCCCCTCCCCCGTCACCCCTCCCCCCGCCGTACGACCAACGCCGTAGTCCCGCCGGCCGGTTCGGGTTCCGTCCCCGGTCCGTTACCCGGCGCCGGAGCGCGACCTAGCCTCGGGCCATGGATACGACGAGCGGCACACTCGACGAAGCCCTGGAACGCCTGCACGCCACCGGCCCCGAGTTCAGGGGCTTCCTCGCCAACCACGGCCCGATGGCCGTCGAGGCCCTGGTCCGTCACGGCCAAGCGGACGCCGTCCACCGCTGGGTCGACGCCTACGCGGCCCAGTTAGAGGACGTACCGAGCGCCCGGGCCGCGCTTACCGACGCCAACTGGCAGGAGGCGCTGGGCGATCCGCAACGGGTCACCGACTGGACCACGTACCTGACCCGCCAGGTCGCCGAACGCCCCTGGCGGGAGGTGCTCGCCGAGTGGTGGCCCCGCCTGCTGCCCGGCATCGCGGGCGCCGCGACCCACCCGGTGATCCGCGTCGGCCACGCCGTGCGCACCCTGTTGGAACAGGGTGAAGAGGAGCCGCGGATCGCCGAGTTGGCGCACGCCATCGGCTACTGGGCGGCCCGCCACACCACGCTGCCGGTCTCCGTGGAGCCGCGCGGCGCGACCCCGCCCGACGCGGCACTGGCCGGCCTCCCGCGCCTCCACGGCCAGCGACTGTCGGTGGTCGAGGGGCTGCCCCAACTCGCCCACACCGAGGGCTGGTCGGAGGCGGCGGACGCGCTGCGCGCCCCACGGGACCCGGAGGACGCGCGCGACCAACTGACCGCACTGGTGCGGGCCGCCACCCACCGCTACCTGGACTACGGCCACGGCGACGAGGTCCTGCTGGTGCACTCGGCCACCGCCCCCAACGCGGTGCTGCGCACCCTCCCGGTGCTCCCCCGCGACCTGTGGGCGCCCTCGCTCGCCGCCGCCTGGGCCGCGAGCGCCGCCCTCACCTCCGTCTACTCCGCCGACGAGCCGCTGCCGGCCCTCAAAACGGGCGCACTCACCCCGGAAGAGGTCTTCGAACGGGCCGCCGCACACGGCGACGCGCATGCGATCAAGATGACCGACACCGCCCTCGACGTCGCCTCCTGGGCCGCGGACGGCGACGACCGCGCACTGGCGGCCGCGCTCCGCTCGCAGGAACTGATCACGCCCGGCGAGGGGTGAGCACCGTGCGCACCCAAGAGCCGGCGGGCCGGCACCGGTCCGCCGGTTCCGGCCCGTCTGTCTCCCGCCCCGAAGCGCCGAATCTCAGCCGAAGACCTATTGTTAAAACTTAAATAACTCTCAAAGCGGTGAGAGAGTGGATGGCATGAGCAACGAACCCGCGACCGAGCCTCGCTGGCTCGACGACGAGGAGCAGCACGCCTGGCAGGCGTACCTCCACGCCACCACGCTGCTGGAGGACCACCTCGACCGTCAGCTCCAACGTGACGCCGGGATGCCGCACGTCTATTACGGCCTGCTCGTCCAGCTCTCGCGCGCGCCGCGGCGCCGCATGCGGATGACCGAGCTGGCCCAGAACGCCAAGATCACCCGGTCCCGCCTCTCCCATGCCGTCGCCCGCCTGGAGAAGAACGGCTGGGTCCGCCGCGAGGAGTGCCCCTCCGACAAGCGGGGCCAGAACGCCTACCTCACCGACGAAGGGATGCGGGTCCTGGAGAAGGCCGCCCCCGGGCACGTCGCAGCCGTCCGGGCCGCGATCTTCGACCGCCTCACACCGGAACAGATCAGCCAACTCGACGCGATCTGCTGCGTGATCGCGGACGGCCTCCAACCCCAAGGCGCCGACCTCCCCTGGCTCCGCTGACGCCCAGCAGAACGACGGAAGGCCGGCGCAACGCCACGCCTTCGAGTGGTTTCCGCCACGCGCCTGCGGGCCTACGGGCCTACGGGCGTACGGACCTACGAGGCCCCGCGGCCCCCACGGCCCATACGGGGCCGGGGGCACGGCGCGGGCCGGGTCACCGAACCGGCCGGGGCGCGCGGTCGCCGTGCGCCCCCGCGCCCACCGACCCCGCGCCCCGTGCCCTCATCGCACCGACGTCATCGCCCTCAGTGCGCCATCACCGGAACCTGCACCTCCGACTCCTCGCCGGCCCCCGCGCCCGCGCCGTCGTCCGAGGAGACTGCCGGCGAACCGCCGCCCGGCCGCCCGGTGTTGACGAGCGTGAAGGCGAGCGCCGCCGCCAGGGTCAGGATGCCCACCGCCCACCAGATGGCGGTGGTGTAGCCGTGCACCATCGACTGGAGCTTGAGCAGGTCCGCCGAGCGGGCTCCGGCCGCGTGCGCCGTCGCGTACGCGGTGGTGGCGCTGGCCGCGATGGTGTTCAGCAACGCGGTGCCGATCGCGCCGCCGACCTGCTGCGAGGTGTTGACCATCGCGGAGGCGACGCCGGCGTCCCGCGGCTGGACCCCGTGCGTGGCCAGCGACATGGCCGGCATGAACGCGGTGCCCATGCCGAGGCCCATCAGGACGAAGCCGGGCAGGATCAGCGCCGGGTACGACGTGGTCAGGTCGATCTGGCTCAGCACCAGCATGCCGAGCGCGGCGACCGTGAAACCGGGAGCCATCAGCAGCCGCGGCCGCACCCGGGTCATCAGCCGCGCGCCGATCTGCGTGGAGCCGGTGATCATGCCCGCAACCATCGGGAGGAAGGCCAGGCCGGTCACCACCGGCGTGTACCCCTTCACGATCTGCAGGTAGTAGGTCAGGAACAGGAAGAGCCCGAACATCCCGATCACGGCCAGGCCCAGCGAGGCGTAGACCCCCGCGCGGTTCCGGTCGGCGACCACCCGCAGCGGCAGCAGCGGCGCCGCCACCTTCGACTCGACGAGGACGAACGCCAGCAGCAGCGCGGCCGCCGCGACGAACAGGCCCAGCGTCGGGCCGGCCAGCCAACCGTCGGACTCGGCCCGGGTGAACCCGTAGACCAGCGAGACCAGTCCGAGCGTCGCCAGGATGACGCCGGGCACGTCCAGGCGGGAGGGGTTGCGGCCCTCCGCGGGCTCGCGGATGACCAGGACGGCGCCGGTCGCGGCGACCACCGCGAACGGGATGTTGACGAAGAACGTCCAGCGCCAGTTCATGTACTCGGTCAGCACGCCGCCGAGGATCAGCCCGACCGCGCCACCGCCACCGGCGATCGCGCCGAAGATGCCGAACGCCTTGGCGCGCTCCCGGGCTTCGGTGAAGGTCACCGCGAGCAGGGACAGCGCGGACGGCGCCAGCAGCGCGCCGAAGACGCCCTGGAGCGCCCGCGCGCCCAGCAGCATCGTCTCGTTGGCCGCGGCCCCGCCGAGCGCGGAGGCCACCGCGAAGCCGATCAGCCCGATGATGAAGCTCCGCCGACGGCCCCACAGGTCGGCGATCCGGCCACCGAAGAGCAACAGGCCGCCGAAGGCGAGGGCGTAGGCGGTGATGACCCACTGCCGGTTGGCGTCGCTGATCCCCAGGTCCTGCTGGGCCGAGGGCAGCGCGATGTTCACGATCGTCGAGTCGAGGACGACCATCAGTTGGGCGAGGGCGATGAATATCAGCGCTTTCCAGCGCCGTGGATCGACGGACGGGAGGGTTTCAGGCATGACGGGGTCCACCTAGTGGTGCGTAACGGAACGAAAGGACGCCCCAGGGGCCTTGGGAACTCCGGGAGTTGCGGAAACTCGGGAGCCCAAAGAGCTCTGGGACGCCCAGCGAGAACTGGGAGAGCTGAGAGAACTGGAGAGCTGAGAGAACTGGGAGAGCTGGGGAACTGGCTGGAAGCAGACGGGGACGTACGGGAGGGGCAGGCGGGACGAGCAGGTCCGGCGAGTCGGACGGAGCAGACAGGCCAGATGGGGCAGACGGGTCAGACAGGTCAGGTGGGTCGAACGGGAGCGGAGAGGTCACTGCGCCCCCAGGGAGCGGAGGCAGCGGGCCGTGGTGCCTAATGGGAGCGCGGCGGGCCGGCAGCAGCCCGCCCACAGCTCCCGGCCCCACCGCGCCTCAGGTCCTCCAACGTGGCGGCGGCGCCGGGTAGTTCGGACCGGCCCGGGGCCCGTAGGCCGTCCAGGAACAGCTGGAGGTGCCGGTGCACGAACCCGTCGAAGTCGAGGCAGACGCTGCCGGGCAAGGGGCGGGTGAGCTGGGTGAGCGCGACCATCAGGTCACCGACGGCGATGTCGGTGCGCAGTTGGCCGCTGTCGCGCGCGGCGCCCATGACGGCCTCCACGGCCGCGTCCAGGCGCTCGCGCGCGGCGAGCAGTTCGGGGTGGGCGTGGTCGATGCCGTCGGAGAGCAGCGGGCACAGCGCGCCGATCCGCTCCTCCACCGCGTCGTGGGCGAAGCGCCGCAGCGCTTCGAAGGCATCCGGCTCCTCGGCGAGTGCGCGCTCCGCGCGGTCCGCGACACGGGACATGACGGAGAGCGTGACGTGGTGGATCAACTCCTGGCGATCGGCGAAGTGACGGTAGAGCGTCGCATTGCCGACACCCGCGCGTCGAGCGATTTCATCGAGCGGGACCTCGGCCCCGAACTCGACCATCGTCTCCCGCGCGGCGGCGATGATCCGCTCGCGGTTGCGCACCGCGTCGGCCCGCAGCCGCGGCGCTGCACACTTCACACCCACTGCGGTCACGTCGGCGCACTCCCTTCGCTGTCATCGCGTCCACCGAACCCGGGATGGCCCCGGAACCGGAGAAGCTCCTCTGGAACCGGGGGCCCACCGCCAGCACCGGCCCGCCCAGAAAGCGGAACCGGAAGCGGGGAAGCACTCCCCGCTTCCTCCAACACCCAGCTAAACGGGGACCGGCTCCCCGGATATTTCCGGACCGGCATGTGACCTGGGACACGCACCCGCACCCGCCCCCCGAACACGAGCCCCACACGCCCCGAGCACACCCCCGCCCCCTCCCGCCACCCGCGCCGGGCACCCGGCGTAAGCCCGGCCCGCCAGCCATCCGCACCACACCGCCCCTCCATTTGACGCATCCCCACGCGCGAGCGACCATCCGCCGCCGCAGGCTGAACACCATGAGTCAGAAGGCACCCGCTCCATGAGGCGAAGGGCAGGCCCACACCCCGTCAACCGCACCGCGGAGACCGGCAAACACCTCGCAGACACCCCGCAGACACCGGCAAGTACGAGGCAGCCCCATGCGCACCCTGACGCACACGCTCTGCGCCGCCCTGGCCACGACCGTCACCTGTGCGGCCGCGGCCATCGCCCTGACCACACCCCCCGACGCCGTCGCGGCCGCACCCCCGCCACCCCCCGACCCCCGCGTCACGCCCCCCGCCACTCCCGTACCGCCCGCCACCAACGTCAAGCCGGTCCCCTCACCCCCCGGCACCACCAAGCCCACCAGCCCGGCCACCATCACCCCCACCGCCCCGACCATCACCACCAACCCCACCAAGACCACCGGCCCCGCCACAGTCACCGGCCCCCCGAAGACCACCACCCCCACGCCCGTCCCCACCCCCACGCCCACGCCCCCGCGCATCGCGCCCCATAAGCCCCCGGCCCCGCCCGCCCCCGCGCGCCCCAGCGGCCCCTGCGCCCTGCCCGGCATCACCAACAACGTCTCCGAGGCCGCCCCCACCCCCGCCGGCTACGCCCGCGCCTTCGGCACCGTCCGGGCCCTCACGCTCTTCGTCGACTTCCCCGACGCCCCCGCCACCCTCTCCCCCATGGCCCGCTTCGCCGAGTTCTTCCCGGCCGCGACCGACTACTTCCGCGTCAGCTCCTACGGGCGGATGACCTACGTCCCCAAGCCCCTCTTCCGCTGGATCCGGATGTCCCACCCGTTGGCGGCGTACGGCATCAACCGGGGCGCCAACTTCGACCCGTCCTCGAACACCGGCTACCACGCCCTGGCCCGCGAACTCGTGCACGCCGTCGACCCGTTCGTCGACTTCCGCGACTACGACGTCGTCAACGTCATCACCTCCCCCAACGCGGGCCCGCCCGCCACCCGCACGGTCTGGTCGGTCACCTTCAGCGGCGGCGACCTGGGGATGAAGACCGGCCGCGGGGCGCCCTTCCGGAACGTTTCGTTCATCTGGAGCCGGCAGACGGGCCTGAGCGCCTTCCGGGTCCTCAACCACGAGAACGGGCACGCCTTCGGGCTGCCCGACCTCTACTACAGCAACGAGCGCGACGGCCCGACCCCGGTGGGCCACTGGGACCCGATGGACGAGGACTGGGGACCGAGCAACGACTTCCTCGGCTGGCACAAATGGAAGTTGGGGTGGCTCACCCCCGGCCAGGTGCACTGCGCGCCGGCGGGCGGCGCACCCGCCGAACACGTCCTGACGCCGATCTCCACCCCCGGCGGCGCCAAGATCGTCGTCGTGCCGACCGGCCCGCACACCGCGTTCGTCGTCGAGGCGCGCGCCAGCGGCCTGTTGGACCCGATCGTCTGCCGCCCCGGCATCCTCGTCTACCACGTGGCCACCAACGTCCCCACGGGCCGCGCCCCGATCCGGGTCATCGACGCCACTCCGCACAGCCGCGGCTGCTACGGCGACGCCCGTTACGTCGACCCGGACATGACGGACGCCACCTTCCGCCCCGGCGAGACCTACACCGACCGCACCAGCGGCGTCACCGTCACCGTCCTGACCGAGAACACCGACGGCACCTACCGCGTCCGCGTCACCCCCGCACACGCCGCGGCGCCACCCCACCCCCACTGACCCATCGGACAGACCCTAGGGCCTCTCCGACCCTGACCCATCGGACAGGCCCTAACTCCCGCCCTCCTCCTTCCAGTGCCGCCGCCCGATGCTGATCAACCGCAGTTGCCGCCGCGCCCGCCACACCACCCGCTCGACCGCGTCCTCGCCGCCCTCCTCGCGGGCGTCGAGCAGCTCCGCCGCGGTCGTCACCAGCCGGTCGACGTACAGCTCGGCCAGCATCCGCACGTCCTCGTCCCGCCAACCGGCCGACACCTGCTGGGACTTGAGCGCCTCCGCGACCTCCGTCACGAACCGCTCCAGCTCCTCGGCGATGGCGTGCCGCACGGCCCGCACGCCGCCGCGCCGCTCGCGGGCCACGAACCGTACGTGCGCGGGGTGTTCGCGCACCAGCCGCTCGACCACCGCGACCGTGCGGTCTATCCGCTCCTCCGCCGCGTCCTGCTCGGCGAGGATCGCCCGCACCATCGCGTGCAGACTGCCCAGCGCCTCCTCGACGAGCGCCACGCCCAACTCCCCCAGATCCCGGAAGTGTCGGTAGAACGCGGCCGGGGCGACGCCCACCACCCGGGTCACCTCACGCAACCCCAGGCTGCTCAGGCCCTGCTCCGCCAGCAGCCCGAGCGCCGCGTCCAGCAGCGCCTGACGGGTCTTCTGCTTCTGCACCTGGCGGACTCCGCCCTCGCTGTGACTCATGTCATCCAGTAAACAACCGTTCTCCGAAGCGCTCCACCCGCCCTCAGTCGTACACTGAAGAAGTCAGTGAACAACTGTCCGCTGAAGCTCCCCGCGGGCCCTACCGGCCCTGCCCGGAGCCGGCCCTCCCGGAAAGGCAGACCATGCTCTTCCTCGTCGCAGCCCTCCTCCTGATGGGGATCGCGCTGGGCACCGCGGCGCACCTCCCCGTCCCGGTCACCCTCGCCGCCGGCGCCGCCATCGCCGTCTGGCTCCTCGTCTTCTACCTGCGCGAACGCCGCCACCACACCGAGGGGACCCCCCGATGACCACCCTCACCACCCCCAAGCCCGCCGCCCGCCTCGACGCGGACGGCATGGCCGTCGCCTCCTTCGTCCTCGGCCTCGTCGGCACCCTGGTCCTCAACATCGTGCTGGGCCCCTGCGCGCTGGTCCTCGGCACCCTCGCCCTGACCCGCGGCACCACCCGCCGCGGCCGCGCCGCCCTGGGCCTCGCCCTCGGCGCCGCCGGCCTGCTGCTCCTCGCGGCCCTCACCGCCACCGACGGCACCCTCAGCTGGCACCTCGGCTAACCCACCGAACCGCCCGCACCCACCCGCCCCACACCAGCCATCCGCTACGCTTGTCGCCGGATCGGATCACCCCGATCCACCCGCCTCCGTAGCTCAGGGGATAGAGCACCGCTCTCCTAAAGCGGGTGTCGCAGGTTCGAATCCTGCCGGGGGCACAGTGCAGATGGGCGACGGCGTCCCATCGGTTCGGCCGGCCCGGATCGCTTCAGTAGCGATCCGGGCCGTTGCTTCGATCGTGTCGCTGGTGAGCACCACCCGGCAGCGCGCGCTGTTGCTGCGCTTGTCGTAGTGGATCTGGAGCCTGAAGGCTTCCAACATGCGGCGCCGCATCGCGTCCGTAAGTTCTGCGATCTCGCACCTTGCGGCGGGCAGTGCGTCCACGAGGGCCGGGGCCTGCCAAACCGGAGTCCGCTGCCGGTGGGCGGTGATCTCGGCTTCCTTGGCTTGGATCTGCTCATCGAGTTCGGCGATGCGCGTCTGGACCCCTTGGACGAAGCGCCGGTCGGGATTGTCGGCGAGTTCGAGGGCGTGGAACTGGCGCTCCCGTCGTTGACTGAGGTCCCTCAGAGCAGCGTTCAGCGCCTTGTGCCGTTCCGTGTGCCGGCGTGCCTCACTCTCGTCGGCCGCGGGCAGCGCCCGGCCCAGGCCGCGGCTACTACATCACCCGCAAACGCGGCACATCCCTGATCCAACTCGGCTGGCAACCCGACCAGTAGTCCGCTCAACCGGCTACCGGCGGCCATGCCTTTTGAGCGACCCTCCGCACCACGTGCCACTGTGCCCTCGACGCCCACGCCACTATGCCAGGTCCACGGACCGCCAATAGGCGACGTCAAGGCCGTACCCATGCCAGCAGGACGGTCTCAGCTCATCGCGCCGTGACACCGGTCCTGCATTGCCGAAATCGACTGGCCCACCCCAACTAAACCGGCGCCGACGGCCAGTTGTCGATGCGCTCTCGGTGGGGGCGTATCGCTAGACACAACTGATGGGCCCGCCAGGCGCCGGCTGGTACACGTACCAGACCACGAAGAGCTGCAAGGCCAGCAGCGGGATGTCCAATGCGGCAGCGATCACCGCCAGCTTGCCCTGCCAGCCGCAGCCCACCCAAGCGCCCCGTCGCCGGGCCCGTCGGGCAAGCCACCAGAACAGCGTGAGCGTGAGAATCCCACAAGCCAGCGAGCCGTAGGCAGTCAGGTAGATCTGCCACGTCAGTGGGAGGTCCCTGCAGTGCGCCCACTCCGCGGCGGTGTGTGCGTCGTCAGCCTTCCCATACACCGCGAGGCCGCCTAGGCCGAGTAGCGCGAACAACGGGACCAGCAGCGCGGAGAACGGGGCGCTGGATAGTTTCCTGGCCATCAATACCAATCCGGGTGAGGGCGGATGATACGCACCCGCTGCTGTCCCTCGGCCTTCTCCACGGCCGGGAGACGGCCCTGCAGACTCGCGTTCTGGTATGGGTCACTGTGCTGCGTGTACTTGATCTCGCCGTCCGGCATCACCGCGGTGACGATCGCGGCGTGGTGAGCCGCCCCCTTCTTCAGTCCGTCGTTCGGGCCGGCTTGGTCGTAGTAGATGATGTCGCCGGGTCTGGCCTGGGAACGGTCGACTTCTTCACCGCCGTGCTTGAGCATGAAACTCTGCTGGTTCTCGGCACCGGCCCACGTTTTGGAGTGCCCGAGAGAGCGGTCTATCTGCTCGAAGCCGGGAAAATGAATACCGGTGGGGTTCCCCCGCATCCAGGTATCGTCGCCGCGCGTCCCCTCCCAGAACGAGGTCTTCTCCTGCATGCCGGCATACGCCAGCGCGTTGGAGACGAAATTGGTGCAGTTGTTCCCGAAGTCGACTGGATCGTCCTGGTTCCAGTTGTCGAGGGCGTACTCCACCATCTTGACGCGATCGAACTTCCCGTCTGTGCCTTGCATTTCGCGTTTGACGCTTTCCGGGATTCCGTCGAGATGCGCGAGCTTAACTGGCTCGGCCCGCATCATGTCCTGCTGTTGCTTCTCACTCAGGCCGTTCCACCAGGCGCTTACCACGGCCGGGTCAGTATCCGCCTTCGGGATATCGGCAGCGAGCATGTCCATCTCGACGCGCGAGGCTCGGTTCTGCTCTTTGAGGGCCTTGTCCGGGTCGCTCATATCGACCATGCCAGCCAGGCGGGACAGTTCCGCCGCTGTTTTCTCGTCCGCTTCCGTCGCCTGCCGAAGCGCCTGTTCGCGTAGAGCGACGATCTCGCGATAGGCCTGTTGCTGATCAGCATCGGCGTTCGGGGCGGGGCACTCCAAAGGCATGCCGTCCTCGCCGAGGGGGAGGTCGTGGGCCCGCGACAGGTCGGCGATCTGGTGCGCGACGCTCATCGCCGTGTCAAGGCTGGCGTACATGCCTTCCATGACCATTTTGACGCTGAGCAGCAGGTCGTACGCCGACTCCAGTTGGTTGGCGAGTTTCACGAAATCACCGGCCGCGGCCGCACCGACTTCGTCTGCCCAATTATCGGCGAGGGGCTTGGCACCCTGCTCGCGTACGTCGTTCGCGGCGTTCAACGCGTACTTCGCCAGTGCCGCCCAATCTTCCGCAGCGTCCTTCCACTTCTGGGGATGAGCACTGATGAGCTCCGAGTACGTGACCATGGTCAGTGCCTCCCCAGGTCCCGCAATCCGGCCTTCATCCGCGAGGCTGCTTCCTGGTCTGCGGCGTCGTAGCCGTCGGCAGAGTCCTGCAACCGCTGGCCCAACTCGCCCATCTTCTTGGCGAGCTCGATCATGTGGTCCTCCCAGGCGGTGCGGCACGACATCACGGCGTTCCCGCACTTCCAGAACATGGCGTCGAAGTAGACCTCTTGAGAGCTGTCAAGGACATGCGCCAGCCGCCGCTGGGTGTCGCTCGACAACGCCTTCATGTCATCACCAGTGCTACGCACCTTTGCCGTGTCCACCCGTATGTCGCCCATGGCCGCCCCCATTTCGTTCGGAACTCCCCCACCTGGCCTTGTACATGACCAGGCAATGTCGTACCTGCATACCGTACGAGGCGCCCGACAGGGTTCCAGAAGAGGGGGACGGACCCTGCAGCGGGGTTGTGACCACGCCACAGGTACTACGCGCGTCCCGATAGCAGATCCGCGCGCCGCGGCTGTGAATCCCACCCCATCGCACTGAGCCCCTTCGCCGCCTGGAGGGATCCGGCGGAGCTCACGCTCCCCGCCATCGAGCAGTGTGATCCGCTGCCCCGCCGGGGGCACCAGCGCTAAGGCCGCCTAGGGGCGTTCCTGGGTGGCCTTTGGTGTTTGTTCCTGGGGGTGACCGGCTTGTGCGGCTCTTGGTCTGGTGGGGTGGGGGTGGGTGAAGTGTTGGGGTGGGGTGAGGAGTTCGCGTCGCGGGTGGTAGTTCGGGTGGGCTGTGGGGGGGGCGGGTTGGGGGTGCGGGGCTGAAGTGGGCTGTTTGTGGGGGGCTAGGGGGAGTTTTCGGGGGTGAGGGTGGTGAGTTGTTGGTGGAGGCGGTGGGTTTCGGTGGGGCGGTGTTGGGAGGTGTAGAGGGTGAGGGCCTGGTGCCAGGCCGCGCGGGCCTCGGGTTTGTTGTGGGGGGCGAGGGCGTGGCCCAGGTGGTCGAGGGTGTCCGCCTGGGCTGAGGTGTCGCCGAGGTCGCGGTAGAGGGCGAGGGCCTGGCGGTAGCGGTCGGCGGCCTCGTCGTGGTGGCCGGTGTGGTGGGCGAGGTAGCCGAGGCTGAGCAGGGTCCTGGCCTGGCCGCTGCGGTCTTCGGCGGTGCGGCACTGGTGGAGTGCCTGGTCGCAGTGGCGGCGGGCCTCTTCGTAGTGCCCCAGCTTGGCCAGGTACCAGCCGACCTTGTTGCGGGCGTGGGAGCCGCTGACCTTGACGTCGAGGTCCTCGAAGAGGCGCAGGGCGCGGCGGACGTGGTCCAACGCCCTTTGGTATTGGCCCTGTTGTTCCCAGGCGACGGCGATGGCCCGGTGGGTGTGGGCCTGGCCGAGCCGGTCGTCGTCGCGCTCCGCGCCGGCGAGGCCGTCCTGGAGGTGGACCAGCGCCTCCTCGTGCTGGCCGAGTTGGGCATGGGCCCGGCCGAGGTGGCGGTACGAGCGCGTACGGGAGCGCGGGGCGTCCAGGTGGTTCGACGCGGCGGCGCCGGCCTTCCAGGCGGTGAGGTTGTCCTGGAGGTGTCCCTGGCGTAGTTGGAACGTGGTGAGCGTCCAGGCCAGTTGCCACACCTACGGGTGCCAGGAGCGCTCCGCGGCCGCGTGTTGGATGGCCATGAGGTTGGCGCGTTCGGCGGCGAACCAGGCCCATGCCTCCGTGGCGTCGGCGAGCGGCTGCGGTCGGCAACCGGGGCCGGGGGCGCCGAGTTCGATGGGGGCGTGGTGCGGGGCGATGAGGCGGTCGGCGGCGTGCGCGGTGTGGGCGGCGTACTCCGTCAGCCGCCGCAGGGCCTCGTCGAGGGCGGCGGGCTCCTGTTTGCGGCGGGCGAAGGTGGCAGCGCACAGGCGGACCAGGTCGTGCATCCAGTAGCGGCCCGCCTCCAGCTGCTGCACCAGGGAGACGCGCTCCAGGTGGCGCAGCACGCGGCGCACCTTTGGCGCCGGTTGGCCGACGAGGCTGGTGGCGGCCGGCAGGCTGATGTCGGAGCCCGGGGCCGTCCCCAACAGGCCGAACACCGTGGCCTGTTCGTCCGTCAACTGCTCGTACGACCAGGACAGCACCGTTTCCAGGCACGCCATCGGGGGCTCCTCGGCCAGCGCGTCGAGCCGTGAGGAGGCGTCCCGCAGCTCCTCGGCCAGCGCCGCGAGCGGGATCGTGGGGTTCAGCTGGGCGCGGGCGGTGACGATGCTCAGGGCCAGCGGGAGCCCCGCGCACCAGGTGACGATCTCCGCGACCGCCGCGGGCTCGTCGGTCACCCGCCGTTGGCCGAGGTGGCGGGTGAGGAGCGCCCGCGCCCCGTGGTCGTCGAGCGTGGGGACGGTGATCAACCGGGCGCCGTGCGCGGTGATCAGGCCGGCCATGTGGTCGCGACTGGTGACCAGCACCGTGCAGGTCGGCGCGCCGGGCAACAGGGCGTCCACCTGGGCCGAATCGTGGGCGTTGTCCAGGACGATCAGCAGCCGGGGGCCGGGGGCGGCTGGTTTTCGCAGGTCGTTGGGGGCCGGGCGGTGGGGGCGGGGCGGGGTGGTGGTGCTGCGGTCCGGGCGGCTGTGGCGTGGTGCGGGTGGAGTTATCCACAGGCTCGGCGAGCGGTGGGGCAGAGCTCGTAGGCTTTCGGGGTGGTTCCGGCGGACGTGGGAGTGGTCGTGGGCGTGGACGAAGACGTGCAGAGCGCGGCGGGCGTGGTGGATGCGCCCGAAGGCGGTGTGCTGGTGGACGAGGCGGTGCAGGTGCTGCGCCGGGTGTTCGGGTACGACGCGTTCCGCGGGGAGCAGCGCGAGATCATCGAGCATGTCATCGGGGGCGGGGACGCGGTCGTCCTGATGCCCACGGGCGGCGGGAAGTCGCTGTGCTACCAGATTCCCGCGCTGGTGCGGCCGGGCGTCGGGGTGGTCATCTCGCCGCTGATCGCGCTGATGCAGGACCAGGTCGATGCGCTGCGGGCGCTGGGCGTGCGGGCCGGCTTCCTCAACTCCACGCAGGATCTTGAGGAGCGGCGGCTGGTCGAGGCCGAGTTCCTGGCCGGCGAGCTGGACGTGCTGTATCTGGCGCCGGAGCGGCTGCGGGTCGAGCAGACGGTGCAGCTGCTGGAGCGCGGGAAGATCTCGCTCTTCGCGATCGACGAGGCGCACTGTGTGGCCCAGTGGGGCCACGACTTCCGGCCGGACTATCTGGCACTGTCGATGCTGCACGAGCGCTGGCCGGACGTGCCGCGGATCGCGCTGACCGCGACGGCGACGAAGGCGACGCACCAGGAGATCACCTCCCGGCTGCGGCTGGACGGTGCCCGGCACTTCGTCGCCAGCTTCGACCGGCCCAACATCCAGTACCGGATCGCGGCGAAGAGCGAGCCCAAGCGGCAGCTGCTGGAGCTGCTGCGCGGCGAGCACGCGGGCGACGCGGGGATCGTGTACTGCCTGTCCCGCGCCTCGGTGGAGAAGACCGCGCAGTTCCTGGTGGACAACGGCATCGAAGCCGTGCCGTACCACGCGGGGCTGGACGCCCGGGTGCGGGCGGCGAACCAGGCGCGGTTCCTGCGGGAGGACGGGCTGGTGGTGGTCGCGACCATCGCGTTCGGGATGGGCATCGACAAGCCCGATGTGCGGTTCGTGGCCCATCTGGACCTGCCGAAGTCGGTGGAGGGGTACTACCAGGAGACCGGGCGCGCCGGGCGGGACGGCGCGCCGTCCACGGCCTGGCTGGCGTACGGGCTCCAGGACGTGGTGCAGCAGCGGAAGATGATCGACGGGTCGGAGGGGGACGACGCGCACCGGCGCCGGTTGTCCGCCCATCTGGACGCGATGTTGGCGCTGTGCGAGACGGTGGAGTGCCGACGGGTGCGGCTGCTGGCCTACTTCGACCAGGAGAGCGGCCCGTGCGGCAACTGCGACACCTGTCTGACGCCGCCGCAGACCTGGGACGGCACGGTGTCCGCGCAGAAGCTGCTGTCGACGGTGGTGCGGTTGCAGCGCGAGCGGGGGCAGAAGTTCGGCGCGGGGCAGATCATCGACATCCTGCTGGGCCGGAAGACCGCCAAGGTCATCCAGTTCGACCACGATGCGCTGAGCGTCTTCGGAATCGGGGAGGATCTGCGCGAGGCCGAATGGCGGGGCGTGGTACGGCAGTTGCTGGCCCAGGGACTGCTGGCCGTGGAGGGGGACTACGGGACGTTGGTCCTCACCGAGGAGAGCGGCGCGGTGCTGCGCGGGCAGCGTCAGGTGCCGATGCGGCGGGAGCCGGAGAAGCCGGCCCGGGCGGCCAAGGCGAAGGCCAAGGGCAAGCGGGCGCCGGTGGATCTGCCGGCGGAGGCGCTGCCGGTCTTCGAGGCGCTGCGCGCCTGGCGGGGCCGCACGGCCAAGGAGCAGGGCGTCCCGGCGTATGTGATCTTCCATGACGCGACGCTGCGGGAGATCGCGGTGACGGGCCCGGCGAGCATCGCCGAACTGGGCGCGCTCAACGGGGTGGGCGAGAACAAGCTCGCCAAGTACGGCGAGCAGATCCTCCAGGTGCTGGCAGGAGGGGGAGACGAGGCGGCCGGGGCCGATGTGGCGCCCGGTACGGGCGGGACCGCTACGGCGGCGCCGGCGGCCCCGAAGGCACCGGTGTCCCCGGCGTCCCCGGCGACGGTGCCGGCCCCGGCCGAGGCCGAGGACGAGGAGGTGCTGCCGGAGCCGCCGGATGACATCGACTGGTGAGAGGGCGTCGACCGGCGAGATGGCGCCGAGCGGTGAGAGGACGTCGACCAGCAAGATGGCGCCGACCGGTGAGATGGCGTCGAGCGGTGAGATGGCGTCGAGTGGTGAGATGGCGTCGGCCGGTGAGGAGTGAGCGGAGCGAGAGGGGAGACGGGGGACGAGGGGCGGGCGCGGGGGCGGTCAACTCCCGCTTCGCCTAAGGCGCGTGGTGCTCAGGGGCCGGCCTTGGTGTCCGTCGGGGGATGCTGCGGGAAGGTGAGGATCGCGCTGGCGCCGCCGTCGGGACCGTTGCCGAAGTGCAGGCCGATGCCGAGGACGGCGGCCTGGCCGACGGCGATGGTCAGGCCGAGGCCGTGGCCCTTGCCGCGACCCGGGGCGTCGGTGCGGAAGCGTTGCGGGCCGTGGCGGAGCAGCGCGTCGGGGTAGCCGGGGCCGTGGTCGCGCACCTCGATGGTGGGGGTGCCGCCGGGCGGCGCGACGACCGTGACGACGACCGGGGGCCGGCCGTGCCGGTGGGCGTTGAGGACGAGGTTGGCGAGGATGCGGTCCAGGCGGCGGCGGTCCGTTTCGACGACCGTGTCGGCGAGGATGCGCACCTCGGTGTCGAGACCGGTGGCGCGCACGGAGCGGACGACCAGCGGGCCGAGTTCGTAGGCGGCGAGGTCGGCGTGCTCGGTGCCGGTGTCCAGCCGGGAGATCTCCAACAGGTCCTCGGTGAGCCGGTGCAGGGCCCGCAACCGGTCGTTGATCATCTCCTTGGGGCGGCCCTCCGGGAGGAGCGCGGCGGAGGCGAGGATGCCGGTGAGCGGGGTGCGCAGCTCGTGGGCGACGTCGGCGGTGAAGCGCTGCTCGGCCTCCAGGCGGCTCTGGAGGGTGGCGGCCATGGAGTCCAGGGCGGCCGCCACGGCCGTCACCTCGTCGCCCGCCGCGGGCGCGCCGCCGGGGCGTTGCCCCGCGGCCTCGCCGACCCTGGCGTCCAGGTCGCCGGCGCTGATCCGGCGGGCGACGGCCGCGGTGGTGGTCAGCCGGCGGCTGATGCGCCGGGCCAGGAAGAGGCCGGCGAGGGCCACGGCCGCGGCGGCGAGGACGGCCGAGCCGAGGATGGCGGTGTCGAACTTGTCCAGCGTCCAGCGGGTGTTCCCGTACGGCGACCAGACGGCCATGATCTGGCTGCCGGCCGGCGCCGCCGCCCACATCACGGGCTGGCCGCGATAGCTGCCGACCATGCTGCCGCGCCGCCCCTTGCGCGCCAACGCCCGTAGTTCGTCGGGGAGTTCGGGCGGGTCGAGGACGGAGTTGATGCCCTCGCGCGAGGTGCCGTACTCGAAGAGGTCCAGCGCGACGTCGAGGTCGGCGTGGGTCTGCTTGCGGACCTGACCGACGGTCTGTCGGGCCACCGCGTTGTGCACGAGCACCCCGAGGACGGCGGCGACCGCGCAGCACACCGCGGTCACGGTCAGCGCGATCTTCCAGCGGAGGGAGACGGCGGGCCGGCGGCGCCTCATGCGGCGTGCCCCGCCGGGGTGGAGGGCGGCGAGGAGGGTTTGGGCTTGTGGGCCAGGTCGAGGGTGAGGTCCCACAGGCCCATCGCATGGCCGTCCCAGACGTAGTCGGTGACGCTGACGTAGCGCGGGTCCTTGGTGGGTTCACGGACCGCGAGGTGGCCGGCGGCGAGCTCGACGCCGGCGAGCACCGCGCGCAGCGCGAGGATCCGGGTGACCACCGCGTCCCGGACGGTGTAGACGCGCAGTTCGCTGGTGCGGCGGTCGAGGTCGACGACGGCGATCAGGTCGGGCTTGCCGTCGTCGGTGAGGTCGTGCAGTACCGGGCGGCGCACCGAACCGGGCTTGGGCGGGGCGGCACCGGAGGCGGCGAAGTCGGCGGCGAGGACGGTGAGCGGGTCGACGCGGGTCAGGTCGCCGCCGGGGACGCGCGGGAGGGCGGTGAGCGGCTTGAGGGCGGCCGGGTTCTCGTTCTCGCGCAGCGGGGCGGGCGAGTACTGCGGCCAGAGGTCCAGCGGGGCGGTGACGCGGCGCGCCCGGCCCTCGTCCTTGAGGCCCTCGGGGCTGGCGCAGCCGGCGAGCAGGGACAGGGCCAGGGGCAGACAGAGGGCGGCCAGGGCGAGCGGTCCGGCGCGGGCACGGGGGCCGGGCGCCGGGGCGTGCGGGCCGGCAATCGGGGTGCTCCCTACGGGACGGAATGCGGGCATAGCGTGATCAAACTACCCAAGGTGCGGGTCCGGGGAATCTTCGGAACGGCCGTTCCGGCGGCGTGCGGGTGGGCGGCCGGAACGGTGGCGCGGAGGCGGTCGCGGCGGGGCGGGGGGCGGGGGCGTCCCGGCGACGGCGGCCCCAGGCCGCTCCGGGCTGCGCCGGACTACTCCGGGCTGCGGCCGGACCGCTCCGACCCACCCCTGCCCGCTCCAGGGCTCGGGAAATACCCGTCCGTCACAGGACTGTCCGCAGAGGTCGGGCTGACTGTTACACAACGTACGGATCTCCGTTATGGACCCTCCGTAGCGTGCTCACACGAACCGCATCCGTAGGGCGGCCACCGGTCGCCCCCGTCGAGGAGTACCCATGCGTGCTCAGCGCCGCTCCGTGATCCGTACCGCCATCGTCGCCGCCGGCGCACTGGCCGCCTTCGCGCTCCCCACGGGCGCCGCGTTCGCCGCCAGCTCCATGGCGCCGACGGAGAGCCGGGCGTCGATCATGCTCCCGGACGAGGGGCTGGCCGGCCTCGCAGAAAAGGCCGGGCACCTGCCGAAGGCAGGCCTCCTCGGCGGCGCGGCCGCGCTGGGCGCGGTCAGCGTGGGCGTCGCGGTGCAGCGCCGTCGGCAGGAGTCGTCGGACCGGTCCCGGTAAAACGCTTGGGTTCCCGATAGACGACCGGTTCCCGGTAGATGACCGGTCCCGGTAGATGACCGGAGGCGTCTCATGCGTCCCCGGCATCCCTGGCATCCCTGGCGTTCCCAGCATCCCCGGCGTCCCCTTCCGTCGCCAGGTGCTGGACCTGCGCGTACCCCAGTGCGCCCCCGTTAGCGGAGAGCGTGGCGCCCGCGCGGATCGCGTCGGCCGCCGCGCAGGCCGCGCCCAGGGCCGTGCGGAACAGCAGCGAGCCGGTGCTGATGCGGCGGACGCCGAGGTCGGCCAGCTCGCGGACGGTGTGCCGGCCCGGCGCGAAGAGGACGTTCAGGGGCGCGGGAATGCCGTCGACGAGCGTCACGATGTCCGCCGCGGGGGTGACGCCCGGGACGAAGACGCCGTCCGCGCCGGCCGCCAGATAGGTCTCGGCCCGGGCCAGGGCCACCGACAGCGGTGGCGGGGCGTCCACCAACCAGTGGGTGTCAATCCGGGCGTTGACGAAGAGATCCGGGGCGCGTTCCTTCACCGCGGCGATCAACTCGGCCTGACGGGCCGGGTCTTGCAGTCCCCCGCCGCCAGGGAGACCGTCCTCCAGGTTGATGCCGGCCGCCCCGTTGGCCGCCAACTCCGCCGCGAGATCGGCGACTTGAGCCGAGCCGCCGCCGAAGCCGCCCTCGATGTCGACGGTGTACGGGCAGGGCAACCGACCGGCGAGGCGGCGGGCCAGGGCGAGGGTGGCGTCGCGGACCTCGGCCAGTCCCAGGCCGTCCGGATGCCCGTGGGCGGCGGCGATCCCCAGGCTGGTGGTGCCGATGGCCGGGTGTCCGGCGTCGGCGAGGGCGACGGCCGAGGCGCTGTCCCAGGCGTTGGGAAGCAGCAGCGGGCGGCCGGGGGCCTGGTGCAGGGCGTGGAAGGCGGCGGACCGCGGGTCGGGGCCCGGGGTGTGCGCGGGGGCGGCGTGGCTGGTCATACGGGCACCGTAGGACGGCGACGTATCGGTGGTCGCCGAAACGTGGTGGCAGACAATGGACGCATGACACCGTCCAACGGGACAGGCGAGGGCCCCGCGCCCGCCCCCGACCAGAGCCATGAGCTGGCCCGGTTGGCCGCGCTGCTGGCCGATCGCACCCGGGCCGCGTTCTGCCTGGCGCTGCTCGACGGGCGGGCCTGGACCGCCGGGGAGCTGGCCGCGTACGCGGGGGTGGCGCCGTCCACCGCGAGCGAGCACCTGTCCCGACTGACCGACGGCGGGCTGCTCGTCGAGCGGCGGCAGGGCCGGCACCGCTACGTCCAGCTCGCCGGGCCGCGCGTCGCCGAGCTGCTGGAATCGGTGACCGCGCACCTCGATCCGCCGTCGGCGCCGCCGCGCGGGCTGCGGGCGGTCAGTGCGTCGGCGGCGCTGGCCCGTGGCCGGACCTGTTACGACCACCTGGCCGGCCGGCTCGGCGTCGCCCTCACCGACGCGATGACCGCGCGCGGACTGCTGGACCAGGACGGCGGGTTCGCGCTCACCGACACCGGGCGGGCGTGGTTCACCGACGCTCTCGGGGTGCCGGCCGACGCGCTGCGCGGCGGCCGCCGCCCGCCGGCCCGGGGCTGCCTGGACTGGACCGAGCGCCGGCAACACCTCGCCGGCACGGCCGGCGCCCGGCTCTGCGAACGGCTGCTGGAGCGGCACTGGATCCGCCGCATCGGCACCGGCCGCGCGGTCCGCCTCACCCCGGAGGGCACGGACGCGCTACGGGAGTTGCTGGGGATCGACGGGGCGACGGCGGGGCTGGCGTAACGGCCAGGGGTCCGCAACGGGCCAGGGGTCCGCAACGGCCCACCGGTCCGTGACGGTCCACGGGTCGGGTTCGTGACGGTGCACGCGTCGGGCCCGTGACGGTGCACGGGTCGGGCCCGTGACGGCCCACGGGGCGGGTCCTAACGGGCCGCGGGGCGTGACCCGTTGGGCGCGCGGAGCAGCCCCACCGTGGCCGGCGCCTTTGGCGCCACCCATACGGGACCGCCATACGGAACGCTCAACAACGCCCCGCGCCCCCGGGACCACCCACCCGCGCATACAGCGTGATCCGCGCCCCTCGTACCTGGGTGCTCCGGCACACCACGAACGACCCGCGCAGCGTGGCCCGTTTGGCGAGTTCCTGGTCGCTGTCGTCGAGCGGCTGTCCGGCCGGGTCGGCGGCGACCACGATGCGGCGGCTGGCCAGCATCCGGTCGCGGATCGCGTCACCGGAGACCTCCGTGCCGTAGAGGGTGTGGGACGCCACCGGGCTCTGGTCCAGGGCGAGATCGCGCAGCCCACGGAAGTCGCGCGGCCGGGTCGCCGCCCAGACCCGGCGGCGGGACGGCGCGAAGAGCAGCCCGTCGCCCGGCTCCGACAGCCGCCGGACGGACTGGGCGACCGCGGTGACGTCGTCGACCCGGCTGTCCGGGCTGCGCAGTTGGGCGTCCACGGGCAGCAGCGCGAGCAGCACCGCCGCCACCCCCGCCAGTCGCCGTAGCCGCCGGCCGCGACCCTGGCCGTCCTCGCCGACCGGCCGCAGCAGCCGGGCCAGCGCGGCGCCGGCGACCAGCGCGAACCCGACGACGTAGTAGAGGACATAGCGGTCCACGTAGGCGGGCTCGATGTTCGACAGGAGCAGCAGCAGGAACGTGGGGAGGAGCAGCAGCGCGAGGCCGAGGGCGCGCAGGCCGACGGGGCCGCGGGAGCGGATCGGGACGCGGGCGCAGAGGGCGCCGACGGCGGCGAGCACCGCGAAGGTCAGCAGCTGGATCGGGTCCGGCCAGGTCAGCCAACTGGTCTGGGCCGCCTGGCGGGTGCTGAAGACGGCGAGCGGTGCCAGCACCGCGACAACGGTGCCGGCGGCGAGCGCCCAGGAGCGCCGCACCCGGCGCGGCAGCCGGGCCAGGGCGACGGCGGCGCCGTGCGCGGGCAGCGCCAGCGAGGCGAACTCGTGCAGCAGACAGGCCAGCAGCATCAGTGCGGTGTAGCCGGGCCAGAGGGCGCGGTGCGGCCCGGGACGCGCGGTGGCGCGCGCCGGAGCCGCCGCGTGCTCGACGGCCAACACCAGCAGGTACGACGCCCAGACGACCAGCGCGCAGACCGTCGCATAGGAGCGGCCCTCCTGCGCGTACTGCTGGACGACCGGGACCAGCGCGAAGGTCAGCCCCGCGCACAGCCCGGCGCGCCGGCCGACCAGGCGCCACCCCAACAGCGCCACCCCGGCGGCGGCCGCCGTCATGGCCACGACGGACGGCAGCCGCAGGCCGATCACCGCGCCGAGGGCGTCGCCGAGCGTGGCGTCGTAGACGGCGAACCAGCAGTGCATCAGCGCGTAGTACAGGCCGTGCACGACGTCGACGTGCTGGAGGGTGGCCCAGAGGGCGGGCAGGCTGCGGTGCGCCATGTCGTAGGTGACCGCCTCGTCCCGCCAGACGGCGTCGCCGCGGCGGACGCCCCAGGCGCCCAGGAACAACATCAGCCCCGCGGGCACCAGAACTACCGCGCTCCGCACCGCCCATACGGGGCGGACGGCGACGAAGGCGGTGCCCCGGGGGTAGGGCGGGGAGGCGGCCGTACCGGCACCGGCGGCCGAGGAAGAGTGCGACGGGTCGATGGCGGGCTCCGGTCACCTCGGGAACGGCACGGCCCAACGGGCGCGCGGCGGGCGGGCGATCAGGCGCCCACCCTAGGGCCTGTCCGACCCCGGCCCCGACCCATCGAACAGGCCCCAGGAGGAGCGAGCGGGAGCGGAAACGGCCGGACGGCCGGGGGATGGTGACCATCCGCCCGGCCGTCCGGCCGCCGCTCTCAACCCAGTCGGGTCAACTTCGCCCCGAAGGACGGCTTGGTCAGATCCGACTTCAGCGCCACCGGTACCTTCTGCTGGCTCTCGCCGTTGCCGACGGTCAGCTCGCCGACGACGGTGCCGGCCTTGGCCTCGTGCCCGATCGCCTTGCCGCCGTCGCCGAGGCTCAACTGGAGCTGCTGGCCCGGGACTCCGACCGCGCTCAGGTCCTGGGTCGCGACGACCGGCGTCTGCCCGCCCAGCCCGTCGTCGACGTAGCCGACGACCTGGCCCTTGGTCACGGCCTTGGCCGAGGTGAGCGCGGACCGCACCGTCTCGATGACCTTCTTGCTGTTCTTCTTGACCATGGTCAGGCTGTTGGACGCGTTGGGGTCGAGCCCCTTGAAGTGCTGGGCCATCATCGTGCCCAGTATCAGGCGGTCCTTGCCGTCCACGGTCTTGTACGCCGCCCAGGACAGCGTGCCACCGGCCGGAGAACTGGAGCCGGTCTTGATGCCCTTGATGCTCAGCCCGGCCAGCAGCAGGTCGTCGTTGTTGTTGTTGATCCGCCCCGGCAGGCCCGGGATCTCGGCGTTGGGCATGGCGACGATCGGCCGGAAGGCGTCGAACTTCATGACGGCCTCGGCCAGCTTGAGCTGGTCGACGGCGGTGCTCACCGTCTTGGCGTCCAGGCCACTGGGGTCGGTGTAGGTGGTCTTGGACATCCCCAGGTCCTTGGCGGCGTCGTTCATCTTCTTGACGAACGCCGCCTCGTTGCCGGACTGGGTGTCCCAACGGGCCAGCAGCCGGGCGATGTTGTTGCCGGAGGGGATCATCAGCATCTTGAGCATGTCCTGCTCGCTGAACTTCTGACCCGCCTTCAGCCCCTCGATCCGCGACTCACTCTCGGAGTTGCCCTCCTGCACCGCCTTGTCGTCGACCTCGATCTGCGGGCCCTTCTCGTTCTTCTTGAGCGGGTGGTCCCTGAGGATCACATAGGCCGTCATGATCTTGGCAACGCTGGCGGTCGGCGTCGGCTTCTCCTCGCCGAACGTCCCCACCTCGCCGGAGCCGACGACCTTGACGGCCGCCTGCCCCTGCTCGGGCCACGGGATGGACAGCTTGCCGCCCGCGAAGGTGAACGAGGACTTGGCGTCGCCGAGGGTCAACTTCGGGTCGGGCAGCGGGCGCACCGCCTGGACCACCGCGAAGATGATCACCAGCAGCGCCACCAACGGGGTCCAGATCTTGACCCGTCGGACGAGGGTGCGCACCGGCGTCTCGGGCGGCGGCGGGGTGTTGGTGAGCTTCGCCAACAGGTCGAGCGGCGGCAGCGGTTCCTGCCGGGTCCGCTCGGACTCGGCCTCCGCGGCGTCGGGCTTCTCGACGTCGGGCTTCCCGGCCGGCTCGTCCGGCGCGGCGGCGGGCGGCATCGCGCCGGGCGCCTTGCCGGCAGGCTCGGCCTTGTCGGCGGGCTTGCCGGCGGGCTTGCCGGCGGGCTCCTCCGCGGACTTCCCGGCGCCGGCGGCGGCGCCAACTGCCGTGCCGGCGGCCTTCTTCGCGTCCTTCGTCGCGTCCTTCGCGTCGCCGGACGCGCCGGCTTCCTTGTCCTGCTTGTCCTGGTCCTTCGCGTCGTCCGCGTCCGAGGTGCTGCCCGGCTTGCGGAGCGGGGTCTTGGGCGCGGTCTTGCCGATCGACCGCTCCGCCGAACCGTCGTCCGCCGGCTTCAACGCCACGAACTGGCTGGTCCGCTCGGCGTCCTGCTCCTCGACGTCGGCCGCCTTGGCCTTGGCGTCGCCGGGCTTGGCGTCGCCCGACTTGGTGTCGCCGGCCTTGGCGTCAGCAGCCTTGGCGTCAGCGGGCTTGGCCTTCGCGTCGCCGGACGTGCCGCCATCCGACTTGTCCTCGCCAGAACTGGCCTTCGCCTCGCCGGACTTGGGCGCATCGGCCTTGGAGCCATCGCCCTTGGCAGCGCCACCCCCGGCAGCACTCGCAGAGGCACCCTTGCCGGCGCCCTTGTCCGTTTCCGTGCCCTTGCCGGCGGCCTCGTCCGTGTCCTTAGTGGCCTTCTCGACGGGCTTGTCGGCGTCCCGCGCCCCGTTCTTGCCGTCGCTGCCGCTGTTGCCGTCGTTGCCGTCGTTGCCGCTGTTGCCCAGCTTGAAGGTGGTGGTCGGCCGGTCGGCGGGACGTTCCTGCTCCGTCTCCCCCGCCTTCTCGCCCTCGCCGGACGACTCCAACTTCCCGGCCTTCGCTACGGCAAACACCCGCGTCGCGTCGTCGGCCGGCGCCTCGTCGGGGCTCTCGCCCTTGCCCTTCTGCGCGCCGATCGCCTTCGCCCCGACCGTCGTGAAGACAGCGGTCGCCTGATCCACGGCCTTCTCGCCGGACCCGGCCTTCTCGGCGGGCTCAGCCTTCGCGCCGGACTCAGCCTTCTCCTCAGCCCCAGCCTTCTCCGGGGCCTTGGGCTTCTTCGCCGCCGCGGGCTTCGCGCCCGAAGGCGCCTTGGCCCGCTGTGCGCCCTCGCCACTCTTGGCCTCGGGATCACCCTCAGCATCGCCCGCCGCGCCGTCCTGGGCCGCCCCAGACGCCTCTACGGCCTCCTTCGCGGGCTCCTTCACGGCCCACTTCGGCTTCGCCCCGTTCGCCGCACCCGCAGCCTTGCCGGTGCCGTCGCCCTCGCCCTTGCCGCCCGAGGTCTTACCGCCGGACCCCTTGCCACCGGAGCCCTTGCCGCCGGCAGCCTTCGCGCCGGACTCAGGCGCGTCCGTCCCGTCGGCGGACGGCTCCTCGTCGCGGCGGACCGTCAGCCGCGGATCCCGTTCGGTGCGCGCCGTCCTCCCCGACGACTGCTCCTTGCCCGACTTCTTGTCCGACTTGTCGGGGGACTCGCCCGCCACCGATGTCTCCTTCACTACGTCGCACTGCCCTGCCTGTGCTAGCTGGCCCGAACGGAACCAGTGTTCCCAAGTGTCCTGTGTCCGAGCGGCCGGTTCCCACCGCCACGCGAACCGGTACAGGCCGCACCCCTCGGAAGATGTCGCCGACGTGCTAGACGAGAACGACATACCTACCGGTTCCCTACCGAACCACCCACGCACCCTCGACAGATGAATGTGAGAGGGGTCACCCTGTCATTCATCCACGCGGGGAGGCTTGGATGGGCAGGAGCCGCAGAACAATTCCGGAGGAGCTTCTGCTGCTGGCTTTGGACCCGGCCACGGGCACCACAGCGCAGCCGCAGTCGCTCGACCTCGGCCTGGCAGGGGCTCAGCTAGTGGAGCTGGCCCTGGCAGGACGGATAGCCCCAGATGGGGATCGTATCGCCGTGGTGATGGCACGGCCGACAGGAGATCCGACTCTGGACTCCGCACTCGAACTGCTGCGCCGGCGCGGCAGTCCGGTACGCGCGGTCCACTGGATCGGCGGGCCCCGACTGGGGCTGCGCCAGACCTACCTCACGCATCTCGAACGGTGCGGCATGGTCCATGCCGTGGCGGGACAGATGTGCGGGGTGCTGCCGACGACGCGCTACCAAGCGACGGAGACGGCGATCAGCCGGGAGATCAGGGCCCGGCTCGACAACGCGATCCGCACCGGCGTCCCACCGGACCCGCGGACCGCGGCGCTCGCCGCGCTGGCCCATGCGGTCGGCCTCGGCAAGCACCTCTACCCGGGGAACGAGGGGCGCTCATCGCGCTCCCGTCTGCGGGACCTGATCCGGCACGACCCCATGGGCGGCCTGGTCGCGCACGCCGTCATGGACGTGCAGAACGGCGTCGCGGCGCAGCCACGGCGGAGCTCGGGTCAAAGCGGCCCGGCCGGCCGGAAGTCCACGGGCCGGGCGACCGAAGCGACCGGAGTGCCGGGCCAGTCCCGGCGACACGGACACGGCAGCATGGCCCGGGTCGGCGCCCGCTAACGGCCGCCGGCGCGCACCACCGGGCGCTCTCGCGCAGCACCGCACCACCCGTCCCGGACCGTTCGGGAGCCGCAGTGAGAGGCGCGGGGTGGCGGACCGAGTCGTTCGGACGACGGCCGGCCGCCACCCCGCGCACCTGTACGTGCTCGCCTTCTGTGGTCATTCGACTGCGCGGCGTCCACATGAAGTGGCAGTCTGCTCAAGAGGAAATGACAGCAGTACGGAGCCGGAGGTGCACGTACCGTGGCGTCCAACGTCAACCCCACCGTGAGGCGACGCCGATTGGGCCAGGAGCTGCGCAGGCTCCGGGAGGACAAGGGCCTGACGGCGGAGCAGGTGGCCGAGCGGCTGCTGGTCTCCCAGTCGAAGATCAGCCGACTGGAGAACGGCCGGCGCAGCATCAGCCAGCGCGATGTCCGCGACCTGTGCGGGGTCTACGAGGTCGAGGACCGCCGGATAGTGGATTCGCTGATGCAGATGGCCAAGGATTCGCGCCAGCAAGGCTGGTGGCACGCCTTCGGTGACATCCCGTACAGCGTCTACATCGGTCTGGAGACCGAGGCGGCGTCGCTGCGGACGTACGAGTCCCTGCTGGTGCCGGGCCTGTTGCAGACGCCCGGCTACGCCGAGGCGGTCATCCCCGGCTCGATCCCGGAGCTGGCGCCGGAGGACCTGGAGAAGCGCATCCAGGTGCGGATGCGGCGGCAGGAGCGGGTCAACGACCCCGATCGCCCGCTGCGGCTGTGGGTCGTCCTGGACGAGAGCGCGCTACGGAGGGTGGTCGGCAGCCACCTGATCATGCGGGAGCAGTTGGAGCACCTCGTCGAGGTGAGCAAGCTGCCGCACGTGACGGTGCAGGTGCTGCCGTACGACGCCGGGGCACACGCCGGGATGTCCGGCACGTTCTCGATCCTGGAGTTCGACGACGCGGCGGACTCCAGCGTGGTCTACATCGAGGGCGTCACCAGCGACCTGTACCTGGAGAAGACCAACGACGTGCACAAGTACACGATCATGTACGAGCACCTGCGGGCGCAGGCGTTGAGCGCGGAGGCGAGCCGGGAGTTCATCGCGGAGGCCGCCAAGCGCCATGCGGATGCGCTGAGTTGAGGGCGGGCTGGCCGGGTGTCGACGGCCGCGATCGACCGGAATGTTGCATTCCGATGAACAAGGTCGCAAGGTACACCCGGGCCAGCGCGCCTGAGAAGCGATCATTGAATATGCCATGCGGACGGGTGAACGGCCCTCTCCGGCCGGTGATGTTGGCGCGTAGCGTCGGTCTCACCGAATCCCCGGTAACTCAGAGTAAGTTGGAGTGAAAATGGCCGTTCAGCCCAATTCCGCGTTCTCCTGGACCAAGTCCTCGTACTCCGGCGCCAACGCCTGCGTGGAGATCGCCGTGCCGACCACCGCGGCCATCGCGGTGCGTGACTCCAAGGACCCCGAGGGGCCGCGCCTCACGTTCGACAACTCCTCCTGGCACAGCTTCGTTTCGGACCTCTCCGCCGGGGCGTTCGACCTCTCCTGACCCGCGCCGTCAGCAACCGCATTCCGTGTGAGCGCAGGCACGGATACGAGCCCTCTCGACTGGATCGCCGTCCCGGCCGAGGGGGCTCGGCCATGTCCGCGCGCGGGCGGTGCGCGGCGCACCGGCCGTACCGCTCACCGGAGTTGGTCCACGTACCGGTCCGTGCCGGGGACGGTGGGGAGGAACGGGGCGACCAGTTCCACCCGGCCCAGGCCGACGGCGGCCACCTCCGCGTCCAGGCCGGTGAGGTGGTCCGGGAAGGCGCGGCGGGGGTCCTGTTCCAGGAACCACAGCAGGGTCAGCCGGGTGTCGACGCCCGCGACCTGCTGGACGTAGGGCATCCGGTCGGCGGGCAGTGGCGTCGGCCGGAAGACGGTGACCAGCGCCGCCGGCGAACTCGCCAACCGGCGGGGCACATGGTCCTCGCGCAGCCAGGCCAGCAGGGCGGCGCGGTGTTCCGGGCCGTCGGTGTCGATGACTTCGAGGACGAGTCCGGCGTAGGGGTGGTCGAGGGCGTGGGTGTCTCGGGGGCCGGCGGCGCCGTCCCGGTAGACGGTGGTCGCGTGGTCGTGGAAGGCGGTGAGGACGTGGGTGCGGTCCTGGAGGATCCGGCCGTCGCGGTGCAGGCGTTGGTTGGTGGTGACGGTCCACCGCATATGGGCGTCGTAGCGGCCCGCGGTGAGCCAGTAGGTGGTGAGGTAGCAGCCGGCGGTGAGGGGGCGGGCGACCGCGGAGTGCCGGGGGTAGCGCAGGAGTTGGAGGTCGCGGGTGGCGACCCAGCGGCGGCCGGCGAAGATCCAGGGCATGGCCATCGCGCCGGCGATGTAGTGGTCGTCCTCGTACCAGCGGTTGTAGGCGCGTTCGTGGCCGGGGTGCGGTTCGACCAGGGTGATCAGGGCGTGGCCGGGGCGGGCGGCGTACGGGCCGGTGGCGGGCAGGGCGGCGTAGGCGGCGAGTTCGTCGGGAGTGGCGGCGGGGTCGGTGCGGTGGTCGTCGGTCGTCATGGCGGCAGGTGTAACTGACGCAGAATCAGAAGGGGAGGGGTGTGGACGAGGAATCCCCGGTGGCGGAACGGCGATTCACCATACGGACAGCTCTGCGGGGGCGGCCGGCGCCTTTCTAGGCTGCCCGGCACCTGCGGCTCACGGTGGTTCCCGCAGCGCCCGCCCGAGCGAGGAGAGTCGACATGCCGGATCACGTCCACCCCGCCGCGCCCGTCCCCGAGTTCGCCGCCCGGGCGCAGCGGACCGGCTCCTCGCCCGTGCGCGAGATCCTGGCGCTGACCGCGCGCCCCGAGGTGATCTCGTTCGCCGGCGGGCTGCCGGCGCCCGAACTCTTCGACGCGGAGGGGATATCCGCGGCCTTCGCCGAGGTGCTGGCCCGGGCGCCACAGCGGGCGCTGCAGTATGCGACCACGGAGGGCGATCCGGCACTGCGGGCGGCCGTCGCGGCCCGCACCACCGCCCGCGGGCTGCCCACCGCCGCCGACGACCTGCTGGTCACCACCGGCTCCCAGCAGGGGCTGACGCTGCTGGCCACCGCCCTGTTGGAGCCGGGCGACGTGGTGTTGGTGGAGGACCCCTGCTATCTGGCGGCACTGCAGATCTTCTCCCTCGCGGGCGCCCGGGTGGTGGCGGTACCCACCGACGACGAGGGTCTGGACCCGGTGGCGCTGGACGAGATCGCCGCCCGCGAGCGCCCCAAACTCCTCTATGTCATCCCGACGTTCCAGAACCCCACGGGGCGGACGCTGACCGCCGAGCGGCGCGCCGAGGTCGCCCGGGTCGCCGCCCGGCGCGGGCTGTGGATCGCCGAGGACGACCCGTACGGGGAGCTGCGGTTCGAGGGGGAGCCGCGGCCCTGGATCGCCGCGCTGCCCGGGGCCGAGGACCGCACGGCGCTGCTCGGCTCGTTCTCCAAGGTGATGGCGCCGGGGCTGCGGCTGGGCACGCTGCGGGCGCCGGCGGCGCTGCGGCGGGCCTGTGTGATCGCCAAGCAGGCCGCCGATCTGCACACCTCGACGGTCGATCAGGCCGCCGCGGCACGGTACTTGGCGGCCTCGGACCTGGACGCGCATCTGGCGCGGGTGCGGGACGCCTACCGGGAGCGGCGGGACGCCCTGGTGGCGGGGTTGCCGACGGCGCTCCCCGAGGGCTCGCGGTGGAACCGCCCGGAGGGTGGGATGTTCGTCTGGGCGACGCTGCCGGCGGGGTACGACACGGCGGCGCTGCTGCCGGAAGTGGTGCGTCATGACGTGGCGTATGTGCCGGGGGCGCCGTTCTTCGCCGGGCGGCCGGACCCGGCGACGCTGCGGCTGTCGTTCGTCACGCACGGGCCACGGGAGATCGGCGAGGGGTTGCGGCGGCTGCGTACGGCGCTGGGCGAGGCCCGGCGGGGCGCGTAACGACCACGGCGGTCGGGGCGCGTCGGGTGGCGGAAAAACCACTTCCCGGCGGGCCCGGTGCGGGCGGAGACTGAAGGGTCCACGGCGCACGCCCCACGGCGCGCGGCCCATCGGCGGGTGCGCCAACCCTCCACGCCCCGCCGGCAGTTGGAACGCGTCCTGCCTGGAGGCCGGATGAGCAGTGGCCCCGACCTGAGGGACCCCGAAGATCCCCCGACCCGCCCGTCCCCGTCCCTGCGGCGCCGCCTGCGGACCGCGCTGCGGGACCTCGGCTCGCGCTGCCGCGGCGCCGGGCGCTGGCTGCGCGCGCACGCCCGGCATGCGCTGGTGGTGGGCGTGGTCACCTCGGTCGTCGGCGCGCTCGCCACGTTCGGCGCCAGCCAGCTCCCCAAGCTGTACGAGAAGCCGCCGCCCAGCTGCCCCGGGGCCGGCTGCGACGGCAAGGACCCGAACGCCACCGGGTGCGGGGTGGACGCGGTGAGCTTCGAGCCGGCGGCGGGCAATCCGGTCCGCCTCCACCTGCGGTACAGCAAGCGCTGCGGCGCCGTCTGGGGGCGGATCGTGGCGGGCGGGGTCGGCGACGAGGTGACGGTGAGCGTGACCGGCGGCTCGTCCCGCAGCGCCTTCATCGCCTCCCACCATGACGTCTACACGCCGATGGCCTCGGTGGGCGACACCTTCCAGGCGCGGTTCTGCGCGGTGCCGACGAACAGTCCCAACCGGTCCGACCCCTGGGTCAAGTACTGCTTCGAGGCGACGCAGTCGTCGGCCTGGGAGTGAGCCTGGGAGTGAGCGGGGGCCGGCGCGGCACCGGCCTTCTCTTCGCGGCACCGCGCGCCTACCCTGCTGCCCCGCCACGGATTTGACGCTACGTCAGCACGCCTCGCACCGTGGCCGACCGACAGGAGGCCCGCGCATGCTGCTGTGCGACAAGACCGTCATCGTCTCCGGCGTCGGCGCCGGGCTCGGCCACCGGGTCGCGGCGGCCTGCATACGGGACGGCGCCCGCGTCGTGCTGGGCGCGCGCACCGAGCGCAACCTCGCGGACACCGCGGCCCGGATCGACGCGTCCGGCCGGCGCACGGCCTGGCGGGCGACCGACATCGGCGACGAGGCGCAGTGCGCGGCGCTGGCCGAGGTGGCCGTGGAGCGGTTCGGCGGGATCGACGCGGTGGTCCATGTCGCGGCGCTGGACGACCAGTTCGGGGGGTTGCGGGACGCCGACTTCGACGCCTGGCGGCGGGTGTTGGACGTCAACCTCTTCGGCACGCTGCGGATGACCCGCGCCTGCCTGCCGGCGATGACGGCGGGCGGCGGCGGCTCGGTGGTGCTGATCGGCACCCAGTCGTCGGTGGCCGCGCCCTCGCAGGTGCAGCAGGCGGCCTATGCGGCGTCCAAGGGCGGGCTGGTGTCGGCGATGTACTCGCTGGCGCGGGAGGTGGGGCCGGACCGGATCCGGGTCAACACCGTGCAGCCGGGCTGGATGTGGGGCCCGCCGGTGGCGGCGTTCGTGCGGCGGACGGCGGCGGCCGAGGGGGTGCCGGAGTCCGCGGTGCGGGAGCGGTTGGCCGGGCGGATGGCGCTGCCGGAGCTGGCGACCGACGCGGACGTGGCGGAGGCGGCGGTCTTCCTGGCCTCGGACCGGGCGCGGGCCATCACCGGGCAGTCGCTGCTGGTGAACGCGGGCGAGCTGATGCGCTAGCGGACGGCGGCGCGGGGCGCGGGACCACGCCACCCGGCACCGCCCAACGGCCTTACGGGGCACGGCCCGTGCGGCCGTTCGCCCTGTGCCGGGCCCGCCGCTCCCGTTCGCTTCACTGACCCCCGTTCACACCCATGACCGTCCAGCCCCTTGACCCGTGCGCGCGACGAACGGTTCAATCCCCAAAGTTCCCGCTCCCGAACGGGGACTTGGCACCGCAGGACCGCAGCACGGCGAAGTGATTCCACACCCGGAACGTTCACAGGGCGGACCCCTGGAGGGGGCATGAACAGTCTCGACTGGGCCGTGCTCATCGGCTACTTCGGCGTGATGGTCGCGATCGGGATGTGGTCGCACCGGCGGGTGGACGACGTCGGCGACTTCTTCACCGCCGGCGGCCGGATGCCGTGGTGGCTGTCCGGCATCTCGCACCACATGTCCGGCTACAGCGCTGTGATGTTCACCGGCTACGCCGGCATCGCCTACCAGTACGGCATCACCTCCTACGTCACCTGGTCCTTCCCCATCGCCGTCGGAATCGCCATCGGGGCCCGGCTGTTCGCGGGCCGACTGAACCGGCTGCGCTCCCGGCTCGGCGTCGCCTCGCCGCTGGAGTACCTCAAGAACCGCTACGACCTGCGCACGCAGCAGGCGCTCGCCTGGTCGGGGGTGCTGCTGAAGGTGGTGGACGTGGGCGCCAAGTGGGCGGCGATCGCGACCCTGTTGTCGGTCTTCACCGGGCTCTCGCTCAACCAGGGCATCCTGCTCACCGGGGTGATCACCGGCGTCTACTGCACGGTCGGCGGGCTGTGGGCGGACGCCCTGACCGAACTGGGGCAGTTCGTCATCCAGTTGGTGGCCGGGGTCGCGATGCTGGTGACGGTGCTGGGCGAACTGGGCGGCGTCGGCGGGCTGGGGACGGTCTGGGACCGGCTGCCGGACGGGCACGCCCAGCCGACCGCCGGCCCGTACACCCTGACGTTCCTGCTCGCCTACCTCTTCATCAAGACCTTCGAGTACAGCGGCGGGATGTGGAGCCAGGCGCAGCGCTACATGGCCACCCGCTCCGCCCGGGAGGCGCGCCGCTCGGCGCTGCTGTCGGCGGGGCTGTGGCTGGTGTGGCCGGCCGTGCTGTTCTTCCCGATGTGGGCGGCGCCGCTCCTGGTGACGGCCACGAAGCCGGACGCCTCGGACGCGTATGCGCTGCTGACCGAACGGCTGTTGCCGCACGGCCTGTTGGGGCTGGTGGTGGTCGGCTTCTTCTCGCACTCGATGGCGATGTGCTCCTCGGACGCCAACGCGATCGCCGCGGTGTTCACCCGGGACATCGCGCCGGCGGTGTCGGCGCGGGCCCGTACCTGGTCGCACCGGGCCGGGCTGCTGGCGGCGCGGGTGTCGACGGTGTGCTTCCTGGCGCTGTCGATGGCGATCGCCACGCAGGTCAACTCGCCGGCGTTCAAGGACATCATCACCGTTGTCATCAAGTGGGTGGCGGGGCTGGTCGGGCCGGTGTCGATCCCGTTCCTGCTGGGGATGGTGCCGGCGCTGCGCAGGTCGGGGCCGGTGGCGGCGCTGGTGTCCTGGGCGGCCGGGCTGGTGGCGTTCTGGCTGACCAACTTCGGGCTGTCCGGGGTGGAGTTGCAGCTCCAGATCGCGGCGCCGGTGGCGACCTCGCTGGTGCTGTTCGTCCTGCTCGGCCTCGTCCGCCCGGAGACCAGCGACGCCCGCGACGCCCTGCTGGCCCGGATCAACGGCCCCGGGGAGGGCGGCGAGGGGGCGGCCCGGGAGGCGGTGACGTCGAGCGGGGGGTGACGGGGTGCCTGACTCGTTAGGCGCGGGGGTAGCGGGCCAGCCAGCCGGGGGCGGAGCCGGCGGGGCCGTGGAGGGTGGGGCCCTGGGTCATCTCCATGGCGAAGTCGTCGGCGAGTTGGAGGATGGTGGCCCGGCCCTCCAGCTCGACCAGCCAGTTGGGGGGCAGCGCGGTCTCGCCGTGCAGGGTGCCCAGGAGGTTGCCGCAGATGGCGCCGGTGGAGTCGCTGTCGCCGCCGTGGTTGACGGCGAGCAGCAGGCCGTGCCGGACGTCCTCGGCGACCAGGGCGCAGTACACGCCGATGGCCAGCGCCTCCTCGGCGGTCCAGCCCTCGCCCAGCGACTCGACCCGGGCGGCCGTCGGCATGCCCTGCCGGACGGCGCCCAGCGCGGCCTTGAGGGCGTCGGTGGTCTCCTCGTGGTCGGGGCGGGTGGCGAGGTGGGCCAGGGCCTTCTGGACGGCGCCGTCGAGGTCGTCGCCGCGGGCCAGGCCGTGGCTGATCACGGCGAACGCGCCGGCGGCGAGGTAGCCGGTGGGGTGGCCGTGGGTCTGCGCGGCGCATTCGACGGCGAGTTGGAAGACCAGTTGCGGCTCCCAGCCGACGAGCAGGCCGAACGGCGCGGAGCGCATCACCGCGCCGCAGCCCTTGGAGTCCGGGTTCTTGGGCGCCTCCAGGGTGCCCATCACCTCGTCGCCGAGGCCGCCGAGGCAGGCGCGGCCGGGGGCCCGGCGGGCGTAGAGCCACTCCTCGCGGGCCAGCCAGCCGTCGTCGTCCCGACGCTCGTCGGGGCCCCAGTCGCGCTGGGTGGCGGCCCAGCGCAGATAGGCGCGGTGCACGTCGGTGGGCGGGTGCCAGGCGCCGGTGTCCCGGCGGACCTGGGCGCGGATCAGCCCGTCGACGGTGAAGAGGGTCATCTGGGTGTCGTCGGTGACCGCGCCGCGGCGCCCGAAGGCGGGCACCAGGTCGGTCACGCCGTCCTGGCCGTGCGCCTCGCGGATCGCGTCCAGGGAGTCGAACTCGATGCCGGCGCCGAGCGCGTCGCCGATGGCGCCGCCCAGCAGGCAGCCGCGCACCCGGCTGCGGAAGTCCTGCTGCTCGGCGCGGCCCCAGATCGCGGTGCCGCCTCCTGTCGCACTCATGCCGGACCCCCGTCGTGCTGTCTCACTGCGCCCTCCCGACGCTCGCACACCCGTGTCTTAGGGCGTGGGACGCCCCTGGCGAAGCACTGTATCGACCGAGAATGATCGGAACCGGGCCGGGTTTGTTTCAGATCCGGATCGTGATCTGACAGGTGGGGCGGCCCGGCCGGGGGCGAGCGCGGAGGGCCCGGTTCCACCTGGCGGGTTCTCCCTCCGCGTGGGCGTTCGATGATGGCCGCGCCGCCCGCTGGGCATGCTCTCCCCATGTCCGAGTACGAGTGGGACCGCACCACCATGGCCGTCGTGGCCTCGGCCCTGTCCGGGGACAGTGACGGCGCGGTGGAACTCCTCCGGCCGCTCCCCCAACGCGATGTGTGCCATGTCGCGGTGCGGCTGGCCGCGATGGCCGCCGACGCGCTGATCGTCGCCGCCCAGGACGCCGGCGGCGACCGCGAGGAGGCGCTGTCGCAGTGGCAGCAGTGCATCCTCCAGCACGAGGCGGAGTACGACGAGGGCTAGGGCGCTTCTGACGGATCTCCGTGGAGGAAGGAGCGGCGTCTGGTGCGTGCGATCGCAAGGCGCCGGGATGGCTTCATAGCGGAGCTA